>NZ_LBJW01000108.1:0-328680 GCF_028128865.1 Bradyrhizobium sp. CCBAU 11357 | reverse complement strand
GCTACGGCGTTTGTTGCTGCGTGGGCCCCGGCTCTGCAGGGCATCACTTCGTGCTACGCAGCGTCCGGGGCACGAGAGCGGAGGTTGGCGCACACCTGCCTCAACATCGTCATTGCGAGCGCAGCGAAGCAATCCAGAATCTTTCTGCGGATGCATTTCTGGATTGCTTCGCTGCGCTCGCAATGACGGAGTGTGGCAGGAGATCGCCCTGCAAATGCGACTGTCATTCCCCGCGAAGGCGGGGAATCCAGTACGCCGCGGCCTATCGATTGAGCCATAACTGTCTCGGAGTACTGGATCGCCCGGTTAAACCGGGCGATGACAGCGAGTGTGTCGTTGCAGGCACGCCTTCGCGTCCTCGCGGCGCATCTCGCCCGAGCTTTGCCTGGTGGCTTCGCCCTCTGTGAAAAGGGCGCAGGGAAGACCGGGTGCCGGCCGGGCACCCACGGTCCACTGTGCGAAAGGTGGCAACAAGAATTTGCACAGCGGCATACAGGTGAAGCCAAACATCCGGCCTTCCCTGCGCAGTGGTTTTACGGCTTATGTCGCGCTCTCCCCGGGGAGCGATGCACTATTGCCCCCGTCGCCTTGCGGATGGCTGATGCGCATCGCCCGGTCGGGCAACCACATCACCACAAGACTTGACACACAGACCCCGGGCGTCAGGACCACACGATTTTGCCGTACGCCGATGGCACCGGTCGTATGCGCGAGGTCCTCGCTCACGGTTGCCCGCCCTGCAAAGCCGTTCGCGCCGACGCCATCCGCGTCCACCGCCGCCCGGCCCGCGTTCGTGACGATCGCGATACGCCCCTCTTCCTTGGGCCGGGTTGCGCGACACATACGTCATTTCCGAATTTCGGTAAAGTGGAATATTTCATCGGCCTCGTCTTGACCGATGCCTTGGTGTTTTGCCCGACGGACAACGCAAGGTTTGGTAGACCTCCCCGTCATTCCGGGGCGCGACGAAGTCGCGAGGCCGGAATGACGGCTGCGGTGTTGATTTGCCCATCCCACCGCCACGTTGGTATGGTTCCTGCAGGCACCTCAGCCTTCCTGCTCTCCAACAGAATATGACAATGCCAAGCTCAAGACCCGACCGCATCCGAAAGCTCCTCGCCGACCTCGTCTCGTTCGACACCGTCAGCGACCGCACCAACCTGCCCCTGATTGCCCATATCGAGAGCTATCTCGCCTCCTTCGGTATCAAGGGCGAGCGCATCGTCGACGACACTGGCGAGAAGGCTTCGCTCTGGGTCACGATCGGGCCGGAGGATCGGCCGGGATTCGTGCTGTCGGGCCATACCGATGTGGTGCCTGTCGTGGGCCAGGACTGGAGCCATGATCCGTTCAAGCTGGTGGAGCGCGACGGCAAGCTCTACGGCCGCGGCACCACCGACATGAAGGGCTATGTCGCGGTGTGCCTCGCCATGGTGCCGGAGATGGTGGAGGCGAGACTCAAGACGCCAATTCATCTGGCGATCTCCTATGACGAGGAGATCGGCTGCGTCGGCGTGAGGCCGATGCTGCACGAGGTCGCGAAGAAGACGATCAGGCCGCTCGGCGCCTTCATCGGCGAGCCGACCCAGATGCAGGTCATCATCGGCCACAAGGGCAAGCATGGCGTGCGCGCCACGTTCCGCGGGCTCGCGCGTCATTCCTCGATCGCCCCCGACGGCGTCAATGCGATCGAATATGCCGCCGAACTGATCGTCGAGATCCGCCGCCGCGCCGTGGCGCTCGAGGCTGCGCGATCGAGCGACAGCATCTACGACGTGCCGCATTCGACGCTGCTCACCAGCATCGTGCATGGCGGCGCGGCGCTGAACATCGTGCCGGATACCTGCACCGTGGATTTCGAATGCCGCGGCATCGGCATCACCGAGTCCAAGGAGGTGACCGATGCGATCGTCGCCTGGGCCAAGGCCGAGATCGAGCCGGCGATGAAGGCGAGGCATCCCGACTGCGGCATCGATTTCGAGGAGATCCTCGACTATCCCGCACTCGACACCGCCGCCGGCGCCGCCATCGTGACGCTGGCCAAGAGCCTCGCGGGGCGCAACGACCACGCCAAGGTCGCTTTCGGCACCGAGGCGAGCCTGTTCGCCAGCATCGCCGACATCCCCTCGGTGGTGATCGGCCCCGGCGCGATCGCACAGGCGCATACGCCGGACGAGTTCGTGGAGATGGCAGAGCTGGAGAAGTGCGCGGGGTTTGTTGAGAGGCTGATCGCGCATTGTGCGAAGACGGCGTCTTAGGCGGCGCTGCCGTAGGGTGGGCAAAGCGAAGCGTGCCCACCACTATTACCTGATCGCGCAAAGATGGTGGGCACAGCGCTACGCGCTTTTGCCCACCCTACGAGAGCCAGGCTGGCCGCCTCACCGCTCCTGCAGGGCGAGCCGAACGCCGACTGCGCAGTAAATGGTCCCGACCACCTTGCCCTGCCATCTGACGACAGCCGGGTGACGGCGAAGAAGTTGGCCGAGACGCCCCGCCCCTACGGCGAACACGACCGTGCTGACGAGGCCGAGCAGCACGAAGACCATGCCGAGGATCGCAAGCTGAAGAGCGGTTGATCCGGACTCCGGCTGGACGAATTGCGGCAGGAACGCCAGGAAGAACAGCGCGGTCTTGGGATTGAGCACTTCGGCCAGCACGGCCTCGCGGAATGCGCGACCTGCGCTGATCGTGGGGGCGCTGCCGTTCAGCTCGATCGGCGCCTTGTCCAGCATCGCGCGAATGCCGAGATAGATCAGGAACGCGGCGCCCGCATATTTGACGATGCTGAACAGCAACGCCGATGTGGCGATGATCGCCGAGAGTCCGACAATCGCCATCCCCGTGTGTACCACGTCTCCAGCGGCGATTCCCGCACCCGTGGCGATGCCGACCTTCGTTCCCGAGCTTGCCGCCCGCGCCATGGTGAGCAGCGTTGCCGGTCCCGGAATGAAGACGAAACCGAGCACGATGAGGACGTAAGTGATGAGGGTAGTGTGGTCGATCATGCGCGGGTCTCCCGGAGCGGATTGGGCACACAAGGAATACAAGGACTCGGTCGCTGCGAAAGGCGCTTGCGCGGTGTGAATTGCGAGTCTCGCATTCCGCCTCCTCGTCATTGCGAGCGCAGCGAAGCAATCCAGGCTGCCACCGCTGAAATAATCTGGATTGCTTCGCTGCGCTCGCAATGACGGAGACTACGAAGCGTAGGTGCCGTAGGGTGGGCAAAGCGAAGCGTGCCCACCGTTTTCGTGTGATCGCGGAGAGATGGTGGGCACGGCGCTACGCGCCTTTGCCCACCCTACGAAACCAGCCGCGAAGAAAAAAGGCGCGGCCATCAGCCGCGCCTTCGTTGTTCCTACACCGCGCCTGCCTTCTGCGCGTATTCCCATGAGGCCTTTGACAGCGGCACGGTGCGCTTGGCTGACTCCAGCGCCTTGGCGTTGGCGGCGGTGCCGTCGCGGACGCGGCCGGCGATGCCTTGGGTGATGCCGGCGAGACGGAACAAATTGTAGGCGAAATACCAGTTGAGATCAGGCACCGTCATCTGCGTGACGTTGCAGTAAATCTGCGCCGCCTCCTCCACGCTCGGGATATTGAGCGCCTTGAGATCGGCGCCCTCGAGGCCCGGCATGATCCACTGCATCAAGAGATAGGTGAAGTCGGCCATGGGATCGCCGAGCGTCGACAGCTCCCAGTCCAGCACGGCCTGCACGCGCGGTTCCGTCGCGTGGAAAATCATGTTGTCGAGGCGGTAATCGCCATGGACGACCGAGACGCGCGCCTGCTCCGGCACGGTCCTGGGCAGCCATTCGGCGACCTTCTCGAACTCGGGAATGTGCTGGGTCTCGGAAGCCCGGTACTGCTTGGTCCAGCGGTCGATCTGCCGCGCAAAATAGTTGCCGGGCTTGCCGAAGTCGCCGAGCCCGATGGCAACAGGATCGAACATGTGGAGCTTGGCCAGCGTCTCGATCTTGCTGGTGAAGATCTTTCGGCGCGCGTCAGGATCCTGGCTCGGCAGCGTCGGATCCCAGAACACGCGCCCCTCCTCCATCGACATGATGTAGAAGGCCGCGCCGATGACGCCGTCGTCCTGGCACAGCGCATAGGCGCGCGCGACCGGAAAGCCCTGCTTTCCAAGGGCCGCGATGACGCGATATTCGCGGTCGACCGCATGCGCCGAGGGCAGCAGCTTGCCGAACGGCTTGCGGCGCATCACGTAGGAACGGTTCGGCGTGTTAAGGCGATAGGTTGGGTTGGACTGGCCGCCCTTGAACTGGAGCACGACCAGCGGGCCTCCATAACCTTCCACGTTCTCGCGCATCCACGCCTCGAGGCGCAGCTCGTCGAAACGATGCCGCTCCTCGACCGGCTTGGTGCCCGAGAACTCTTCGTCTTTCCTGACGCCGTCAGCCACGGTGACGCTCCCTCTTCAGTCCTGACCATTTCAGGTCGAGCATGATCCTAATCGGTAACCGCTGACGCACTTGCGTCAAGCGGTCACCGGATCAAGCCCTGTCGTTGCTTCAGGTCGGGAGCGCCGTCGGGCCCTCCCTCTCAGTGACTTGGAGAGTTTGCATACTTCCGAAGCTCGAGCCTGGCAATGGCGCGGTTGTGCACCTCGTCCGGGCCGTCGGCGAGACGGAGCGTGCGGATGTGGGCGTAGTCCTTGGCAAGGCCCGCTTCATCCGAGACGCCGCCGCCACCGAAGGCCTGGATCGCCTCGTCGATGATCTTCAACGCCATGTTGGGCGCGGCGACCTTGATCATGGCGATCTCGGCCTGTGCGGTCTTGTTGCCGACCTTGTCCATCATGTCGGCCGCCTTGAGGCACAAAAGCCGCGTCATCTCGATGTTGGTGCGGGCTTCGCCGATGCGCTGCTCCCAAACGCTGTGCTCGACGATCTTCTTGCCGAACGCGGTGCGCGAGGCGAGCCGCTTCACCATCTTCTCCAGCGCCTCCTCGGCCTTGCCGATGGTGCGCATGCAGTGATGGATACGGCCCGGACCGAGACGGCCCTGCGCAATCTCGAAGCCGCGGCCTTCGCCGAGCAGGATGTTCTCCTTCGGTACGCGCACGTTCTCGAGCAGCACCTGGGCATGGCCGTGGGGCGCGTCGTCGAAGCCGAACACCGGCAGCATCTTCTCCACCTTGATGCCTGGCGTGTCGAGCGGAACCAGGATCTGCGACTGCTGCTGGTGCTTGGCCGCCTTGAAGTCGGTCTTGCCCATCAGGATCGCGATCTTGCAGCGGGGATCGCCGACGCCGGACGACCACCATTTGCGACCGTTGATGACGTAATGGTCGCCGTCGCGCTCGATGCGGGTCTCGATGTTGGTGGCGTCGGACGAGGCGACCGCCGGTTCCGTCATCAAGAAGGCGGAGCGGATCTCACCGTCCATCAGCGGGCGCAGCCATTTCCGCTTCTGCTCCTTGGTGCCGTAGCGGATGAACACTTCCATGTTGCCGGTGTCGGGCGCGGAACAATTGAACACTTCCGAGGCCCAGGTGATGCGGCCCATCTCTTCCGACAAAAGCGCGTATTCGAGATTGGTCAGTCCCGCGCCGCGGAATTCGTCGTCCTCATGCTCGCTCGGCGGCATGAACATGTTCCAGAGGCCTTCGGCCTTCGCCTTCTTCTTGAGGTCCTCGAGGACCGGGATCACCTTCCAGCGGTCGCCGCTCTTGTCCTGCTGATCGTAGATCGGCACAGCCGGGCGCACGTGCTTGGCCATGAAGGACCGCACGCGGTCGAGCCATTCCTTCTGCTTGGGCGACATATCGAAGTCCATGGGACGCTCCTCTCTTTCGCTAGTCCTTTTGCCCGGACTGTCCTCCCGCATCGCGTGACCCGCAAGCGCGAATGCGCCGGCGTTGCGGACCTGTCGAAACCCGGCCGCTTTTGCGAACGAGTCCCGAATGCGGATTGACTTTTCCCGGCCTTCAAACGATAGTTTCATACAACTGTTTGAATTGCAACTCCCTCCCCGAGGGCATCCATGGCCAGCGATCATACGAGGTCTGCCATTCTCGCCGCCGCCGAACGGCTCTATGCCGACCGCGGCTTCGGCGACGTGACGCTGCGCGACATCGTCGCGGAGGCCGGCGTCAACCTCGCCGCGGTGAACTATCATTTCGGCTCCAAGGACGAGCTGATCGCGGAACTGTTCGTCACGCGGTCGATCGCCACCAACCGCGAGCGCCTGCGCGAATTGAAGGCGGCGGAGGAGCAAGGCGGCGGCCGCGCGCCGATCGAGGTGATCCTGCGCGCGCTGGTCGGGCCGACCTTGCGCGGCTGCCTGGGGCCGGAGAACCAGCGCTCGACCGCCGCGCGCTTCATGATCCGCGCCTCGATCGAATCCGTGCCGCCGATCCGGCGCATCAAGAACCGCGAGATCGACCATTTGCGCAAATTCGCCGGCGCGATGCGACGATCCCTGCCCGACCGCAGCGACGTCGATATCTATTGGGGCCTCAACTTCGCGCTCGCGATGGCGCATCACACCATCCGCGAGAGCGAGCGGCTGACCAAGCTGTCGGAAGGCAAATGCGATCTCGACGACGTCGAGGACGTGGTCGCGCGCGTCGTCAGCGTGGCGACGATGGCGCTGACGGCGGGGCGGGCGGAGAGCAAGGCGCCTTCAAAGGTAGCGGCGCGCTAGCGCATGATCCGGACCCGAAGGGCCGCGTTAGCGCAAAGTGCGAAGCGGTTTTCCGAAAAGACCATGCGTACTTTGGAGCCTCACATCATCGCGATGCAGTCGATCTCGACGTCGAAGGGGCCAAACCATTCCGGCGTGCAGACGAAGATCCGCGCCGGCGGGTCATGCGGGAAGTAACGCGCATAAACCGCGTTGAAGGCGGCGAAGTGTTTGGTCGAGGTGCAATAGACGTTGCACTTCATAACGTTGTCGAGGGAGGCGCCGGCCGTCTCGAGGCACAGCTTCATCTGCTCCATGATGATCTCGCTCTGACGCTCGATCGGGGCAACGGCGATCTCGCCGGTGCCGGGGTCGAACGGTGGCAGGCCGGACACGAAGATCATGTTGCCGGCGCGCGTCACCGGCGAGGTCGGCGCCTTCCAGCGATCGAGGAACGACGAGATCGGTTCGACGCGGAGCGCTTCGCGTTTCATGGCGGCCACCTTCGGTTCGAGCGAGTCTATCCGCTGACTACACGATTCTGCAGCCGGCATGGTTCGCTTAAGCTCGAAGTGTGGATGCGGGGAACTACGCCCGCTGCGGCATCTCCTCGGCCTCTTCCTTGGCAAGCAGCAGCAGCATCTCGATGCCCATCTCGCCTTCCTGCGGTGAGCGGATGAACTTGATCTCGTCAGCGCTTTGCCGCAGCGCGGCAATGATGGCGACGGCCTGATTGGCGGTGGCCGCCTCGGTCGCCAGAACGGCCTTCTGGTCCTTGGCCTGGAACCCGATCGTGTAGGACATTCACTTCCCTCCCCGAACTCAAGTGGAGAGATCGAAACAGAGTCTGAGGCAAAGCGGAAGCCTGTGCGACTACGGACCGGGATTAACGGGGGTTGCGGGCAAGCTTCACGCAAGCCCCAGCATGGTGCGCGCGTCGCATGGCTGCCGCAACAGTCGCGCTGCGCTTGAATCCCGGCCTCTTGGCGGCGGGAACAGAGAGCGTCAGATGATGCCCTGCTGCTTCAGCGCATCGATCTTGCCGGCATCATAGCCGAGCTTGCCGCCGAGCACCTCCTGGGTGTGCTCGCCCAGAAGCGGCGGGGCACGGTAGTCCTTGATCGGGGTCTCCGAGAGCGTCAGCGCGTTGCGGACCAGCGACAGATCGGGCTCGAAGGGATGGTTCACATTCACCCGCATGCCGCGCGACTGAACGTGCGGGTCGGAGAACACCTGCTCGAAATTGTTGATCGGCCCCGAGGGCACGCCGGCCTCCTCCAGCTTGTCCAGCCAGTAGGCCACCGGCTGCTTCAGGAACAGGCCGGCGAAGATCGCCATGATCTCCTTGCCGTGCACAACGCGGTCGTTGTTCTTGACGAAGCGCGGATCGTTCGCGAGCTCGGGCGCACCGAGCACGGCGCAGGTGCGCTGAAACTGGCCGTCATTGCCGACCACCAGCATCAGCTCGCCGTCGGCGCAGCGGAACACGCCGGCCGGCATGCCGCCATTGCCCCAGGTGCCGCGGCGCGGCGGCGTCTTGCCGTTGACGAGATAGATCTGCAGCCAGTGCGACAAGGATGCGATCACGGTATCGAACAGGCAGACGTCGATGTGCTGTCCCTGCCCGCCCCTGGCGTCGCGATGGTAGAGCGCCGAGAGAATTCCGATCGAGGCGTTCATGCCGGTCATGTAATCGACGATCGACGGGCCGACCTTCATCGGGCCCTCGCCAGGCTCGCCGTCGATATGGCCGGTGACGCTCATCAGCCCGCCCATCGCCTGCAGGATGGCGTCGTAGCCGGCGCGCGGCGCATAGGGTCCGGTCTGGCCGAAGCCGGTCACCGAACAATAGATGATGCCGGGATTGATCGCCTTGATGGTCTCATAGTCAAGGCCGTAGCGCTTGAGATCGCCGACCTTGTAATTCTCCATGAAGACGTCGGCGTCCTTGGCGAGCTCGCGGACGATCGCCTGCCCTTCGGGCTTGGCGATGTTGACGGTGACCGACTTCTTGTTGCGGTTGGCGCAGAGATAGAACGAATTGTTGTTGTTGGCCTTGCCCTCGGGGTCGGCCAGGTAAGGCGGTCCGAAGGCGCGCGCGTCGTCGCCGGTGCCCGGCCGCTCGATCTTGATCACCTCTGCACCGAGATCGCCCAGCATCTGGGCCGACAGCGGCCCGGCCAGCACGCGGGTGAGGTCAAGGATCTTGATGCCTGAGAGCGGCAGGGCCGACATGTAAGCTTCCTCCGGGAACTGGATCTTGGCGCGGCGCGCGGGATCGCAGGCGGCGCTTCCTGCGGATACCATCATTTTCGCGCCCTGAGCACTGCACTGGCGGCATACGGCTATCTCCTCCTGTGGCCGGAGGTGATCGCCATCCGCAAACTTTCCGCGCCGCGAATATTGCGTGATCGGTTCAGGTCGCAACCACCGCCACCCGCGGCCGGCGTCGAGCGAGCAGAACCAGGATCAGCACCGTCGCGCAGGAGAACACCAGCGTCAGGCCGAGCGCGCCGCGGCTGCCGAATTGGGTGAGCAGACCGACCAGGAGCGGCGGCGAGATCGCGGAGGCCAGATTGAGCGGCAGCGCGATCATCGACATCGCCTTGGCGAACTCGGCCTGGTCGTAGAACACGAGCGGGATGGTCGCCCGCGCCACCGCCATTGCGCCGCTGCCGGCGCCATAGAGCAGGATGAAGACCGCCACCGCCCAGGTGGCGCCCTCGCTCGTCATCAGCAGCAGCATGGCGAGCGGCAACGCACTGCCCGCGACGAGCCCGGTGGTGATGCCGTCCCATCGCCCGCCGCCGAGGAAATCCAGCCCGCGGGCGCTGACCTGGATCACGCCCAGCATCGAGCCGAACAAAAGCGCCTGAGCCGGCGCCAGCCCCTCCGCCCGCAACAGCTCGATCAGGATCGCGCCGATGCCGAAATTGACGAAGGCGTTCAGCGTGATCGCGGCGACGACGAGGCCGAAGGTGCTCCGTGCAATCGCGGGTGGCGGCAGCCGCTTCGCCGGCGCGGCGCCATCGTCCTTTGCGATCTTCCGGCGCGGCGCGGCGAACGCATAGAGCGGGAGGCTGACGAGGAGCATCATCGCCGCGTAGACCAGGCACGTCCCCCGCCAGCCGAGATGACCGCTCAGGAACGAGGTCGTCGGCCAGAAGATGCTGCTGGACAGGCCCGTCACCAGCATCAGCGCGCCGATCGCGTTCTTGGCCTGCCGGCCTGCGATCTCGTTCAACATGATATAGGCGCCGGTCGACAGCGTGGCGCTGCCGGCGACGCCGAGGATGATCCATGCGGCGAAATACAGCATCGGCTCGCGCGCGAGTGACAGCAGCACGAAGCCCGGCGCAGTGACGATCGTGCCGACCATCATGACCGTCCGCGCCCCGTGCCGCGCAAACGACTTCGCGAGCAGCGGGCCGCACAGCCCCATCGAGACGTAGAGGACGGACGTCCCGGCGAACACTGCCGGCAGGCTCATGCCGAGATCGGCGGCGAGATCGCGCCCGACGATGGCGGGAAGCCCGATCGTGCCCCATCCGACCAGCTGCGTGATCGCAAGCACCAGCAGGACCCCGATGAGCCTGCCGTCAGATTTCAAGAACTGCATTCCAAACGTCGCCTGCCCGGCAGGCGCCGAGTACGCCTGTAGCACCTGTCTACTCGGAGACTCGGGCCACGGGAACGCCGGCCGCCGAATGGCAGGCGGGAGCCGGAAGCATGTCAGGCGAGGAAGTCGCCCTACCCTGCTATGGCGAGCAGCGATCGCGCTTCGGTCGCGGTCGCAACGCGCCGGCCATGGCGCGCGACCGCCTCGCAGGCCAGGGTCACGAGCTCGGCGTTGCTGGCAGCAAGGCGCGTCTTGTCGATGCGGATATTGTCCTCGAGCCCGGTGCGGACGGCGTCCGCGCCGCGGGCGAGCGCCCAGCCCATGACTTCGGCCTGGTGGCGGCCGATTCCGGCCGCGGTCCAGGTCGCCTTCGGGATCAGCCGCCTGAGCTCGCCCAGGAGAATGTCGAGCACATGCTCGTCCGCCGGCATGGCGTTCTTGACGCCCATGACGAACTGCACGTGCGGACGCGCGTCGATGAGGCCCGCCTCGATCAGGCGGCGGGCGCCATGCAGATGCGACAGATCGAAAATCTCGATTTCCGGCCGGATGCCGTTCGCCTTCATGCCGGTGGCGAGCGTCTCGACCAGCGCGGCGCTGTTCTCGTAGACGATGGTCGGAAAGTTCACCGATCCGGTCGAGAGCGAGGCCATGTCGGGCTTGAGGTAGAGCGCCGATCCGCGTGCCGAGGGATCGCGGCCGCGCCCGCCGGTCGAGAACTGGACAATCATATCCGGACAATGCTTTTTGATCCCCTCCTGCACCCGGGCAAAACGCTCGGGGTCGGAGGACGGCGTCTCGTCATCGTTGCGGACGTGGATATGCGCGAGCGTGGCGCCCGCCTCGAAGGCCTGATGCGTCGATTCGATCTGCTCGGAGGGCAGGATCGGCACCGCCGGATTGTCCTTCTTGCGCGGAACGGAGCCGGTGATGGCGACGGCAATGACAGCGGGGTTCATCCAGCGACCTCATGATCTTCGCGCTCGCGCGCACAACGTTCGGCTCGTCTTGCTACGCGTGAAACCCTGCCGCCGCAACATTGGTCAATCGCAGCGACAGGGCCTTGTTCGTCCGGGTCAGGTCGGAAGTGCGGTCGCCCGGCTTGCTGCTGCCGCACGCTGCCGCTCATAATCGTCCCGGGCCATCGGAACGGCCTGGGGATTGCCGAGATCGTCGATCTTGATCCGATAGGTCTCGCGGGCCGTGACAGCCGCCAGCGCCGCGATGACCGTGATGCCGAAGGCGATCGCCCCGACCGTCAGGGGAATGTTGGCCGATCCGGGAGGCGCCACGGTCGCGAACAACGCAGGCAGCAATGCGGTGATCGTGGTCCCGATGTTCTGCGAGATCGCCATCGCCGACACCCTTGTGCGGGTCGGAAACAGCTCCGGATAGAAGCTCGGGAAGATCGCGTTGTAGCCCTGATAGACCACGCCCCACATCAACAGCGACAGCAGGATCGCGAGCGGCACGTTCCGGATGCTGATGGCATAGAGATAGCCGAAGGCGAGCAGGCCGGAGAGCAGCGCGCCCACGATGATCGGAGGCTTGCGGCCGACCTTGTCGGAGAGATGGCCGACGAAGGGAATGACGAATACGGCCAGCATGTTGCCGAGCACCGGGATCCAGAGATAGACGTCCTTCGCAAAGCCGATGCCATAGGCCGGCTGCACCGCATAGGCCGCGCCGAAGATGGTCGCAACGACCGGAATCACGTTCATCAGCGCCATGCAGATGACCCGGAGCATGTCGGGCCAGCTCAAGCGGATGGCCTGGACGATCGGAGCCCGCGGCGTTTCTCCGCGCTTCTCCTCCCGGGCAAAGGCCGGCGTTTCGTCGACTTCGCGGCGGATAATGTAGCCGGCGACGATGACGAAGAAGCTGAGCAGGAACGGGATCCGCCAGCCCCAGCTGTTGAAGGCCTCGGTCGGCATGTAGGCCGCCAGCGGCAGGAAGACGGCTGCCGCGAGAATTTGTCCGGCCTGCACGCCCTGAAGAGCGAAGCTCGCATAGAAGCCGCGCCGGCCGAACGGCGCGTGCTCCAGGATCATCGAGCTCGCGCCGGAGATTTCGCCGGCCACGGCAAATCCCTGCACGAGGCGCAACATCACGAGCAGGATCGGCGCCAGGATGCCGGCTTGCTGATAGGTCGGCAGCAATCCGACCGCCATCGTCGAAATGCCCATCAGGAACATGCAGACGATGAGCACGGTCTTGCGGCCATGCGTGTCGCCCCAATGACCGAGCACGAACGCCCCGATCGGCCGCGCGACGTAGCCGACGCCATAGGTCGCAAGCGATGCGACGATCGCAACGGTGGGGTTGTCGGATGGGAAGAAGATCTGCGGGAAGATCAGCGACGCCGCCGTCGCGTAGATGAAGAAGTCGTAATATTCGAGAGCCGAGCCGATCCAGCCGCTTGCAGCAGCCTTTCTGGACTGACTCATGTCATGGATCGCACGCGTGGTAGCCATCAGAGAATGTCCTCCCGATCTGTCTTGTTTGTTGACGTCCCGTTGGCGGGCTTCGTTGGAAAATTCGGCAGCAATCCCCAGGCGCTCTGCGGAGCTCCGCGAGCGCTTGGCACTGCCGATCGGTGTCTTGAGTGAGGAGGAGCATAGGCTTTCGCCTGGATAACACAATTACCCAGTTATGCGATAAACCTAACATGATGTTATGGCGGGCGAACGCCCGGGCAGCGGCGATGCTCGGGGCCGGCGGCACGCACGATGTCCTCGAAGCCGATGGCTCGATTTCAAATGCCTATGCGGAAATGATGGGGGGTTGCCGCGCGCCGCGTGCGGTTCATCGGGTAGCCGCGGCGGAGCCGCCTCAAGCCGTGTGGCCGGGATCGACCTGCTTCGGTGTCTTCTTCTCGCGCTGCGGCGTCATTTTGGCCGGATCGGGCGCGCCCGGCACGCCGCGGGGACCGAGCTGCTCGCGCTGAATGTCGTCCTCGGAGCGGGATGGCTCGACGCCGTTGGGCTCACGGGGCTTGGTCATCGCGTCTCCTTTTAAAAGCGTAGCCTTGCTTCTCAAGCGTTGTCCTTGACGCCGAGCGCGTTGCCTCCCACCTCGCGGCCGGGCACGCTGACCTGGACTTCATGTCCCTCACGCAACGCGAGGGATGCGGCGGCGACTGCGGACTCGAAAGCAGCTTCCTTGGTGGCGTATGTGTTCTTGACGTCGCCGTCATGAAGCACGCCCCACTCGTCTCGCACCGGCACGATGGCATATTGCGCAAGGCCCATTGTCCACTCCTGGCTCTGTCAGAATCTGGCTTTCAGCACCTGTTGTCCGATAACGCGCCGGCGGGCTTAACGTTGCGTCAGCTGCGGATGGGTCGCGCTCACCCGCCAGACCGTGTTGCCGCTGTCGTCCGCGACCAAGAGCGCGCCGGTTTTGTCGAAGGCGACACCGACCGGGCGGCCGCGCGCCTTGTTGTCGCTGTTGAGGAACCCGGTGACGACGTCCTGCGGCGGGCCGCTCGGCTTGCCGTCCTGGAACGGCACGAACACGACCTTGTAGCCATTGAGCACCTGCCTGTTCCAGCTGCCGTGCTCGCCGACGAAGGCGCCGCCGCGATAGGCGGCCGGCAGGCCGGTGCCGGTGTTGAAGGCAAGCCCGAGCGGGGCGACATGCGAACTCAGCGCGTAATCAGGCACGATCGCCTTGGCGACGAGATCCGGCCGCTCCGGCTTGACCCGGGGATCGACGTGCTGGCCGAAATAGCTGTAGGGCCAGCCGTAGAAGCCGCCGTCCTTCACCGAGGTCATGTAATCGGGCACGAGATCGGGACCGAGTTCGTCGCGCTCGTTCACGACCGTCCACAATGCGCCGGTCTGCGGCTCGAAGCTGAGGCCGTTGGGATTGCGCAGGCCGCTTGCGAAGACGCGCCAGCGGCCGCTGGCGCGATCGATCTCGAGGATGGCGGCGCGGTTGTGCTCGGCCTCCAGGCCGTTCTCGGTGATGTTGCTGTTGGAGCCGACACCCGCATAGAGCTTCGAGCCGTCGGGGCTGGCGACCAGGCTCTTGGTCCAGTGATGGTTGATCGGACCGCCCGGTAGCGGGGTCAGCACCGTGCCGGGTGCGGTGATCTTGGTGTCCCCCTCCGTGTAGGGATATCTGACGATGGCGTCGGTATTGGCAACATAGAGGTCGTTGCCAACTAGCGCGACGCCGAACGGCGAGTTGAGATGGTCGAGGAAGACGGTTTGCGTCTCCGGCACGCCGTCGCCATTGCTGTCGCGCAGCAGCGTGATGCGGTTACCCGGCCCGGTGTCGTCACTGCCGGAAGTCGCCCAGGATTCGATATATCCCATGACGAATTCCTTGGGCCGCTTGATCGCGCCTCCCTTGGGCGCCTTGGATTCCGCCACCAGCACATCGCCATTTGGAAGAACGTAGATGAAGCGAGGATGCTGCAGGCCGGTCGCGAAGGCCTTGATTTGCAGCCCCTCAGCCACATTAGGCGTCTCATCCTTCTTCCAGCCGACGATGCGCGCAATGTGGACCGGCGGCAGCAGATATTGCTGGATCTCCGGAAGCGCCGGGTTGGCGCCGACTTGGGCGTTGGGATCGCCGCTGCCGTCATTGCAGCCGGCCAGACCCAGCAGCGACGCGCAGAGCAGCGCGCGGACCATCGCAGACTTCATCGCGCAACTCCCACGCCGTGGCGATAGACCATGGCCCAGCCGAGCCAGCCCGTGATCGGCAGGATCAACACAGTGACCGCGGACAGAATGAGCCCGCTCGGCCACACCGAGGTCCAGGCATCGCGCATGTGGATCATGGTGTTGAAGATCGCCAGGATCAGCGCCAGCGCATTGCCGATCAGATGCGGCCAGGCCGGCGCCTGCGCCCGCACCAAGCGGTTGCCGAGGAAATCGATCAGCCCCGCGATCGCCGCCAGCACACCGAAGATGACGCCGGCGAGCAGCAGCCAGGCCGAAAAATCCGCCCACATGATCTCGGCGCTAGCGACATAGGCGATGTCGGTCAGCAGCGCCCCGATGAAACACGCGATCGGGATCGGCACCAACATGGGATGAATCGGATGACCCGCGATCTCAGCGGTCGAACGCACGCGCACGTCATCTTGCACGGCTGACCTCGTGACTTTTAGCCTTGCCCGTACGGCGAACTCCCGCTCATGACGAAGGTTCCTGCGCGCTCTGCATCGCACACCGAGCCAGGCCACACCGTTTACGGGAACTGAATGGGACACCGAAAGTCTTGACTTGGATCATCCTTCTGGAGATCGCAGCGTGGATCAACCTGGCGACGGCGCCTCATTCAGCCCTGCATCCAAGCTCGACGGCGTGTCGCCACGCCAGACCAGGCAGATCGAGTCTCAGAGCCGGCCGAGCGCCGCGCTGATCCATGAGACGATCCGCGCCGAAGGCGAGCAGGAGCTGGAGCGACGATGGTGGGCCATCGTGCTATCAGGTTTTGCCGCCGGCCTTTCGATCAGCCTGTCGCTGATCGTTCAGGGCGAGTTTCACGCGCTGATCTCGGACGAGGCAATACGACGCCTGGTGGCTCCGCTCGGCTACACCGTCGGCTTCCTGGTCGTCGTGCTGGGACGACAACAGCTTTTCACCGAGAACACGCTGACGCCGATCCTCCCGCTGCTGCACAACAGGGATCTCGGCACCTTGGGACGCGTGCTCAAACTGTGGCTCCTGGTTCTCGCCTCGAACATCGCAGGGACCTGGGCAGTCGCCTCCGCGCTCGTTCACACCAACGTCTTCGAACCGCGCATCGTGGACGCCTTCGTCGATCTCAGCCGACCCACGATCGAGGGGACGTTCTCAACCACCTTCGTCAAGGCCATCTTCGCCAGCTGGCTGATCGCCTCGATGGCCTGGCTTCTTCCGGCTGCCAAAGGCTCGCGCGCGCACATCATCGTGGTGATGACCTATGTGGTCGCACTCGGCCAGTTCGCGCACATCGTCGCGGGTTCGGTCGAGTGCGCCTTTCTGGTGCAGAGCGGCCGGGCATCGTTCGCCCAATATGCGTCCGACTTCTTCATGCCGACGCTGCTCGGCAATATCCTGGGCGGAACGACTCTGGTTGCGCTGCTGAACTACGGACAGGTCGCCGCCGAGATCGACGAGCATAGGGAATAAAGCCGGCGCGAGAGCGACTGTTTTGGACGGGAACCCTCGCGAGCCCGGTCTCGGCTTAGGGCGAGCAGGAACTGGAGCGGCGATGGTGGGCTACCGCGCTGTCCGGTTTTGCCGCCGGCCTTCCCTCAAGCCAGGAGTGGCAACACGTCAGTTGAGGGAACGATCATTGTGTCACTTCGCGTAGCCCTGCGATCGAAGCCAAGCGATCCGGCGCTCCCCGTCCATCCACTCATCGATTTCGGCTTTGCTCGTGAAGCCCGTGATCTCTCGAGGTTCTGCGCCGGGGTACTCGGCGACGATGGTCCAATCGCCCTCCGAGTTACGACGTGGTTTGAAGCTCACTTTTACTTTTGCCATGCCGAACTATGCAGGATAGCGCGCGAAATAGGAACCTCAGATCGTGCAGACCAGGAGCCTCTTACAACACCTCGCGCTCAGCATTGGTGACCACGGGCTTCAACTGAGGTGCAAAATGCGCCAGCCATGACGAGAAGAGCTGTCGGTTCTCCTTGTGATCTCCCGATTGCTCATGTATAGTCTCAAGCATCGATACTGGCCGAACCACTGTTCCGCTTTCGCCTCAAGTCCTGACGGCGCGCACGTTTCAGACATTCTCCCACATCGAAAGACTGGATACTGGCCGCAAGTCCGCGCGCCAGCTCCTGCGCGCATGCGAAAGAAAGACCGATGAATACAGGTACAGTGAAGTGGTTTAACAGCCAAAAGGGCTTCGGCTTCATCCAGCCGGCAAACGGCAGCAACGACGTTTTCGTTCATATCAGCGCGGTTGAACGCGCCGGAATGGGCACGCTGAACGAAGGTCAGACGCTGTCTTACGACGTCGTCGCGGACCGTCGTACGGGCAAGTCCGCTGCCGATAATCTTCGTGCTGCTTAGTTAAGAGCACGGCCGACCTGTTGCTCTGGCCACGGATGTACTGGCAGAGCTTGTGGTCCCCCCGCGCCTGATTCATCAGGGGCGGGGATTTTGCTTCGACCCGGGTTGCGACAGGCCAGCGAACTTGTCGTGGCTCCTCTTCGACGTTCGGTCCGGTGCTGCCAAGCCAACATGAGCGGACTGAACAGGTGAAATGACGGGGCGTCGCGGCCCGAGCCGACGAGTCAGATCGAATTTTCGAAGTGGCTTATCTGTCTTTCGGGCGCGCAGATCGGCATGTTCGTCATCACCGATCCTCCCGGTCCGGCGCCGTCTATCGTCGCACCGAGCCAATAGCCTCGAGCCATCTTTGTCCCGTGCCAGGCGTGTGATTCCTTGAGTGATGTCGCGCACTCCTTCAGCGGCTTGTTCCACCTCTCTATGACGCCATCCGCCCGTGCATGGGCTGCGATGCATCGGAAGAACGTCGATCAGCGCAAAACAGGAGATTCAATGAGCATTGTAAAGCGGCATCTCGCCGAGCAAGAAGAGCGACTGGCTCTCATCGAAGAAATTTGCATCGATAAAGGCGCGCTTGTCCTGGATACCGCCACAGATGAGGTCTACTTCTCTGCAGACGAAGAGGCTTACAAGAACGCCTACGTGACCGTGTTTCAGGCCTGGGCCAAGGGCACGATCGAAGGCACAGCGGAACAGATATTCGAGGCTACAAAATCCATTCTCGAGGACTAGAGCGTCTCGTATTCGGCCACGAGCTTTAGCCGGGGGCGACAGAACAGCGTTCGCCTCAAGCTATGGCAGCCGCAAACATTGAGGTCACACATGTCGCATGCTTATAAGTTGAATGAAGACGTTCGCCACCAACCCCAAGGGCCACAAGGACGTGCCACTGCTGAACCGCCGATGATCTATACCATCATTCGACATATGCCAATCGAGTCCGATGGACGAGTTAGATACCGCATCAGGGGCAAGTCAGAGAAGATCGAGCGAATTGTTACGGAAGATCAACTTTCGCATTTTCAATAGGCACTGCGCAGGAGGATAGGTGACGATCTCAACTGATCGGTTCAGGGAGGAGATTCGATCTCGGTTGGACACAGCCACCATTGGAGGAGGCTGCAGTCTTATCATTGATGCCAAAGAGCTCTACTACACCGTCTGCAAGGAGCAGGTTTCTGACCGATGGATGATCTTCTGCTGTAACGCAATGCGAGCTGAAATGGCAGAACCCGACGATCTTATTTTCGACTACGCGAACGACACGCTGCTGACTGTGAATTACAAGCTGCCGCGCAATTCGCTCCGTCGATGAAAGCGGGAGCGCCGCAGCTTCAACTGAAGTAACGAAGTGGCGCGTCGAGCTGCGCCTCTCTGCCGCCGCGGCTCAGCCTCTCATGGCTTCTTCTCCACTAATGGCGCGATCCAGCGCATCGACCAGCACCTGGATCTCGACAAACTTGTTGCGTGCCCGCTCGGCCTTGTCCCAGTCAAAAGGAGCGGCCAGCACCTTTGCATGCGCGTCCCTGTCTTCGATCATGCGCTCACGGGCCTTCTTCAGCGTTTCGACTCGTTCACTCATTTTGGCTTCCTGAACTTTCAACGGATGAAATGGCGCCGCGCAAGCGGCCGTCAACCCTTCATCGCCTGCACCAGGGCCGGGATCCCGATGGTCGGAAATTGGGGAAAATTTCCAAGACCGCATATGGCAGAGTGACGTGGTCGTTATGCGGTGTCGCCCCGCGAGTATACACGATAGCAATCGGCTCGACTAACGATCCAAGCGCACGAAATCGCATTTTGGCGCACACGATCGTGCAGACGGCGAAGCTCGAGTGGCAGTCAAACCCACGATTTTCGATCATCCCACATCGTTAACTTCAAGGAGGATGCGCAGATGAGACGCATCGAGCGCCCCGGAAACAAGCGAGAGGGAAGTAAACGTTTGTCAGATTGACAATGCGCGGCTGGTCAAAATGGAAGGCCTAGACGCGCTAATCATCGAAAATTGGAGCGGGTGAAGGGAATCGAACCCTCGTATTCAGCTTGGAAGGCTGCTGCTCTACCATTGAGCTACACCCGCGTCGGGCGATCCCCTAACACGGCTCGGCGGCGGTCTCAACTGCCCGGACGGCGGCTTTCCGGGCTTTTGCGCAGCCGGCCGGTACCGGCTCGGCCGCCCGCCCCTTAACAGCGGCGGAATCGCCGCCTATATTAAAGACTTCCGCAACCAACGAAAGGAGGTGATCCAGTGTCTTATCGCAAGCGCTGTCACCTCGCTGGGATCGCCCGCTAGGCTTTGAGTAGGGCTTGGCATCGGGGCGCTCTCAGCCCTGGACCAGCGAGCAAGAAATCGGGCGCGACGGGGCTTCCCCGCCGCGCCTTTTTCGTCTGTCGCTGCGGCCTCAGGCGGGCGGCTCGCCGGCCAGCGCCTCGCGAATCTTCTGCGCCAGTTCCGCCTTCCGGTATGGCTTGAACAGCAGCGCCACGCCGGGATCGAGATGTCCGTCATGGACGATGGTGTTGTCGGTATAGCCTGAGGTGTAGAGCACCCTCACGCCCGGCCGGCGGAGCCTGACGGCTTCGGCGAGTTCATGCCCGTTCATGCCGCCGGGCATGATGATGTCTGTGAACAGGAGATCGAATTTGGCGCCCTGGTCGACCAGCGCCAGCGCGGACGCGCCGTCGCTCGCGGCAAGCGTGCGATAGCCGAGGCCGCCGATTTGCGCGATGACATAGCCTTGGACCAGCGGATCGTCCTCAACCACGAGTATCGTCTCCCGCCCGCGCGCCGTGGCGGGCGGCTGAACCGGCGCCGTCCTGGCCACCGCCTCGCCCTTTGCCCGTGGCAGGAACAACCGCATCACGGTGCCGCGCCCCTCCTCGCTTTCGATCGCGACGGCGCCGCCGCTCTGGCGGGCAAAGCCGTAGACCATGCTGAGCCCCAGCCCGGTGCCGCGGCCGACCCCCTTGGTGGTGAAGAACGGCTCGAAGACACGCTCGCGGATGTCGGCCGGAATGCCGTGACCGGCGTCGCCGACTGCAACCATCACGAAGGCGCCGCGCACGCCCTCGCCGGCGTTCGCCGTGCCGTCGAGCTCGCGGTTGGCGGTCTCGAGGGTGAGCTTGCCGCCGCCCGGCATCGCGTCGCGCGCATTGACGGCGAGGTTGACGATCGCGGAGGACAGCTGCGACGGATCGACCATCGCGGACCAGACCTCAGCGGCAAGCCGCGTCTCGATCTCGATGTGCTCGCCGAGCATCGGCCTCAGCAGCTTCGCGGTGTCGACCACGAGGGCGTTGACGTCGATCTCGCGCGGCTCCAGCGGCTGGCGGCGTGCGAAGGTCAGAAGCTGCGAGGTGATCTCCGCCCCGCGCGCGGCCGCATCGTCGATCAATTGCGCGATCGCGGCCAGCTCGGGCTTGTCCGCAAGCCCCTCCTGGATGATCTCGATCGTGCCGGTGATGACCGTGAGCACGTTGTTGAAATCGTGCGCGACGCCGCCGGTGAGCTGGCCGATGGCGTCCATCTTCTGCGATTGCCGCAGCCGCTCCTCGGTGTCGTGCTGCGCGGTGAGGTCGGTCGCCGAGCCGCGGTAGCCCAGGAAGCGTCCCTCGCCGTCGAAAACCGGCTTGCCGTTGACGCTGAAATAATGCGTCCGCCCGCGCGTGTCGCGTCCGCGATATTCGAATTTGCGGAACGGCTCGTGACGGTCCAGCGTCGCCAGATGCGCGCGCCATTTCTCGGGCTCGGTCTCGCGATCGAGCGCAGCATCGGTGCGGCGCGTGCCGATCCGCACTTTGGGATCCATGCCGAAGGCAATCACCCGGTCAGAGAGGTAGGTGAAGCAGTGGTCCGGCCCGGTCTCCCAGAACCAGTCGGACGCGGTCTCGGCATAGTCGCGGAACCGCTCTTCGCTCGCTCGCGCCTCCGCTTCGGCGCGCCGGCGGATGGTCAGATCGCGCTCGAGATTGGCATTGGCCTCGCGCAGCTCGCCATAGGCCTGCTGGAGGTTCGCGCACATCGCGTTGAAGGCCTCGATCACCTTGTCGAGCTCGTCGGCATCGGAGGGCGGCCGGCGCTCCAGGCGTAACGGCGGCGGCGGCCGCGCCAGGTTGTACTTGCTGACGAACTCGGCGATGGCGACCAGATGCCGCGTCACCAGCAGATGGACCATGTAGATGATGAACAGCGAGACGAGGAAGGTCTTCGCGGCCTGGCTCGCCAGAATGACCAGCGCCCGGTTCAGCAATTGCCGATAGACCTCGCTCAGCGTGGCCTCGACGTGAAGCACGCCGATCGGGCGCGCGGTCCCCTGAACGATGGTGTTCAAGGGATAGTCGCGCGTGACGATCGAACGCGTGCCCGGTTCGCCGACCGCGATGCGGATCGGATTGGGACGATCGGCAATCTCGCGCACCTCGGCGGCGCGGATATCGGGCAGCCGCAGGATACCTTCGAGCTGGAGCTTGAGCTGGTTCTGGTCGAGATTCCACAGGCTTTCGCCGAGGCTGCCGGTCGTGCTGCGGCCGATCTCGTCGAGCCGCGTCTCGATGAGACCGACTTCGCGATTGTAGTCGAGATAGAGCTGCAGCGCGGTCAGCGTCAGCGTCACGGCCGAAGAGAACAGCAGCACGGCCGCGAGCAGCCGCGGCCCGACGCCGCTGCGCGACCAGTTGAAGAAGCGTGCCGGCAGCGATGAGAACATCGAAGGCGCAAGCGCGCCGATGCCGGTCAGACCCGGCTTCGCCGCCATCGGCGCGATGGCGTGGCTGCGCTTGGCGTCCTCGTCACCTGCGTTGGCCATGCACCATGTCCCCGAAATGGCGGCTCGCTGCTGCGGTCGAGCGGTTGCAGTCTCGAGCAATCCATGGGTTGAGACGCCCGTCTCGTCACCCGATGCAAGCGACATCCCGTCGGCCCGCGAGCCCGAGGTCGGCAAGTCACGTCTTCCGCCCCGCGGCGGGACCGGTGGGCAAGCTACCACTGCCCGTGCTAGAATGACATCGGTGAAAGTCCGGTAGGCTCGCGGAACGAGCGGGCAGCGATCGTTGCGGCCGGCGTGCAGGCGCCAACTTGCAGTAGATCGCGCCGGCATCCGAATGCCTGGGGTAGCGATGCACGGCCGAAGGAGACGCCTGATGTGGCGGCTAGCCGTCGCCTGCTTGTCGCTGCTCGCCGCTGATCCTGCGTTGGCGCAGGACACGATCCGGCTGGCGCGCATCGCCGACATCCCCGATCAATATGTCGGCGGCGAGATGCTGCGGGCCGTCTACGCCAAGCTGAACATCAGGCTGGAGTTCGAGGACGTGCCTGGCAAGCGCGCGCTCGCATTGTCGAGCGCCGGCGAGGTCGACGGCGAGATCCAGCGGATCGGAACGCTCTCGCGCGACTACCCGACGCTGGTCCAGGTCACGCCGGCGATCAACTACATTGAGCCGGCGGTGTTCGCGACCAAGCTCCGGTTCGAGGTCGCAGGCTGGGATTCGATCAAGGACTACAGCATCGGCATCGTCCGCGGCGTCGGCTCCTCGGAAGCCGGCACACGCGGCATGACCCGCGTCACGGCGACTAGCAGCCTCGAGAACATGGTCAGGATGCTCGACGCCGACCGCTTCGACGTGATGGTCACCGACCTCTTCAGCGGGCTCGCCACGGTGAGGAAACTCAATCTGCAGGCCAGGATCTACCCGCTCTCGCCGCCGCTCGAGCGCATCCACATCTACCACTACCTGCATGAGCGCCATCGCGATCTGGTGCCTGAGGTTGGCAAGGTGATCGCTCGGATGCAGGCGAGCGGCGAGCTGGCGGCACTGCGCGAGGCCCTGGTCAGGCAGGTCTTGAGCGGGCAATGACGAATGCTGCGTCAGCCGGTGCGAAGCCGCTCGCGCAGCGCGACCGCGGCGATCAGCATGCCGACGCACCAGGCCACGACCGCGCGGTGCGGCTCCTCCCCGAGCAGCACCGTGAGCAGGCTCGTCAGAAGGCACGGGACGATGGCCTTGCAAGTCCGGCTCGTCAGCGCGAGCAGGAACGGCATCGCCGCGATCGATATCTGCAGCACGTCCATTTCGAATGCCGGTCTTGCCGGAAGGCTTCAGAAACCGAAGATGCTGAGCACGCGCCGCCGTTTGCCGCGCCGACTCTCGACGATCCGCTCGCCGCCGTTCTCGGCCGAGCTGCCGTAATAGCGGTGATGGCCGGCCTGGTCGTGAAGATCGGCCGGCTCAGACTGTCCCGCCCGCCGCGCGTCGCAGATGATCTTGATGGTTTGACCCGACATTGCCGCCTCCAGCAAAAGCTTGTTGTTCGTGGTTCATCAGTCGCGGCCCGTTCCGGCGGCGTTCACATGGCAAGGCCGCAATTGGGTTTCAGGATGGTTTCGCCGCTTGCCGGCCACGCAATATTCTGCTTCGGGAGTGTCGGCAGGGGCTGCCGTGCTGCGTCCTTGGGACTTGGATAAAAACCACGCGCAAAAGAAAAAAGAGAGGTGACGATGCTCTACGCGATCCTGGCCTACCACGTGGAAGACGAAGTCCTGTCCTGGACACCGGAGCAGGACGCCGCGGTCGTCGCCAAAGTCATCGAGGTTCAGGCGCCCCTGCGCGCCAGCGGCCAGTTTGGACCGGCGGCCCGGCTGGATGAGACCCGGAAGGCCCGCACCTTGCGTGGCCCCGGCGCGGGAATGGTGCTGGACGGGCCGTTTGCCGAGACCAAGGAGCAGCTTCTGGGCTTCCATTTAATGCAATGCGCCACCGAGGAGGAGGCGATCGCAGCGGCGCGGAAGCTGCGTGCGGTCAATCCGACGGCGGTGTACGAGATCCGCCCGGTCAAGCTTTACGTGCCGGCCGATGGGTTCGGCGCGACATCCGGCTAAAGTCCTAAAGCGCGATGCGATCAGGATGAATCGTCATCGCGCTTTAGGTTATTGTTTGAGCATGATCTTTTCGGAAAACCGCTACCCACTTTTCCGGATCATGCTCTACGCGCCCGGCTCGGTCCGGTTGGGAAGGAAGCGCTGGATCACGATGCCGCCGAAAGCGACGAACCACAGGAAGGGTGCGACCTGCGGCGCGAACGCCGCAACGATCGTGCCCGGAATGAACACCAGCAGCGGAAACAGCGAGGCCATGATTTCGTTGCGCCAGCCGCCGAGGATCGTCCACCACAGCCAGGCGTTGAGGCCCGCGATCGCGGTCAGATGCAAGCCGTAGAGCACGGCGACGGCGCTGCTCATGCCGTAATTGGTGTAGAGGCCGTTTGTGACAGGCAGCAGCACGATCGAGAGCAGGAAGAACAGGTTGAGGATCACGTCGCCGCGGCTGCCGATCGGCTGGCGTGCCAGCCGGCGGTGATGGCTGATCCAGAACACGCCGGAGATGATGAAGCTCAGCGCCAGCCCGGCCAGCTTGCCGGAATAGACATGGGCGAGCTCGCTCCAGCCGGGGGCGCTGGTGAACACCGCCGCCTTCGGCAGGTCGTAGGCCAGCAGCGTCATGGCAACGCCGAAAATGGTGTTGCTGAGCGATTCCAGCCGCCGCATCTCGAACTGGTCGGGCTTGAGCTCGGTCATCTCGCCATGGGATGCTGGAACCAAAGGGCCTCTTCCCCCTAAATCCTAATTCCAGTTCCGTCCAGCCGCATTGCGCTTCGCGCCGGGATCGCCGAGTCTCATCCTTTCACCGGGGCGATTCGTGGCGACATATCTGGACACGCTCAATGCGGAGCAGCGCCGCGCCGTCGAGCATGGCGTGGCCGAGGGCTCGACCGTGGGCGGCCCCCTGCTCGTCATCGCCGGTGCCGGCTCCGGCAAGACCAACACGCTGGCCCACCGCGTCGCGCATCTGATCGTCGCGGGCGCCGATCCCCGCCGCATCCTGCTGATGACGTTCTCCCGCCGCGCCGCCGCGGAGATGGCCGGCCGGGTCGAGCGCATCGCCCGCAAGGTGCTGGGCGAGAACAACGCCGCGATCATGCGCGATGCGCTGACCTGGGCCGGCACCTTCCACGGCATCGGCGCGCGGCTCCTGCGCGAATATGCCGAGCGCATCGGCGTCGATCCCGCCTTCACCATCCATGACCGGGAGGATTCCGCCGACCTGATGAACCTTGTGCGGCACGAGCGCGGATTGTCGAAGACCGAGAGCCGCTTTCCCGCCAAGGGCACCTGCCTGTCGATCTATTCCCGCTGCGTCAATGCCGAGATGGAGATCGAGAAGGTGCTCGGCCAGCATTATCCCTGGTGCGCAGGCTGGGCCGCCGAGCTGAAGGGCCTGTTCGCGGCCTATGTCGAGGCCAAGCAGGCCCAGCACGTGCTCGATTACGACGATTTGCTGCTGTACTGGTCGCAGATGATGAGCGATGCGCTGATCACTGAGGAGATCGGCGGCCGCTTCGATCACGTGCTGGTCGACGAATATCAGGACACCAACCGCCTGCAATCCTCGATCCTGCTGGCGCTCAAGCCCAATGGCCGCGGCCTCACCGTGGTCGGCGACGACGCGCAGTCGATCTACTCGTTCCGCGCCGCCACCGTGCGCAACATCCTGGACTTTCCGCAGAGCTTCTCGCCGCGCGCGGAGATGATCACGCTCGACCGCAATTACCGCTCGACGCAAGCAGTGCTGTCGGCGGCGAACGGCGTCATCGGCCTCGCCCGCGAGCGCTTCACAAAAAATCTCTGGACCGACCGCACCTCGGGCAGCAAGCCGCAGCTCGTCACCGTGCACGACGAGGCCGACCAGGCGCGCTACATCGTCGAGGCGGTGCTGGCGAACCGCGAGCAAGGCGCGCTGCTCAAGCACCAGGCGGTGCTGTTCCGGACGTCCTCGCATTCGGGTCCGCTGGAGATCGAGCTGACCCGCCGCAACATCCCGTTCGTGAAATTCGGC
The DNA here is from genome assembly GCF_028128865.1 of Bradyrhizobium sp. CCBAU 11357. Lineage (NCBI taxonomy): Bacteria > Pseudomonadati > Pseudomonadota > Alphaproteobacteria > Hyphomicrobiales > Nitrobacteraceae > Bradyrhizobium > Bradyrhizobium sp. CCBAU 11357. Next base: position 302,502 of record NZ_LBJW01000108.1, on the reverse strand, counting down.
GGGCTGAAATTCCTCGATGCCGCGCATGTCAAGGACGTGCTGGCCCTGTTGCGCTTCGCCGAAAATCCGCGCGACCGCGTCGCCGGGTTTCGCATCCTGCACCTGCTTCCGGGCATCGGCCCGGCGACCGCACAACGCGTGCTCGACCAGATGGCGGAGAGCACCGACCCGCTTGCGGCGCTCGGCCGGCTGCCGGGGCCGGCGCGCACCGGCGAGGACTGGACCAGCTTCGTCCGGACGGTCGAAAACCTTCGCTACTCGGAATGGCCCGTCGATCTCGAGCGCGTCCGGCTCTGGTACGAGCCGCATCTCGATCGCCTTCACGAGGATGCCGAGACGCGCCGCGCCGATCTGATGCAGCTCGAGCAGATCGCGAGCGGCTATGCCTCGCGCGAGAAATTTTTGACCGAGCTCACGCTCGATCCGCCGGATGCGACCAGCGACAAATCAGGTCCACCGCTCCGTGATGAGGATTATCTGATCCTCTCCACCATCCACTCCGCCAAGGGCCAGGAGTGGAAATCGGTGTTCGTGCTCAACGTCGTCGACGGCTGCATGCCGTCCGATCTCGGCGCCGGCACCAGCGCCGAGATCGAGGAGGAGCGCCGCCTGCTCTATGTCGCGATGACCCGCGCCAAGGACGATCTCCACCTCGTCGTTCCCCAGCGCTTCTTCGTCCACGGCCAGGCCGCCAAGGGCGACCGCCACGTCTACGCCTCGCGCACCCGGTTCATCCCGGAGCAATTGGTCTATTTGTTCGAGCGCACGGCCTGGCCGAAGGCAGCAAGCGGCGCCGCGCGCACCGCGGCGCAGGGGCCGAAGATCGACATCGGGGCAAGGATGCGCGGGATGTGGCGGTAGTTACGCGTCCAATCGGTCGAACTGCACCTTCCCTGCCTTCATCACCAGCGGAATGTGCTCGCCCTGGCCGAGCAGGCAGGCGACGTCGCGCAGCGGATTGCCGTTGACCACCAGCAGGTCCGCGATGGCTTCGGGTGCGATCCGGCCGAGCTTGCCTTCCATGCCGAGCACCTCGGCGCCGATCAAGGTTGCGCTGGCGATGACGGCGCGCGGGCTGAGAATCTCGGCGCGGATACGGAACTCGTCGCTCTGCAGGCGCTGCGACGGCCCGAGCAGGTCGCTGCCGAAACCCATCTTCACGCCCGCGTCGCGATAGATCGCGAGCGAGCGCAGGCCGGCGTCGCGGACATCGGCGATCTTGGCGACGCTCTCCGGCGGCAGGCCATATTGGGCGCCCTCGTTGGCCAGCGCCTCGTAAGTGACGAGCGTCGGCACGACATAGGCGCCCTTCTCGGCCATGAAACGCGCGGTCGGCGCATCGACCAGATTGCCGTGCTCGATGGTGCGCACGCCGCAGCGGACCGCGCGTTCGATGGCCGCAGCGGTATAGGCGTGGGCGAGCACATAGGTCTGGCGCCCGCGCGCCTCCTCGACGATGGCGCGGATCTCGTCCTCGGAGTAGCCGAAGGCGCCGACCGGATCGGTCGGCGAGGCGACGCCGCCGGAGGCCATGATCTTGATCTGGTCGGCGCCCATCTGGAGCTCCTCGCGCGCCGCCTTGCGCACGCCGTCGACGCCGTCGGCAACGCGCGCCAGCGCACCGACCCGCACGCAGCACGGACATGGCGCATCGCTGGCGAGGTAATCGGAACGTGCCCGCATGTCGCCGTGGCCGCCGGTCTGGCTGAGCGCGCGGCCGGAGACGAACAGCCGAGGACCGTCGGTCAGGCCGGTGTCGATCGCCTGCTTCAGCGCGTGGCCGGCGCCGCCCGCGTCGCGCACAGTGGTGAAGCCCCGCCGCAGCATGCCGCGCAAGAGCAGCGTCGAGCGCAGCGTCACCAGCACGTTCGGCATATGCACCTGCTGCGCCAGGTTGAGCTCGACGGCGATGGCGTGAACATGCAAATCGATCAGCCCGGGCATCAGCGTCTTGCCCTTGAGATCGATGATGCGATCTGCGCTGGCCTGGAGCGGCCGGTGCGAGACCTCCTTGATCACATCGTCCTCGACCAGCACGTGCTGTCCCTCCAGCAAATCCGGCTGGAGCGGGTCGAGCAGAGCGGCGTTCTTGAAGAGGATGCTGGTCATGGTCGTTTCCTGTCATGTCAGGACGAAGTCGCTGTCAGCAGCGCGGGCAGCGCGAGCTGTGCAAAGGGAAGGCACGCGGCGACATCATCTTCGCCGTACCAGCCCGCCTCGTGAAGCAGATTGAGCGAGCCGAGCGTGCGCCCACGCCAGCGCACGGGCATGTTCAGCACGCTCTCGCAGCCGAGCGAGGCGATCAACTCGTGATCGGAGAACACGGTGCGCAGATCATCCCGCGTATAGCCGATATAGGCATCGCCGCGGTCCAGCACGGCCTCGGTCCACGGGCCCGGTGCAAGGCACTTGCGTCCGCCAGCCGGGTACGCACCAGGCAGATTGGAGTAGAGCCGCGCCAGTTCGCTGGCCGCCTCGTCATAGGTCAGGACCGTGAACAGCTTGTGCCCGATCGCCAAGTTCAAGCCTTGGTCGAGCGCAGCGAATAGAGCATCCGGCTGATCCACCCTGCCCTGCGCCGCCGCGACGGCGCAGAGCAGCGGATCGGCCTTAAATTTCGTCCGCGTCATGCCACCTCGCCCGCCGCGATCTCCTCCAGCGAACGGCCGCGCGTCGGCACGCCCATCAGCACGACGGTGACAGCCCCGAGCAGCAGCACGGTGGTTGTGACGCCGAACACGCCGGCAAAGCCGAAGTTCGGATAGAGATAGCCGACCAGGATCGGCGAGACGATCGCGCCGATGCGGCCGATTGCCGACGCAAGGCCTGCACCCGTGGTCCTCACCGGCGTCGGGAACACCTCGGCGGTATAGGCATAGACGCCCGCATAGGTGCCGTTCATGAAGAAGGACAGGAAGATTCCCGCCGCCATGATCTGCTGGTCGCTCTGCGCGAAGGCGAGCCCGAGCGCGCTGATGCCGCCGAGCACCATGTAGGTCGCGATCGTCGCTTGCCGGCCGATGCGCTCGTTGAAATAGGCGGCGCTGAAATAGCCGGGAATCTGCGCGCAATAGATCGCGATCGAATAGGCGAAGCTCTTGGTGATGCTCATGCCGTTCTGGACCAGCAGGCCAGGGATCCAGACGAAGAAGGAATAATAGCTGAAGGTGATCGCCAGCCACATGATCCAGGTCATGACGGTGATGCGCGCCTGGCGGGGCGCAACAAGCGCCGCGAAATTGGCCAGCAGCGTGCCACCGGTCCCGGTGGGTGCCGCGACTTCGACGACCGGCGGCGGCAGGACACGGCCTTCGCGCGCAAAGCTCGCCTCGATCCGGTCGAGCACGGCTTCGGCTTCCTTCTCCCGTCCCCTGCTCTCCAGCCAGCGCGGCGATTCCGGCAGCGCCCGGCGCCACCACAACAGCATGACGACGGGCACCGCGGTGATCACCAGCACGATGCGCCAGCCGTTGTCGGAGGTGGGAACGATGAAGTAACCGAGCAAGGCCGCGGCAACGAAGCCGAAGGAGAAGAAGCCCGCGAGCGCCCCGGTGAAGCTGCCGCGATAACGCCGCGCGACGAACTCCGCGAGATAAGGCGCGATGATCGCGCTCTCCGCGCCGGTGCCCATGCCGGCGACGACGCGCGCGGCGAAGAAGGATGGCCATGTGTCGACCATCGCGCTCACGATCGATGCGGCGCAATACAGCGCCAGCGCCGACATCATCACCGCGCGGCGGCCGATCAGGTCGCCGAGCGTGCCCGCCAGCAACGCCCCGAACAAGAAGCCGATATAGGTGCTGCTGCCGAGCACGCCGATCTGCACGCTCGTCAGGTTCCACGCCGTGCGCAACACCGGCAGGATGAAGGCCAGCACCGCCGCGTCCATCGCGTCGAACATGTAGCCGAGCCCGCCCATCAGCAGCAGGTGGGTGTGGAAGCGTGCGAACGGAAGGCGCTCGATGCGCGCCGATATCATCGACATGAAAGTCCCCCTCTGATGTCACGGGCCCGGCGCGCCGCTCGGGAGGGAACCATAGACAAAGTGACATTATCGTCATAATTTATAATCATGATCTGATATATCACCGTGGTGAATGTTCGTGTCGTTCCGCGCGCTCGACCTCAATCTCCTGAAAGTCTTCGAGGCGCTGATGACCGAGGGCAGCGTCACGCGCGCCGCGAATGCATTGCGGATGACCCAGCCCGCGGTCAGCAACGCGCTGGCGCGGCTGCGCGATGCGCTTGGCGATCCCCTGTTCGTGCGCGCCGGCACCGGCATTCGCCCGACCCAGCGGGCCGTGGTGCTGTGGGAGCCGATCGGCGAGGCACTGGAAAGCGTGCGCGGCGCGCTCGACGAGCAGGTATTCGATCCTGCACGTGCGCAGGCCGAATTCAGCCTGTCGATGTCGGACTACGTCTCCTCGCTGGTGATGCCGAACCTGCTCGGCCATCTCGGCAAGGTTGCGCCGAAGTCGCGCGTTCACACCGTGCCCAATACCGTCGTCGAGATCGCCGACCAGCTCGAGGACAACAGGGTGGACTGCGTGCTCAGCGTCTATGTCAACGAGGCGCAACAGCCGGCCGCCATCCGCTCGCGCTCGCTGTGGACGGTCGACTATGCCTGCTTCATGCGACGCAGCCATCCGCTCGCCGCCCAGAAACGGCTGAGCACGCGGACCTTCCTGAACGCGGGCCATGTCGACGTCAGCCTCGCCGGCAAGACCATGCCGTCCTACGACCTCTTCCTGGCCTCGCGCGGGCTGTCGCGCAACCTCGTCGCGACCGTCAATCATTACAGCGCTGCCTACGAGGTCGTGCGGCAATCTGACCTGATCGCGGTGCTACCGAGCGACCTGCGCTCGCAATCGAGGCACGCGCCGCTCCTGCATGCGATGCCGCTTCCCCTCAAGGCGCCGCCGCGCATCGTCAGCCTGTTCTGGCACCAGCGCAACGACACCGTGCCGGCGCAGCGCTGGCTGCGCGAGACCCTGGTCGAGATGTTCGCCAGATCCGATTGAGCCCACAGGTTCGATGTAGAATCGGAAACGTTGCCTTTCCCGGATCAGCATTGTCGAAGCCGCCTCCCCGCCCTAGCTGCACCGCAACTATTTCCCTCCCATAAGGGGCCTGTCGCGCCCTGCAGAGACCTCATCGATGACCGCACCGCTCGAATTCGGACTGGATACCTTTGGTGACGTCACCAAGAACACCTCAGGCGCCCTGATCTCGCATGCGCAGGTGATCCGCAACGCCGTCGATGAAGCGGTGCTGGCCGACGAGCTCGGCCTCGACTTCATCGGCCTCGGCGAGCATCATCGCGCCGATTTCGCGATCTCCTCGCCGGAAACCGTGCTTGCGGCGATCGCATCGCGCACCAGGCGCATCCATCTCGGCTCGGCCGTGACGGTGCTGTCATCGGACGATCCCATCCGCGTGTTCCAGCGCTTTGCCACGCTGGATGCGGTTTCGAACGGACGCGCCGAGGTGATCCTCGGCCGCGGCTCGTTCACTGAATCCTTTCCGCTGTTCGGCTTCGACCTGCGCAAATATGAAGAACTGTTCGAGGAGAAGCTCGATCTGTTCGCCGCGCTGTTGTCGCAGCAGCCGGTCACCTGGCAAGGCAAGCTGCGTCCGCCGCTGCGGGATCAGCTGGTCTATCCGCCGGTCGAGAACGGCACGCTGAAAACCTGGATCGGCGTCGGCGGCAGTCCGCAATCGGTGGTGCGCGCTGCGCACTACGACCTGCCCCTGATGCTCGCGATCATCGGCGGCGATCCCACCCGCTTTGCGCCCTATGTCGAGCTCTATCATCGCGCCTTCAGGGAGTTCGGCCGCCCGGCCCAGCCGATCGGCGTGCATTCGCCGGGCTATGTCGCCGAGACGGATGCGCAGGCGCGCGAGGAGCTGTGGCCCGACTACAAGGCGATGCGCGACCGCATCGGCAAGGAGCGCGGCTGGCCGCCGATGGGACGCGACGAGTTCGTCCATGAGGCCGAGCATGGCTCGCTCTATGTCGGCTCGCCGGAAACGGTGGCGCGCAAGATCGCGAAGACCGCCAAGGCGCTCGGCATTTCGCGGTTTCAGTTGAAGTATTCGGCGGGACCATTGCCGCACGAGAAGCTGATGCGGAGCATCGAGCTTTACGGGCGGAAGGTGGTGCCGATGGTGCGGGAGATGATGGGGTAGTGCTGAGCCCGCCTACGCCCTAGCGGGCTACGGCGCGGCAGCCTTCGCTAGCTTCGCGCCTCTACGTTCTGAGGCTGGCTTGCCGAGCCGTAGCTCGCGAAGCGAGCGAAGGCTGGTGGGGGAGGCAGGACTCGAACCTGCGAAGCCATGAGGCGGCTGATTTACAGTCAGCTCCCTTTGCCACTCGGGACACTCCCCCGCTCGACGGCAGCACAATCGGGCCGGACCTTGCCGGCGGACCGAAGACGGCCATGGAACGTGAAGGCCGCGTCAACCCGGATCGGGGCGCGACCGGGCGCGTTTATGGGCGAAGCGGTGGGGCAAAGTCAACCGAGGCAAGCAGCTAAAATCGCCCTCACAGGCACCGAAATTGCCATATTCCGGAACCCATGACAGAAGCGAGCCCATGAAGGATCGAAAATTCGGCCCCAAGGGGGCTCGCGGCGGGGCTAAGCCCTTCAACAGACCTGGAAAATCGGCCGGCCGACCGGCTTGGCGCGACCGTGATTCGCACGGCGACGGCCCGGTCATTCTCTACGGCTGGCACACCGTCACCATGGCGCTCGCCAACCCGCGGCGGCGGATCCGCAAGCTGACGCTGACCGAGAACGCCGCAAGGCGCCTTGCGGAAGAGAACATCGAGACGCGGGTGGCGCCCGAGATTGTGCGGCCCCAGGAGATCGACCGGCTGCTGTCGCCCGACGCCGTGCACCAGGGCCTCCTCGCTGAGGCCGATCCCCTGCCCTCGCCCGAGATAGAGACGTTGACGCAGGACGGCATGGTGCTGGTGCTCGACCAGATCACCGATCCCCACAATGTCGGTGCCATCCTGCGCTCGGCCGCCGCGTTCGGGGTGAAGGCGATCGTCACCACCGCGCGGCACAGTCCGGAAGCGACCGGCGTGCTGGCGAAGGCAGCCTCCGGTGCGCTCGAGCTGGTGCCTGTTGTCACCGTGCAAAATCTCGCCCGTGCGCTGACGGCGCTGAACGAGCGCGGCTTCCAGACTGTCGGCCTCGACAGCGAAGGCAGTGAGGATATCAGCGATGTTGCGCTGCGCGAGCCGCTTGCTCTCGTGCTGGGCGCGGAAGGCAAGGGCCTCAGGCAATTGACCCGCGAAACCTGCAGCGTCGTGGCGCGGCTCGACATGCCCGGCGAGATCAAGAGCCTCAACGTCTCGAACGCTGCAGTGCTCGCGCTCTATGTCGGCGCGAGCCGGCTCGGGCTGATGAAGCGCTCCTAAAACGAAACGCCCGTCCGCATCACGCGAACGGGCGCCTCGCTAGTCTCAACCGATCAGAGATCAGTAATAGCGGCGCAGCACGCGGTGACCGCCATAATAGTACGGCGCGGCGCGGCGAGCGTAGCCGTAGCGGGGGCCGTAGTGCACGCGCGGCAGGTAGCCGTAGCGGGGGCCGTAGCCGTAGCGATACGGACGGAAGTACGGGCGGCGATAGGGATAAGCGGCCGGCGGCGCGACCGCAGCGGCACGATAGCCATAGCCGTAGCCGTAATTGGCGGGCGCGACGACTGCGTCCTCGCGATAGGTCGGATACGGCGCGAAGGCGCCCGGACCGGTATAGGTCGGGCCCTGGTTGACGTAGTAATACTGCGTGGTCGGCTCGGCGAGACGCTCATAGGCGGCGTAGCCGTAGCCATATCCACCGCACCCGGTGTTGCAGCCGGTATAGACCGGCGCCGCCGGCGCGCACGTGGTGAAGCCGCAGGCCGCGGCCGGCGCGGTGGCGGCGAACATCACGGCAGCTGCCGCGACCAGTCCCGAAATCATCTGACGCATTATACTCTCCTGTTGATTTCCGTTTTTGGTTGTCACGTTTCTCAACCCGGCGGCCTGCCGGGTATCTCTGTGCGCGGCCGCGGCCGCGGAGGCCGAGGACGGTCGTTGATCTCGGGCGCGTAGATCACCGGCGGCGGATCGACGGGCGGGTCCATCTGCGCCGGCAGCGGCGCGGACGAGGCGCCCCAGCTCTGGTGATAGCTCTCGGCGGGCTTGGGCAATTTGCGGTTCGCCGGCGGCTCGACCTCGAGCCGGCCGTAGCCCGGCCGCAGGCCCAGTGTCGGATAATAATGGCCGACGTCGTCGGGCTGCCGCTCGGCGATATAGCGTCCGCCATAGATCGTGGGCTGCACCTGCTGGCCCTTGCCGAGGCCCCAGGTGCCCTCGACGACGGCATAGGACGCGTCGATGTTGTTGATGATGATGGGCACGCCGGGACGGCCGGGAACGACGACCTCGAAGCCGCCGGCCAACGCCGTCGCAGGCAGTCCGATCAGAAAGGCGGCGAGCGCCACGGCGCGCATGAGGAGACCCCGGTTATCCGGGCGGCAACCTAACCGATCGCAACGCAGAGAGGGTTAAGGCCCAATCACCAAATTCCGGTAAGCCTAACGTGCAAGGATTGCACGCCGCTCAAATGCTGCACGGCGAGCTAGCGAAGCGTTAACGGCGCGGAACCGCGCGGCTGGAACAGCGCACGCTGCTCACATCGGTTTGACGGTTCGCAGTCGAAAAATCCCAGGGTTGCATCGGAACGTCCTGCGCCGTCGGCGTTTAGCTCCTGTCAACAAAATGGGAGCGAACAACCATGACCATCAAGCTTCTCGGGGCCACGGCGATCGCAGCGACCATGCTGGCAGGCTCTGCCATGGCGCAGACCGCCGTCAACAATCCACGCTGTTCGGCGCAATTCCCCAACGCCAACTGCCAGACCCTCGGCCCCGCAAAGGCATCAGCCGATAGCGGCTACCGCCACCGTCGCATGTCCTATCGCCAGACCAACCTCGATTGGAATAACGACTGGAACAGGAGCCCCACCGGGTTCTGGCCGACCGATGTCGCGGCCGGCGTCGCCGGCGCCGCCATCGGCACCGCTGGTGCGATTGCCACCGCCCCATTCCGCGCCTGGGACAATTCCTACGCCTATGACAATTCGTGGGACCGCGGCTGGAACAATCGTAGCTGGGACACCCGCACCTATGCCCAGCGCAACGGCTTCGTCTGTACGCCGGGCACCTGGTTCAAGGGCGCAGACGGCCGCCGGCACATCTGCCAGTAAGGCAGCTTGATCCGAACGCCACACATCGGGCGGCCGCGAGGCCGCCCGATTCACGTCTTGCGCCGGCGACCTCCCGGTTCTGGCACTTTCCGATCAAGTCTGGTATTGCGGCGCGCACGGGTGGACGGCCTCGGCGCAAGCCGAGCTCTGTCCCTGCCTCCCAGGCGTCGCCGGCTTAGCTCAGCGGTAGAGCAGCGGTTTTGTAAACCGAAGGTCGGGGGTTCAATCCCCTCAGCCGGCACCATTGGTTGAGCCGACACCCGTCGTGGCCTGACGTGCTATGTCGAACTTGCAATCGACCCGGGCGGCAATGCTTCGACCGCCCTCCGCGACCGCACATCAAAGCCTGTCAATTGCCACGGCTCCTTGCCTTCGGCGACCACCGCAAGAACTAAATCATCGGTTTGGCGTTCTTCCTTCGCTATAGAGCCGTCTCGCGGAGGTCTGGCGATGGACCCGAATGATCGGACAGCCTTAGTCTTAGCCGCTGTCGGCTTGGCCATCGCCATTGTGGTTGCATCGACAGTCACGCTAGAGCACGTCAATACCCGTACGGCCAGCAGCGACGCACCTCCCGGAACGGTAGGACTCGCCAGGCCTCACCCGCCGCTGGACCGTGCTCCTGGTGAGGCGATACAGACATCAGGAGCGCCGTCCAACGCAAGTCATCGGCAGCGGCCTTGACCGAACACCGGCCGCGCCGGCACCAGCGCTCGAACCCTGTGCCTCAGCCTGAACTCTTGCGCGCGCTGCTCTGTTCGAAGTGCTCGACCGAGCCGCCGATCTCGACCCAGGCATGTTTCGATTGCTCGAACACCGATCTGACCGGGGCCGGAAAATCCGGATCTGCGATCGCGCCAACGGCAACGCCGATCATGTCAGGCAGATTGTCGGCTTGCCAGTAGACCGTTGAGCCGCAGTCGGGACAGAAATATCTGCAGACCTTGCCGCCGCTCATCGCGGTTCGAACGTACGACTTGCATACTCCAGAGATCGTGACGGTCTCTGCGGCATAGAAGGCACCGACGCCGAACGGCGCGCCGGTTCGTCGCTGACAGTCGAGGCAGTGACAGGCAACGACGAGGCGCGAGGGTCCCGGAAGCGACAGCGAAAGCGCGCCGCAGCTGCATCTGGCATCGATCATCGAATCTGATCTCCCTCATTGGCTGGCTGCGAATTGAAAAGGTTACGTCCGCGCTCAACCTCCGTCATTGCGAGCGCAGCGAAGCAATCCAGACTGCCTTCGCCGAAAGATTCTGGATTGCTTCGCTGCGCTCGCATGACGCGTTCGCGGCGGCAACCTCAATCCGTCTGCAAACGCGTTGCAGCGCGTCCGAAACGCCGCGGCGAGATTGTCACTCCGTCCCGGCCTCGAATGCCAGCAGCACGTTGCCGGCGACGCCGCTCCACTGGCCGTAGCCGGAATTGGTGTAGAGCATGCCGCCGGCGATGACGGGACCGGGGCCGTCGATCGCGCCGCCGTGGGCAGGGACCCCGTTCACCGCCTTGAAATCCCGCGCGGTGTCGAACTCCCAGAGCAGCTTGCCGTCGGTGGCGTAGGCGCGCAGGAAGCCGCTGACGCCGCCCGAGAACACGACACCCGGGATCAGGCTCACCGCCGCCGAGAGCGCGGGGCTGCATTGCGGGCGCTCGCCGCAGGCGACCGGCGGCACTTCCATCACGACTCTGCCGCTGGCAAGGTCGAGCCCGAACAGGCCGCCGCCTTGCGTGGAATCGAGCTGCCGCGAGCCGTCGCGCTTGAAGCGCACGTCGGAGTTGGCGACATAGATGCGCTCGCCGTCCGAAGCCGAACCCCATTCGCTGCCGCCGAGCGCACCGCCCTTCCCGATCCGGGTCTGCCACAGGATCTTGCCGCCATCGTCGGGATCGAGCGCGTGCACGACGCCGGATTTCTGCGCGATGGCGAGAATGCGCCTGCCGTCGCGCAAGGTGACGAGGATCGGCGACTGGCCGAAATCGTGATCGGGCCCGGGCTCGTCGGGACAATTGGTCTTGTCCATGCTGAAGCAGGCGACGACGAAGGCGTCCTTTGGCGTCGCCTGCTGCGTCCAGAGCAGCTTCCCGGTTGCAAGATCGAACGCAAGGATCGCATCGGCGGTGGCGGCCGGCGGATTCGAATAGGAATTGCTAGTCGCCACATAGACCGCGCCCCGCTGCGCATCGATCGTCGGCGCCGACCAGATGGCGGCGCCGGATGGTCCGAACAGCTGCGTGCCCTTGGCATTCTTGCTGGTCGGATGCGGCATCTCGGGGATCGTGTACGCCTGCCAGATCATCTTGCCGGTCGCGGCCTGCAACGCCACCACGCTGCCACGGAAGGTGCAGCATTCGTAGGAGGCTTGCGAGCCGGCGGCTTCCTCGAGCGAGGACACCGGCACGTAGAGCACGCCGGCATGCAGCGTCGGCGCGCCGGTGATGCGTGCGCCGGCATGCTCCTCCACCTTGGCCTTCCAGATCAGCGCGCCCGTCAGCGCGTTCACCGCATAGGCATTGGCGCGCAAATCGCCGAAGAAGATCGCGAACTGATCGGAGCCCGGAAGCGGCGCAAAGCTGATCGCGGCGCGCACCGCCGCATCAAGCGCCAAGGTCCACAGCGTGCAGCCGCTTCGCGCATCGAGCGCATGGACCTTGCGATCGGTGCCGCCGATGAACAGCATCCCGCCCACGATGGTGGGTGGCGCAAACGACACCGAGGCGCCGGGAAAGGCATAGGCCCATTTCAGCCGCAAATGCGGCACCTGCACCGCGGTCAACCCGGCCATGTCGGCCGGCTGGAAGCGGCTGTTGCTGGCGTCAACGCCCCAACCGTTCCAGCGCGGACCGTCGAGGGCTTGCGGAAAGCCGCCCGCCTGCTGCACGCAGCGGCCCTCCGCGTCGGCGGCGGCGCTGCCCGTCGGCATCTTGCCGGTCACGAACGAGGCGATCGCGCGGCGTTCGGCATCGCTGCGGTCCTTTGCCATCGCCGCCATGCTGCCTGTCGTCAACGTCGCCAGCACATGGTCGAACGACATCGCCTGCAGGGCGGCGCGACCCGGCATGCGGGTCTGCGCATCGCCGTCGTGGCATTGCGCGCAATGCGCGGCATAGAGCGCGGCGCCCTCCTGCTGCGCCAGCGCCGGCGCGCTGCACCAGATCATCAACGCGGCCAAGACGGCACGTATGCTCATGGTGGGCTCCGGCGATGCGAGGGGAGATCGCTTCACGCAACCAGAAGTCTATCCCCGGCGCGAGCGCGGATGCAATGGACGTGGTGCCCGCCGCTGTCAGATATCCGCGGCCATGCGGACAGAATCCGGCAATTCCTCCAGCCGCCACAGGCCGAGGCTCTTGTCGCGCCAGGCGCCACCGCCCTCCTCGCAACGCTCATCGATCAGCGCGTGCGGCGCCGGCCAGCCGAACGGCGCCTTCTCCAGGTTCAGCGCCCGCCAGTCGCCGTCCTCGCAATCGTGGTTGTCGTCCCATTCCGGAAAGGTCGTGACGAGCAGATATTGCGCGCCGCTCTCGCGAAAGCGGGCGGTGGCCCGGGCGATGTTCTGAAAGCTCAGATGCACCAGGCAGTCGCGGCACAGGATCAAATCAGCGCGCGGCAGCGCATCACGCGTGATGTCCGCAACCAGGAATCGGCCGACGAGTTCGCCGTCCGCCACACGCCGGTTGTTGGTGGCGATCAGCGAGGGCACGATGTCGATGCCGATATAGTCGAGGTCGAGCTTGACGCGGCCGATCCAACCCGCATCGCCGCAAGGTGCATCGAGCAGCGAGCGCACGCCGAGCCGCTGCAGCAATGGCGGAAGCGCGTCCTGGATGGCCGCGGTGGCAAGGTCCTCCGAGCCGAGGCCCGATACCGAGCCGGCAGCGCCCCAAAGGTTCGTGCGCTCGATCCGCTCGAACCGCGCGGCGAGATCCAGCCCTGAGAAATTGTCACGGTCGGCGACGAAGCGCTCGTGGGCGAGCACAGGAGGACGATCGGGGATCATGGGGCGAGCCTTTTCCGGTGCAGGCACACTATACAACCCAGGCGAACTGTTCGAAATTGCCTGGCAGCAAACCTACGAAGCGTTATTCGTCTCGTCCATATCCCATGCGCTCCACCACGCCCAAAGAGAAGGCCAAGATCGTCGCCGGCGCGGTGACGGCCGTCGTCATGACGGCCATGCTGTTCGTGTTCGCGCTCGGCCTTGTGCTGCCGCATTAGCCGCAGCGCCGGCGGGGGAAAGCCGCGGTACGACGGCTTACGCCGAGCGCACCGTGCGCAGGAACTTTCCGACTTCGTCCTTCAGCCGGGTGCTGTCGCTCGCCAGCATCTTGGCGGTCGAGAGCACCTGCGAGGAAGCCGAGCCGGTCTCGGCGGCGCCGCGCTGCACGTCGGTGATGTTCGAGGAGACCTGCTGGGTGCCGTGCGCGGCCTGCTGAACGTTGCGCGAGATTTCCTGGGTCGCTGCGCCCTGCTCCTCGACGGCCGCAGCGATGGTCGAGGACACTTCCGAGAGCCGCTCGATCGTGGCGGAAATGTCGCGGATGGCGCTCACCGATTCCTGGGTCGCGGACTGGATGCCGGAAATCTGCTGGCTGATCTCGCCGGTCGCCTTGGCGGTCTGCTCGGCCAGCGTCTTCACCTCGGAGGCGACGACCGCGAAGCCGCGGCCGGCCTCGCCGGCACGCGCCGCCTCGATCGTGGCGTTCAGCGCCAGCAGGTTGGTCTGGCCGGCAATGGTGTTGATCAGCTCGACGACGTCGCCGATGCGCGTGGCCGCGACCGAGAGCTCGCTAACGCGCTCGGTCGTGGTGCGGGCCTGGGCGACGGCTTCGCCCGCCATCCGCGCCGATTCCTGCACCTGGCGGCTGATCTCGTTGACCGAGGAGGACAGCTCTTCCGTCGCGGTCGCCACCGACTGGACGTTGCCGGTGGCTTCACCCGAGGCGACGACGACGACCGAGGTCAGCTCCTGCGCGCGATGCGCGGTGGTGGCCAGCGTCGAGGACGATGCCTCGAGCTCGGTGGAGGCCGAGCCGACCGTGTCGATGATCTCGCCGACGGCGCGCTCGAAACCGTCGGCAAGATTGATCATGTCGCGGCGGCGCTGCTCGGCCGCCTGCTTCTCTGCTTCGGTCTGCGCCGCCTTGAGGCGCTCGACCTCGAGCCCGTTGGTCTTGAACACCTCGACCGTCCTCGCCATCTCGCCGATCTCGTCGCGGCGGTCCTTCTCGGGCACATCGGTCGCGAGATCGTTGCGGGCGAGGCCCTCCATGGCGAGCTTGAGCCGGGCGATCGGCTGCGACATCGCCTTGAGGCCGATGAACAGCGCGATCGCGATGCCCAGGATCAGGCCCCCGGCGCTGACGCCGATCACGGTCCAGGTCGCGGCATGAGCGTCGCGGTTGATGACATCCTTGCGCTTGGCAACGGCCTGGCCGGTCTCGGTCGTGAACTGCGCGATGCGTCCCAGGGCCGCATCGAGCAACGGATCGCACTCCTTGTGCGCCCGCTCGGCGGCCTTGGCATTCTCTTCCGTGGTGCTGGCCTGCGATCCCGCCTTCAGCACCGGGTCGCAGCCCGCGAACGCCGCCTTCAGCTGGTCACCGATGCTCTTGATCTGGCTGCCGCGCGCCGGATCGTCCTGCTCCGCCGCGTCCAGGTATTGACGGATCTCGTCGCGGTTCTGGTTCGCGATCTTCAGGCGGGCCGCATTGCCGGCCTCGGTCGCCTCGGTGAAGACGGCATAGAGCGCGGCATGATAGGTCTCCGCGCGGCGCTGGGCGCGCGCGAGGCTGAGAGCGGAGGATTGCGCGGCGGCGAGTTCGCCGAAGCCGTCGACCGTCGCGGATAGCTCGCGCAGGCCGAAGCCCGCAACGGCGATCATCGCGCAGCCCATCACCGCCACGATCAGCGCCACCTTCCACACGATCTTCAGATTGTTCAAAAAGCTCATTTCAGCCGCCCAATGATGTCCGACTCGCAGCACCGCGAGCAATTCCCAGCGGTGGGATTGGAACCAGCGGACGTACCAAGAGACAGGAGTAGTCTTACGGAAAAATAACGCTTTGGGACTCCGTCGTAAGCTTGGCGTAAGCTCCAGCCTGTTTTCGCGTCGGAGAGCGCAGGCCCGGAACCGGCTCCGGCGTCAACCGTTGTCGGCGCATGCGGATCCAGGAAGAAAACCGAAACATGATTCTGCTGTCCACGGTGACGCTGTGCTGTAGCGCCGTGGCCGGGACGTTGGCGCTGTTCGAGCCGATGCGGGGACAGGCGCCCGATAAGCTGGTCGCCGATCGAGCCGTGATCGACCTCACCCCGCGCACGCCTGCTCAGATCCCGGTTCGGGTGGTCGGCGCGCCGTTCGAGCCCAACGTCAATCCGCGCGAGCGGTAGCGCTCACCTCGGCGAAGCCTTCGCGCCCTCCTCGGGCCGGCCGTGAACACGTGCCAATTCCTCGACAAACGCGATCACCTCCGCCCGCTTGTCGGGCGGGAGCGTCAGGAACGCGCGGATGAGCCTCAGGCCCTCCGCCTCGTCCGGGCGTTCTTTCGATGCATCCATCTGCCCAGTGTCGGACCACCGGGAAAATTATGCAATCCCTTACAAACTGCCTTGATTCGAAGCAGCCGCTTTGCTGGAATGCGCGCGGCTGAGGTGGATCATGAAATGGATCAGGGAGCGCGACGCACTGATCGCGCAGACACTGGCCTTCGTCCAATCGGTGACCGGCAGGAAGGATGACGTCCTTCAGCCGGAGGCGCCTGCATTTGGCCCCGCCGTTGCAGTGGAGATCGTCACCGTGGAGGCGGTCGAGGTCGAGCCGCCGCAAGCCCCCCTTCCGCTGCGGCCCGCGCCTCTGCCGCCGCGGACCAGCGGCGATTTCCGCAGCGAGATGCAGGCCCGCATCGCCAATTTCCGCAAGCACCAGGAACGCTTCGAGCGCGAACGTGAGGAATATTGTACGGCGACCCTGACCAAGTTGCGTGCCGCCATCCGCGACGCCTCCGGCCCACCGGCCGATAAATAAGGCCGCCCGACCAGACTCTACAGCCAGGACCAGACCAGCCAGAGATTGGCTGCGCAGGCGCCGAACAGCGCCAGCGTGAGCGGCAGGAGCATGTGCCCGCAGGATGTCTTCAGGTCGCTCGTCATGGCGGAAAACATCCGCTGATTCCGACCGAAGAGTCCCAGGGATTCTTTTTCCCGGGATTCAGGACTCGTTAAGGACTCAGGGACCGTCCGCCACGATCACGGCCCCGTGATCGGGCCAATGGCCGGAACTCCTAACCCCGTGAGCTCGTTAACGGGCTTTCCTGGAGTCGGGATGCATGCCCTACGCCCTCTTCTGCAACGACGCCCAGATCAGCAAGGCCTATCCGAGCGAGGCCGACGTCTGGAAGCTCGCCCAGCGAAGTGGTCTCGTCGTGGACGTGACCGCGGACGACGAGCGGCCGGGGCCGCGCCGGGTGCTCGACAACGACTACAAGATCGAGCCGTGCCAGGCGGCCCAGGGCGAGGACCCCGCCAAGAACAAGGCGGAGGCCGATCGGCAGTCGAGGATGGAGCTCGAGCTGAATTCCTGAGCTCCGGCACGGAGCCGGAGCGAAAGCTCAGGGGGTGGCGGCCGCAAGCGAGGCCTGCTCGCCCGGCATCGGCACGCAGGCCTTGCGGCGGTGCAGCCCGCGGATGGCGCCGGTGACCTTCAGCACCTTGCCTGACGGACAGGAGGCGTCCTTGACGAAGGCCACCTCATACGGTGCCAACATCAGAGGCTCGGATTTGAGGATTGTCTGTGCAGAGCACGGCAGGCAGGAGAAGCACGAGAGCGCCACTGCCGACACCAAGATACGCATGTCCGTCGTCCCACCTGCCCGGTAAATTGTCATATAACGCGTTCCGGAGCGCGAGTTCCGTAAATCGCAAAAATTATTTTTGCTTTACACCGGCCCCATGACGCGCGTGAGAATGCGCGCCAGCATCGTTTGCAAGCAAATGACGCGCCAGATGGTTCACGGAATGCAAAGAAAGCGCTGCCGGGGGCGCAGATCGGCAAACGAAAGGCCGGCGGAGCCGGCCTTTGCCAGGTCCTGGTCAGGTCCTGGATGGTCAGGTTCTTGGATCGGCGACGGCCGTCAGTAGCGCGAGGCCGTCGGGCCGCCCCAGCCAAAGCGGTAATTCACACCGGCCTTGACGGTATGCTCGTCCTCCCGACCACGAACGCCGACAATGTCGGCCGGGCCGGAGGTGAAGGTGGTGCTGCCGAAATTGTAATACTGGTACTCGGCCTTGGCCGACCAGTTCGGCGCGAACATGTATTCGAGGCCTGCGCCGACGGTATAGCCGTCCTTGTTGTTGCCGGTGGTGGTGAAGGCCTGCGGCACCCCGGCGATGTTCACGCCAAGGCCGTTATTCCGCCAGGCATAACCGCCCTTGGCGTAAAGCAGCGTCGGTCCCCAGGTGTAGCCGACACGACCGGTCACCGACCCGATCTGGTCGGTGTTGGAGGTCACCTGCGTTCCCAGCGGGAAGGTGACGCCGTTGTTGTTGGTCGGCAGCCAGGAATACTGGGCCTCGATACCCACCACCCAGTTGGGCGCGAACTGGTAGTCGAAGCCGCCCTGCACGCCGCCCAGGAACCGGGCGTCGCTCGAGCGGAAGCTGTTGTCGCCGGCAAACGCGCCGCCGACATGGCCGCCGATGTAGAAACCGGTCCAGTTGTAGATCACCTGCGGCGGCGTATAGGCCGGCGCCTTGGTGTAGGTGCGCGGCTGCACGTCTGCGGCTGCGGCCGGCGCCGCCAGCGCAAGCAGAGCTGCTGCACCCAGCAAGATCGACTTCATGATCATCCCCGTTCTTTCATCAACGACACTCGGGAAACAACGTGGCGTGAATTGGGTTGCTTCGCGGCAATGCCGGAACGTTGATCGTTCGTGACTGTGACGGGCCGGCAACAACACGATTTTGTTCCGTCACGTCGTGCGGTACTGGCTGTTTTTGTCGCCAGCGCAAGGCCCGCCGTAACGATTTGTCGCAAGTCGAAACCACCCCGTTCAAAGCTCGCCGAAATGTGATCCAGCTTCTGTCTAACACCGGGCGATGAAGGCGGGCTTTGCGCTACCGCGTCATCTTTTCCAGTTCCGGAAAGGGTGCGTAAACCGCACCGGCGCAGAGATCGCTGGTCTGGTCCACCACGCGATCAGCACGGCCGTTGACGAAGATCACGGCCCGCTCGCGCACGCCCTTGTAGCTGCCATCGGTCTCGCGCGGGGTGAAGTTCAGGCAGCTCACATAGAACTGCCGGCCGCCGACCTCGCGCTGTACCGGCTCGGCCATGCCGGCGTTGCGCACGCCGACCGGATTGTTGAGGTAGGCCCGCATCAACGCCACGGTGTCGCTTCGGAAATTGTCGGGAAACGGCTGCGGCCCACCGGCCTGGGTCCCGCCCATGAAAGTCGGACGGTCACCGTCGCTGCCGAAACATGCCGCAAGCGCCAGCGGCAACGCCAGGATCACCGTACATCTCGCCAGTCGCCCCACAGGCCCCGCTCTCCGCTCGAACAGATCAGGAGACGTTCTAGCCCCTGGCCTGCATGAAGGGAATTCGCTTGCTGAGGCGCAAACAGCGCACCGGCCAGCCGCCGATGCCTCGGGCTTCCGCACGAGGCACGGCAACGGGCCAGGCCTGACGTCCGCGCGCGGCGGCGGGGCAATGCCAGGGATGCCGCCGCGCGGGATCAGTCGTCAGTTGCGCTTGTCTGACGTCGCGGGCTTGGTGACATCCGGCTGCGCCTTCTGCGCGTCCTTGGCCGTGACCTGCTTGTGGTGATGGCGATGCTTGCGCACGGTCTTGTGCTCGTCGGTGGTGACCGCGGCGTTCGCGTTCAGCGCCTTCGACTTGCCATCCACCTTGGCGTCCGCCTTGACGTCGGGAGCCTTGGCGCCAGTCGTCTTCACGTCCGTTTTGGCGTCGGTCGTCTTGGCATCGGCCTTGACGCCGGCTTCCGGTTTCGCGGCGGTGGTCGCCGCCTTGGTCTGGCTCTGGTCGGCCTTGATCACCGGGGCGGTCGTGGTGGTCTTGCCGGCCTCGGCAGCGAAGGCCGGGGCTGCGATCACGGACGTCGCGAGCAAGACTGCAGAAATGGTCTTCAACATGGTGGTCTCCTCTTGGAAGGATCTTCAGGCGGCGCCCTCTTGCCTACCCATCGATCGTAGGCCGGAGCCTAGGAGGGGGGCACTGAACCCAGTCTGAAGCGCTCAGCAGGCTCCCGTTCATCTCGATGACAAGTTTGTCATCCGCGGCCGGGCGAATAGGTCGTGCGAAGCGGGAATGTTTTTGCCCGAGAGGTGTTCCGGTCTTCGGGCAATCGTGTAGGATCGCCACGTTCCATACGGGAGAACTTAAATGCGCATACTCTCAACGCTCGTTATGCCTGGACTCCTCGCCGTGACGCTCGCGGCCGCGCCTGTGCTGTCCAGTGCGTATGCCGCGGCCGGCGACTCCCCTTCGTCGCCGCCGAGCTCGGACTCCTCGACCAAGAAGGGCAAGAAGAAGAGCTCTTCCGTTAGCGACCCCAAGTTCCTCGCGGCCTATCGCACCGCCTACGCAGCGATCTACGACAAGCACGATTACACGGGCGCAATCGACCAGCTGAAGTCGCTGCGGCGTGACGACGTCGCCGATGTCGCCAACCTGATCGGTTACTCCTACCGCAAGCTCGGCGACTACCAATCGTCGAAGGTCTATTACGAGCTGGCGCTGAAGGACGATCCGAACCACGTCCGCACCTGGCAATATTACGGCCTGTGGCAGCTCGAGCAGGGCAACCGCGAGCAGGCGCAATATCACCTTGGCAAGATCGCCTCGCTCGCCGGCACCGGCAGCTCGGAGTATCGCTCGCTGGCCGAAGCGCTCGACAAGCCGACCGGCGCGACGCTCGTCTACTGATCATTGCATCTTTGAACGAAGCGGACGGGCACAACCTCAGGGTTGTGCCCGTTCTGCGTTTTCGGCTAGCCTCGCGCACCAACCTCCCTCGCAAACCGGTAGCGCAATGGACACGTGGCTGCGATCCGCGATCGACTACATCGGCTCCTGGATCGACTACCAGCTGACGACGATCCAGCAGCCGGGCGTCATCGTGGCCTTCGCCCATCGCGGCGAGGTCGTCGCCGAGCATGCGTTCGGCCTCGCCAATCTCGATGCCGGCGAGAAGCTCACCCCGCGCCATCGCTTTCGCATCGCCTCGCACTCCAAGAGCTTCACCTCGGCCGGCATCATGAAGCTGCGCGAGCAGCGTAAGCTCCGGCTCGACGACAATGTCGGCCAATATGTCGGCGGCCTCCATCCGCGCGTCGCCCAGACCACGATTGCGCAAGTGCTGTCGCACAGCGCGGGCCTGACACGCGACGGCGCCGATTCCGGCCAGTTCATCGACAGCCGCCCCTATCTCGACGCGAGGGAGTTGCTTGCGGAATTGAAGCTGCCGACCGCGATCGAGCCCGGCACGCGCTTCAAATATTCCAATCACGGCTTTGGCCTGCTCGGTCTCGTGATCGAGACGATTGCGAAGGAGCCCTACTCCGTCTGGATCAAGCGCGAGATCATCGAGTCCGCAGGCCTTCGCGAAACCGAGCCGGACGCACCGCTTCCCAAGGGTGCAGCGTTCGCGCGCGGCCACACGCGAAAGGTGCCGTTTGGCGAGCGCTGCGTGATCCCCGGCGACAATCCCGCACATGCGATGGCATCTGCCGCAGGCTTCGTCGCCACCGCCGCCGACACCGCCCGCTTCTTCGCGCAATTGGCACCCAATGCGAAGAAGAGTGTGCTGTCTTCTGCGAGCCGCCGCGAGATGACGCGAAACCATTGGCGCATCCCGCAGAGCTTCGAGGCCTATTATGGCTTGGGCGTCAATGCCGGCAAGACCGATGGTTGGGACTGGTTCGGCCATGGCGGCGGCTTTCAGGGCTATATCTCGCGCACCTGCTCCATTCCGGCTTGCGAGCTTTCGATCAGCATCCTCAGCAACTCGATCGACGGCGCGGCGCCGTTCTGGATGGACGGCGCGATGCAGATCTTGCGCATCTTCCAGACCCGCGGCGCGCCCGACCGGCGCCTGCGCGACTGGACCGGGCGCTGGTGGACGATCTGGGGCGCGACCGACCTCGTCCCGGCAGGCAACCGCGTGCTCGTCGCCAACCCGCAATTCAACAACCCGTTCATGGATGCCGCCGAGATCGAGGTGACCGGCCGCGACACCGGCAAGCTCGCCTGGGCTGCCGGCTATTCCAGCCACGGCGAGCCGGTGCGCCGGATCCGCGACAAGCGCGGCAAGATCAGCGACATCTGGATCGCCGGCGCGAACGTGAAGCCGGAAAAAGTCGTCGCTCGCGAGATCGCGCGCCGGTATCCGCCGCGCAAGCGCCGGCCTACTCCCTGATGAGCGCCTCGACCTCGCTGCGAAGCGCCTGCCGCGAGCCGTCGCGCGAATAGAACATGTGGCCGCCGGGATAGACCACGAACTTCACCCGCTGGGTCGCGAAGGCCGGCAGCTGGTCGAGCACCCGCTTCGTTCCGAAATAGGGCGTGGCAAGGTCGAACAGGCCATGCGCGACCAGCACGTTCAGCTTGGCATCGGTGGCCAGGATCTGGCGCAGCTCGGAGACCGATTGCGGCGGGTTGATGCCGCGGCCGAAATCCCAGTGACCTTCGACGGCGCCGTTCAGGACTTCATAGGAGCCGTCGGGCCGCCAGTTGAGCTTGCGCGAGAGCACGTCGACCGCGGCGCTCGTCAGCGGCGCCTGGAGCGCATCGCCGGAGGGATCGCCGAAGCGCGAGCTGCTGGAATCCGGATAGGGATCGAAGCCGCGCACCGAGGCGTCGTAGCGTCCGGTCACCTTGCCGTTCTTGCGGTCGAATTCGCGGCGGAATTCGCCGACGTCGAAGCGGCCGGCGAGGCGGCGGCTCACCGCCTGGTCGATGCCGGTGAGCTCGGCAACCTTGTCGGCCAGACGATTGGTGGCCTCCTTGTCCGCCTCGCCCTTGACGAGGTCGGCAAGAAACTCACCGCGCGCGTAAGCCTCGACGTCGGCGAGGTCGGCGCGCTTGACCGGGCCTTTGGCTTCGCGCGCCACCGCCACATAGCTCGGCAGTGTCGCGACATATTGCAGGAGGCTCGTTCCGGTGAACTCGCGGAAGTCCAAGAGCGGCGAGACCAGGATCAAGCCCCTGACGCCGACGCCGTGCTGGAGCTGCAACTGGCGCACGACCTTCGGCCCGCGAATGCCGCCATAGCTTTCGCCGGCGACGTATTTCGGCGAGGTCAGCCGCTCGTGCCGTTCGAGCCAGCGGCGGATCACGAGCGCGATCGAATTGACGTCGCCATCGACCGAGTAGAACGACTTCCGCGCGTCCTCGCCGCTCGCCACGAAGCGGCTGTAGCCGGTACTGACCGGGTCGACGAAGACGAGATCGGTGAAGTCGAGCCAGGTCTCCGCGTTCGGCTTCACCTCGGGCGACGCCGACGGCGACAGCGCCTCGCCGTCGAGCGGCAGGCGCCACGGCCCGGCCGCGCCGAACTGAAGCCAGGCCGAGGAGGCTCCAGGCCCGCCGTTGAACAGGAACGTCACCGGGCGCGTGGCGCGATCGGCACCGTCGAGCTCGTAGGAGGTGACTGCGATGTCGGCCAGCGGCTCGCCCTTGCCGTCGAATACGCGGATCGAGCCGGCGGTGGCCGTGAAGCTCAGCGTCCGGCCGGGCAGATCGAGCGTCTGCTTCGTGGTCGAATCCGGCGGGAGACGGTGCGCCTCGGCCGTGGACGACGGCGTCTGCGCCGCGTTTTGCGCGCCGCCGCCGCGCCCACCCTTCTGTCCGGCCGGCGCGGCCGCTTCGGAGCGCGGTTGCGGTTCATCCGCATGCGCAAAGCCTGCGAGCACGAACAAAGCGAGTGCCAGACCTACGCGACGCAGCGCCGATCGACGCATCACCATGACAGCTCTCTCTGTTCGGCGGCGCTCGACCGCAGCCTCGATCCCACGCGAGACCCTAGCCGGCAATTGCGACGCTTTGGGGGATCGGAGCCCTAAAAGCCGATGCCGAGTATCAACACGAAATCGCGACATCCGCGGCAGGAGGAATCGATGGGTATCGAAGCAACACGGGTCGGTGGGCGGACGCGCACGATCGCCGGCCGAGCGGCATGCAAGGCCCGATGCCCCGACGTGATGGGCCTGGCGATGCGTCCCTCGCCTTGATCAGCAGCAGCAGGCGCTGCCGCCGACATCGTGACCGCCGCCGAGGCGGCCGCAGCAAGCGTCAGCGAATGAAACCGATTCATGTCCCGCTCCGTCCCTCACCCCAACACCAGCCAGCTAACGCCGCCGGCCGCCGATCGTTTCAGAACCCGACGCCGATCATGGTGCTATGACCGCCGCCGCCACTCACGATGCTCGGACGTGCGACGGCCTGCTGCCGGGCGCGCGGCGCATCATTCTCGGGCCTCGCACGCCTGACCGGCTCGCGGTCGGCTTCGCGGCTCGACTGCTTGCGGCGCGGCTTGTCCTCGTCCTCGGTCTTGCGCGAGGCGGTCGCCGCCGGCGCCGGTTTCTCATTGGCAACGCAGAGGTCGCCCTTCAGCGTTTCGTCGCCCTTGCATTGGATCGGGCAGACGCGCGTGGCGCGCTTGGCGAGCTCCCCGACGAGATCCTGAGTCACACTGACCTTGTCGGCCTCGGTCGGCTGCCCACCGATGCTGAAATAGCGGACGAGCGCGGCCTTGGTCGGCTCGCTCAGCTTGCCGTCGGGCTTGCCGGTCAGACATCCCAGCCGGACCAGCTCGGTCTGCGCCGAAGTCACGAGCTGCGGCGAGTTCGGCTGGGTCGCCGCCCGCTTGGCGGCCTCCGCATTGAAACGGTCGATCGCCGCGACGACGACCGGCCCGAGCCGGTCGCAGGTAACCGTCCTGGAGAATGCCTTGAGGTCGTCGATGCCCGTGCCCTCGCTGCCCTTGGCGATGATCGCGTCGAGCTTGCCCTGCTGTTCTTTACAAGCGGCTTCCCTGGACGCGGCGAGCTCGGCCGCCTTGCGCGCCTCCTCGGCCTCCCTAGCCTGCTTCTCGGCGGCCGCCTTCGCGGCAGCAGCCGCGGCTGCCGCACGATCGCGCTCGGCCTGCTCCGCCTTCTGCCTGGCCTCCTGCGCCTTGCGCTCGGCCTCGGCCGCCTTGGCGAGGCGCTCGGCTTCGGCGGCTGCGGCGCGGCGTTCGTCCTCGAGACGCTTCTTCTCGGCTGCGCTGGCCTCCTTGGCGGCGGCGATCTCGGCCTTCTTGCGCGCATCCTCCGCATCGCGTGCCTGCTTCTCCGCGGCGGCCTTTGCTGCAGCAGCCTCCGCCGCAAGCCGGTCGCGCTCGGCCTGCTCGGCTTTCTGCCTGGCTTCCTGCGCCTTGCGCTCGGCCTCGGCCGCTTTGGCAAGGCGCTCGGCTTCGGCCGCAGCGGCGCGGCGTTCATCGTCCTGGCGCTTCTTCTCTGCGGCAGCAGCGGCCGCGGCCGCCCTCGCCTTCTCGGCCGCCTCGGCCTCGCGGCCGCGGCGCTCGTCGTCCTCGCGCTTCTTCTGTGCGGCGAGCTCGGCCTTCTCCGCGTCCGCCTTGCGCTTGGCCTCCTCGGCAGCCTGGCGCGCCGCCTCGCGTTCGGCGCGCGCCTTGTCCTCGCGCTCCTGGATCGCCTGTTTCAACAGATCGACGCGCTGCTGCGCGGTGATCGCGAGCGGCGCGTCGGGAAAACGCCTGATGAAACGCTGCAGCACGGGGATGTCGACGCTGTCCTTGATCTTGTCCCACTCGATCTGTTCGCGGGTGGGCGGCGCATCGCGGCTAGGCGGCGCCGACTGTGGATAGGCGGCAACCTGGATATTGGACGGCGGCGCTTGCGGCTGGCTCGCCAATGCCTCGATCTGCGCCCGTGCCAGCTCGGCATAGAAGCCGGTCGGATGGGTCGCGAGGAAGACCTCCCATGCCCGCCGCGTGCCGATCTTCTGCACCAGGTCGTAATCCGCCTTGACGTCACTGACCGGCGCCTCGCGCGGCACGGCCGGCGCCGGTACCAGCGAGATCGTGCCGCCGCCGAGCGCGCCGTAAACATACGGCTCCTGGCGATTGGCCGTCGCCTTCAAGACTTCATCCCTGACGCGGCCGAAGGCAAGGCGAATGTCGAGACCAGGGACGGGAAGATTCTTGAGGATCGACGTGGTGAACGGACTGTGATCGCCATCGCCATCATCCGCCGTCGAGCCGGCCTTCGCCGCGTAGGCGATCAACGTGTCGGTCATGGTCGGCTCGACCTTGCCGAGGCCGCCGCTGACCGCGCGGGTTGCAGTGTTGCGCCGCTCGCGCTTCATCGTGCCGACGAACGGATTGTCGCGGCAAGCGTCGAGAATGATCAGCCGAAGCCGCTTTGCACCATCCGCCGAGGAGACAAGCCGCTCCAGCGGAATGGCCTCGTCGTCGGCGTCGCGGTCGGAAGCCAGCCTCGCATCAACCGGGATGAGATAATTGGTGCCGCCGATCTCGAGCCCATGTCCGGCATAATAGACGACCGCGATGTCGGCTTGGTCCGCCGTCGTCTCGAACTTGCGGATCGCGCGCTTGAACTCGAGGTTGCCGACATTGTTCAGCGTCTCGACGGTGTCGAAGCCGGCATCGCGAAACATCTTCGCGACCGAGGTGGCATCGCGGGACGGATTGGGCAGCTGCGGCACGGATTGATAGAGCGAGTTGCCGACCACCAGCGCCACGCGCCGCTCGGCGAACGCGCAATCGCTCGACAGGACCACGGCCAGGAGGGTCCCGCCGATCATCGCCACCGCTGCGATCAGACGCCGGAGCATCATAAAATCCATGCCGAACGTACGCTAATGCGCCGATCTTGATCCCTTGCGAGGGACTCGGCATTCACGCGCTGGCCCGAAAATCGCTAAATCTATTCATGTTTTATCGCCGCACGTCGCTCCGATCAATGCGCCGGAACGGCAGTTCAGAGAGGTATTCCGAACATCTCGAAGGGCTGCGTGATGCCCATCACAGCCCGCGTGGTCATGCCTGCGACATCCCGCCACATGTGGCGGCTCCGGTACAGCCGATTGGAAATCGGCCGCCGATCAAATGGAAGTCGCGTCGCGCCGCTTCCAGTGCAAGCGCCGCTCCTTTAGCTTCGTTTCGGAGTGTTGCTGCGTCTGTTGATTCCATAATTTCCGATTTTTGGGGGCTGGGAATGAGGCAGTTTGTGCTCAAGCTGACCGGGCGGATCAGCAGCACGAAGCTCTTGTCCGGTGCCGTGGTCGCGCTTTCGCTGAGCTCGTCGGCAGCCTTCGCGCAATGTACTGGTGGCGTCACAGGCCCCGGTGCGGGATTCTTCGGCGCACAACTTGCGGCGATCTCGGCCTCGACCGGCGCCGCTTCCGGGTCTGTCGCCGGTGCTCTCGGCACCACCAACACCGCATTCCTCACGCAGCAAGGCAGCGCATTCGTCTCGGCGCCCGCCGATCCGAAGCCCGAGCAGCCCGGTGGCGGGGTCTGGATCCGCGGCGTCGGCGGCGAGGTCACCAACAAGTTCACCTCGACCTCGACCGGCACGGTCAACGCCGGCATCTTCAATCCGGTGCTCGGTGCTGCATCGAACTTCAACTGCGCCGGCTCGGTTCATCAGAGCTTCGGGGGTGTTCAGGTCGGCCAGGACATCTCACGACTGAACTGGCGCGGCTGGAACGTTCACGTCGGCACCACCGCCGGCTATCTGTCGTCCAAGGCCACCGACAACGCGGGTGGCAGCACGAATTTCGAGGTTCCATTCCTCGGCGCCTATGTCGTCGCAACTTACGGCCGCTTCTTCGCGGACATCATGGTGCGGGAAGAGTTTTACCGCGCCGACCTGACCAATGTCGGCGTCGGGCTGTTCAACCAGCAGATCGGCGCGCGCGGCACCTCCGTGTCAGCCTCGGTCGGCTACAACTTCGCCTTGGCCAACAATTGGTTCATCGAGCCGTCCGCGGGCTTCACCTGGTCGCGGACCAATGTCGACGACTACACCTTGAGCGGCGGCGCCGTCTCGCAAGGCATCGTCTCGACCGTGACCACTTCGCCAATCGAGAGCAAGATCGGGCGCCTCACCCTGCGTGGCGGCACGACGATCACCTCAGGCAACCTGATCCTGCAGCCCTTCGCCTCGGTCAGCGTCTTCCACGAGTTCGCCGGCGACGTGACCTCGTCGGTCAACAGCCTGAACGCCAGCGTGTTCGGCGTCATCCCGATCGCGATTTCGCAGAACACCAGCACGAGCCGGGTCGGCACCTACGGTCAGTACTCGCTCGGTGTTGCCGGCCAGCTCGCCAACACCGGCTGGCTCGGCTTCGTCCGCGGTGACTATCGCAACGGCGAAAACATCGACGGCTGGACCGCCAATGCCGGCCTTCGCTACCAGTTCACGCCGGAACAGATCGCCTCGATCATGCCGCTGAAGGCCCCGGCCAAGGCGGCAGGCACCGTCATTGCGCCGACCAACTGGACCGGCGTCTATGTCGGCGGCTCGCTCGGTGTCGAATACGGCAAGACGGACATCCGCTTTGCCGGCGATCCGATCGACGGCAACAATCCGCGCGTGTTCGGCGGCCTCGGCGGCCTCCAGGTCGGCTATAATTACCAGATGCCCAGCAACTGGGTGCTCGGCATCGAGGGCGACATCGCGGCGACGAATTTGCGCGGATCGCGCACCTGCACCACGGTCCAGAACCTCGCGTTGCTGCTCAATTGCCAGAACTCGTCGGACTGGATCGCGACCCTGTCCGGCCGCGTCGGCTATTCCTGGAACCGCACCCTGATCTACGCAAAGGCCGGCGGCGCCTGGGCTCAGGACCGCACCAACGTCAATTGCGTGTTCGGCCCGCTCAATGGCGCCGTCGTCGGCGTCTTCCAGCTCGGTCCCTGCGTCAACCAGTTCGGCGGGGCCACCGACGGCTTCAGCAGCAGCGGCTATCGCAGCGGCTGGCTGATCGGCTACGGGACCGAGTTCGACCTTGGCAAGAACTGGTCGGCAAAGGCCGAGTACGACTACATCGATCTCGGCAGCCGGACGTCGCTGATGAGCGACGGCGTCACCACGATGCGCGACAGTGGCAGCCTGTCCCAGGTCAAGATCGGCGTGAACTATCGCTTCACCCCGGGCGCCGTCATCGCAAAATATTGATCCGCGGCAATCGACCCTGTCTTTACCCTGAATTGAACCGGGCGGCCGCTCAACGGGCCGCCCGGTTGCTTTGCAACGGGTCATCCTCGACAATGCAGGCCCACCTCGTATAGAGGAGCCCGGCGGAACCTTCCTCGAGCCAGCGGCCCTGCCGAGACGCCATGACCAAGCCTGCGCGATACGACCGGATCGCCTTCGTCGCCAGCCCGAGCAACGAGGCGCAGGCCGCCTTTGGCCAGCTGACCCGGGACTATGGCAATTGCGATCCCGACGAGGCCGACGTGGTCGTCGCGCTCGGCGGCGACGGCCTGATGCTGCAGACGCTGCACCACCACATGCGGACGGGAAAGCCGATCTACGGCATGCACCGCGGCACGGTCGGCTTCCTGATGAACGAGTACTCGACGCATGATCTGCGCCAACGGCTCGAGACGGCGCATGAGTCCGAGATCAATCCGCTCTTGATGCGCGCGACCGACGTGAACGACCGCGTCCACCTGCACCACGCCATCAACGAGGTCTACCTGTTTCGCCAGACCTCCCAGGCGGCGCGCTTGCGGATCCTGATCGACGAGCGCGAGCGCATGCCGGAGCTGATCGCCGATGGCATCATCGTGGCGACGCCGGCAGGCTCGACTGCCTACAACCTCTCCGCCCAAGGCCCGATCCTACCGATCAACGCCGCCCTGCTGGCACTGACGCCAATCAGCGCCTTCCGGCCGCGGCGCTGGCGCGGCGCCCTGCTGCCCAATACCGCCTATGTCGTGATCGAGGTGCTGGAAGACGACAAGCGCCCCGTTGCCGCGGTCGCCGACCACGAGGAGGTGCGCAGGGTCCGGCGCGTCGAGGTGCTCTCGGACAAGAGCATCTCGATGCGGATGCTGTTCGACCCTGGACACAGCCTGGAAGAGCGTATCTTGCGGGAGCAGTTCGGCTACTGAGCCTCCGGCGGCCGGCAACCCTTCGTTAACCCACGCCACGATATGGTTAACGAAGGTTGACCCGCTTTTGGCCCGGGCGTCATGTTCCGTATCGACTTCAACAAGCTGCGCTTCCTCGTCTGCGACGACAATCCGCACATGCGCCGCATCCTGCGGACGCTGCTGCACTCGTTCGGCGCACGCGAGGTCTATGAGGCCGAGGACGGCGCCACGGCGCTCGAAATGTACAGCCACTACGTGCCCGACATCGTCATCACGGACTGGGCTATGCCGATCTTCGACGGGCTCGAGCTCGCGCAGATGATCCGCCAGCCGGAATCCAAGGGCAATCCTTACGCACCGATCATCATGCTGACCGGCCATTCGGAGAAGCGCCGCGTTACGGTCGCGCGCGATGCCGGCGTCACGGAATTTCTGGCCAAGCCGATCTCGGCCAAGGGGCTCTATCAGCGCATCCTCAACGTCGTCGCCAATCCCCGCCCCTTCATCAAGACCAAGACCTATTTCGGCCCCGACCGGCGTCGTAACACCAACTCCGCCTATATGGGCCCGGAGCGCCGCGTCGGCGAAAAGCACGAGGTGCTGCAGCAGCCCTCGCTGCTCGACAAGGCCCGCTCCTCCATCTAGCGCAACCTCTTCAGACGAGGCAGGCATCATGGCGAAGAACAGCGCAAAGGACATCGAGGTCAAGGCCTTCGCCACGCACCAGGTCATCACGCAGCCCAATCCGCTGCGCAAGGTCCTGCGCCGTGTCGAAGACAAGGACATGGACGACCCGATCGCCCGCGCCGAGCAGGCGCTCGCGAGCCTCTCCGGTGAGTTCAAGGACTGGATGGCGATCGAGGTCCAGAGACTGTCCGCCGCCTGGACGGCCGTGCAGAAGGACGGCTTCACGAAGAAACTGCGCGACGAGCTCTTTCACGCCGCGCACGACATCAAGGGCGATGCGGCGACGTTCGGCTTTCCTTCGGCAGCGGGCATCGCCGAAAGCCTGTGCCGCGTCATCGAGCACGCGCCTGATCTGGACAAGGTGCCGGCCGAGCTGTTCACGCACCACATCAACGCCATTCTCGCCATCGTGAACGAGAACACCAGGCTCGACAGAATCAGCGTCTCGGCCGAGCTCAGCCGCCGCCTGCGCAAGGTCGCGGATGATTATCTTGCCCACGTCAACCGCGACCGCCCCGAGCATCTCGAAGTGATCCTGGCACCGAGCATCGCGCCCGTGGAGTAAGGCTTCACTCTCTCCTCGTCATTGCGAGCGCAGCGAAGCAATCCAGAATCCCTCCGCGGAAACAGTCTGGATTGCTTCGCTGCGCTCGCAATGACGGAATTTGCGGATCCATCTACGCCGCGATCAGATCGTCGTAGACCGGATCGAACGCATCATCCGCGACAATCTCGTCGCAGAACAGCCGCGCCTCTTCGCGCGCGGACTCGGTGGCGAAGCGGCGCAGCAGGACCATCAGGGGCTCGGTGGCGCCGCGATCGGACTCGCAATGGGTCAGCACGCGTTCGACCATGCGCCGGCGCAGCCGCGCCGCGCCGTCGTCGCTGTCGACGAAGCCCTGCTCGTGGCAGGCATCGAGCGCGACCTGGAACGCCGCAAACGTCGCCTCCGGAAGCCCGGCGCGACGGAGCAGCGCGTGCACGCTGTTGCCGCCGCGGTCGTGCAGCAGCGCCGAGACGCGCGCCAGCGGCAGATCGGCGAGCTCGGCGAGTGCCGCGTCGAACAAGCCCAGATTGCCCGACAGCAGTGCGCGCAGGATCAGGCCCGCTGTCAGCTGGCCGGTGATGCGCAAATGCCGGACCAGGCCCTGCATGTCATCGCCGCGCGAGCGCGCCGCAATGTTCATGGTGGAGCGGTCGCGCGCTTCGACGGTGATGCGATCGGCGCGGTCGGCGCTAAGCCAGTTCCGCGCCACGACGAATTGGGCCAGCGTCTCGGAGAGCTTTGCCACCAGCGCCGCACGCGTTGCGGCCGGTAGATCCTCCAGCACCAGCATCGCCTCGCGGATCGCGGCGAGATGGCCGTGACGCTCGACGATCCGGTCCCAGGAGAACGGGGCGAGCTCGGCGTGGGGATTTTCGATCAGCTCCAGCGCGGCAGCCGCGCAGCCGACTTCGGCGATGGCGGCGCACACCGAGACCGGCAATGCGATGCGCCGGGCGACCGCGCATTGCACCTCCTCGCTGCCGGTCGCGACGATGTCGACGAGATCGGCGTCGATCAAGAGCGGGGAATGTTCGAGCACCGGCAGCGCGACCGTCGGCTGATCGGCCGACAGCGCCCGCACGATTGCGGCCGGCGCGTCGAGGCTGCGGGCAAAGGCTTCGGCCATCGCCTGCCGTACCAGCGGCGAGGGATCGTCCAGCAGCATCAGAAGCGCGCCTTCGGCGGCGGTGCGGTCGTCTGCAGAAAGGTCCGAGATCAGCCAGGCCCGGGCCAGCGCCCGTGTTGCCTCGGCCCGCTCGCCTGCGGGCGCCGTCCTGATCCAATTGATGAACTGCCGAACAATCATGCTGCTTCCGGCTTACACAACAAACGAAAAACGGTGACGGCTCGTCACCTGCAACACAAAATAAACCACGACGCTTAACAAAGCGTTCACCATAACTGGCTGGTTTTATTGATGATTTGTTAAGGGAGCAAAGCCGCCTGAGATGTGTGCCCCGACGCAGTGCAGCGCCTCCTCGGGCGATGCGCTGCAGAGCCGGGGCCCAGGCTTCGAAGTATCGTTGCTGCAGCATGGGCCCCGGCTCTGCGCAGCAGCGTTTCACGCTGCAGCGCGTCCGGGACACGCGATCTCGGCTAGCTCGAGAACGTCCCGCTGCGATCGCTGAAGAGATCGAGCGGCTGCGGCGGCCGCACGTCCGGCGTCACTGAGGCGACCGAGGTGAGCGAGGCATTGTTGCCCCATAATTTCTGCACCGTGGTCGAGACCGGCTGCGTGGCATCGCCGGGCTGATAGATCGAACGAAACACCGGCGTACTCGGCGCGTTGTCCGCGACCTGCGTCGACGACGTCGCGCTGACGGGCGTCACTGTGCGGGTATTCGGGAAAGTCTGGAGATAGGCGGCGTTGTCCACGACAGGTGCAGTGGGCACGACTGCATTGGCACTCGCGACCTGCGAGGTCGACGGCGTGCCGCCATACATCGCCATCGCACTGCGCGTGACTTTCGAATTCGCGGCGCTGGCATAGCGGGCGTCCAGGACCGAATAGACCTCGGAGACGCTGCGGGCGCGGCCGTCCTTGGCGTAGAAGATCGGGCGGTTGGCGGCCGCCGCGTTGGGAAACAGCCTCGCGCCGACCGCTTGCGGATTGTCCTCGGCGTTGGCGATGAGCTTTGCGGCGCCGCTGACGCCCATGAAGTGCGCCATGTAGAGCTCGCTGTCGCTCGGCCTGCGCCCGAGCAGACCGGTGAGCTTGAAACTGTTCGACTGCGTCAACGCCGCCGCCATGGCGGAAGCGGCTTCGGGGTCGTCGCGCAGCTTCATGATCGACCGCTTCTTGACGGGATCATCGACGGTGTAAGTGCCCGACGACGTCCTGGTGATGGCGTCGGCATAGCTGCCGTAGCCGAGCTGGGTGCCCGCCTCCTTCACCGTGCCGAGCCAGGTCTGGTCGATGAACTGATAGAGCCCGTGCGCGGACGAGGTGGTGGCCCCCGCCGTCGGATCGAAATCCGATTCCATCTTGGCGGTGGTCAGCATGTACTGGAAGCTGACGCCCGTGATGTTCGAGGCCTGCTTGATCGCACCGGCAACACGCGCCCGCGACGGATCGAGGCCGGCCGTCTGCGTGGCACTGAAATTGTCGATCGACATGATGAAGTGCCCGCCCCGCGCGGCGTTGAGCAACGCCGGCAATTCGGCGCCCGTCGTCTCACCGTGGGACAGGGATGGTTAATGCGGGGTTAAGGCGCCTCTCGTCGGCTGAATGGATTCCGGGCTCGCACCTTCGGTGCGTCCCGGAATGACAGCGAGCTATTTCTTATAGACCGCGTCTGGGTCGAACAGCCGCTCGGCGTCGGTGAAGACCAGCTTCGCTCCTCCGCCCTCGGTCTCGACCTTGCGGTAGAAGCACGACCGCCGGCCGGTGTGGCAGGCCGCACCGATCTGCTCGACACGGATCCAGACCGCGTCCTGATCGCAATCGGTGCGCATCTCGACCACGCGCTGGGTCTGACCCGACGTCTCACCTTTTCGCCACAAGGCATTGCGCGAGCGGCTGAAGTACCAGGCTTCGCCGGTCGCAATCGTCTTGCGCAGCGCCTCCTCGTTCATGTGCGCGACCATGAGCACGTCGCCGGTGGCGACGTCGGTGGCGACGACCGTCACGAGGCCAGCGGCATCGAACCTGGGGAGGAAGGCGAGGCCTTCCTCGATCTCATGGGCGTGAGCGGACACAGTAACTCTCGCCGGTTTTCGCGAGGTCAGCGCGTCGTGCCTCGCACCAGGGACAGGAAACGGGCCTGCTCCGCCGGATTGTCGCGGAACATGCCGGTGAAGCGGCTGGTGAAGGTGGAGGCGCCGTGCTTGGCGACGCCGCGCACCGACATGCAGGTATGCTCGGCCTCGATCAGCACCGCAACACCGCGCGGCTTGAGCACCTCGTCGATCGCGGCGGCGATCTGCGCGGTGAGGTGCTCCTGGGTCTGGAGCCGGCGGGCGAAGATGTCGGTCAGGCGGGCAAGCTTGGACAGGCCGACGACGCGCTCCACCGGCGTATAGGCGATGTGCGCCTTGCCGTAGAACGGCATCATGTGATGCTCGCATTGCGAGGTGAACTCGATGTCGCGCACCAGGACGAAATCGTCATAGCCTGCGGTCTCGCCGAAGGTGCGGTCGAGCACCTCGGCCGGGCACTGGTGGTAGCCCTGATAGAGCTCGTCGAAAGCCTCGACGACGCGACGCGGCGTGTCGAGCAGGCCCTCGCGCTCGGTGTTCTCGCCGATATAGGCGAGCAGCGTCTTCACCGCCGCTTCCGCCTCGGCGCGCGCAGGGCGCGGCTGGTCGGCGCGGACGGCGGCCGTGAGGAATTCGGCAGGATCAAGCTCGGCCGGGCGGCTCTCGGGCTGCCGGTCGGAGGGCTTGCCCGGGCGGATGGATTTGATTGCAGCGTCCATATCGACTCCGTTCGACGGCCTCACGGCCGGAGTGTCACCGGCAGACGGGGCGGCCAAGCCGCCGGACGCCTGAACAGAACAGTTTCGGTGAAAAAGTCCCGAGGTCATAGCGCCGGCAGCGCAGATCTGGATCTCCGCCGCCGCACCGCTGGACTGTTTTTCCACCAGTTCCGCCCCTATATAGGACCGTGGGCGGCGCCCGCCAAGGCCGATCCGGCCCGGACGCGGGTGTGGACGTGTTGGACTCCATCACATGCTGAACGACATTTATAACAAGCGGATCATCGAGTTGGCCGGGAATATTCCGCGCCTCGGACGATTGTCGGACCCCGATGCCTCCGCCACTGCTCATTCCAAGCTGTGCGGCTCGACCGTGAAGGTCGATCTCAAGATGAACGGGGACACCGTCACCGACTTCGCCCATGACGTGAAGGCCTGCGCCTTGGGCCAGGCCTCTTCATCCATCATGGCAAGTCACGTGGTCGGCTCGACTGCGAGCGAACTCCGTGAGTTACGCGAAACCGTTCGCAAGATGCTGAAGGAGAACGGCGCGCCTCCTCAAGGCAAATGGGAGGAGATCAAGTTCCTCGAGCCGGTCCGCGACTACAAGGCGCGCCATGCCTCGACGCTTCTCACCTTCGATGCCGTGGTTGATGCCATCGGCCAGATCGAGGCCAGAACCAAGCAGCCGGCCGCAGCGCAGGGCTGAAGCCCCTCTCCGTCATTCCGGGGCGATGCGCAGCATCGAACCCGGAATCGCGAGATTGCAGCGCGAGATTCTCAGGTGCGCAATTGCGCACCCCAGGTGCGCGATTGCGCACCAAGGTTCGCGCTGAGGCGCGCCCCGGAACGACTGCCAGGATTTAAGAGCTTACTTCTGCGTCGCCGCAGCCGGCGTGGCAACGCTACCGGTCGGCACCACGGCCTCCGCCGTCTTGGTCGACTTGGAAGCCTGCTCCGGTTCCGCGCCGAACCTAGCCTGCGTCTTCGCTGCAAGCTCCGCCATTGCCGGCGCCGAGATGTCCACGTGCGGGAGCACATCAGCCACGAGATCGGTCGTGACCAGATTGGTGAGCTTGAGCTCGCCGGCGTCAAGCTCGTGCAGGTCCTCCCAGGGCGGGACGCTGAGCGCAAGCGACAGCAGGTCGCCGGCGCCGCCCATGTCGAAGGTGTACTTGGCGAGGCGGCCGATGTCGCGCTCCACGATCATCAGGTCCTGCGCGCTGTAGCTCGCCGCCTTGGCATCGTCGGCGCGGTCGCCCATCCAGATCTGGTGAACCCGGACATGGGCGGCCTCCGGCACGTAGCGCTTCTTGCCGGCCAGCAGCAGGAACACGCACATGGATTCGCAATAGGCTTCCGGCGCGACCGCCGGGCGCGTCGTTGGGCCGCCACGGAGGCTGACGCCGACCGTGGTCAAAAGCCCGAGGTTACGGAAGCGCCGGCCGAGCGTGATCGCGTCATTGACGGAACCGCCGCTGGAATCGAGCACCACAGTGGCGCCGCCGAGCTGCCGGCCGCGCGAAAACTCTTCGAATTCTTTGGGCGTATCGGCCGTGATGATGCCGACTGCGCTGACCCAGCCGCGGCAGTTCGGCTCACAGGCGACCCAGCTGAACTTCATCGGCAGCTTGCGCTCTTCGAGGGCAACGCCGGCGCGGGCCGACGATCCGAATGTTGCGACGGCGCCAGCCAGCGCGACTCCACATACGGCTGTTCCCACCAGCAACCAGCCGCGAAGATTAAGGGAGTTCAGAAGTCTCAATCTGGTTCCTTCCCCAAGCCCCAATGCCACAAGGTCCCCAAACAATCCCCGGTAGCGCAATCTGAGTCCATCATACAGGCGTATGTTTCTACACACGACCGTCATAAAAATGGTATCCGGGCGAATACAGATCGTCCACAGATACTTGCTGCACTGCTCCCAAAAAGCATGCAAATATGGCGTGGAAACAACAGCTTACAGTTCCCTGCGCCGGAACCGGGCAACACCTCGCTCAACATCGCAGCACAACGCACATGAAGCATTCAGCCTGCGAGCATTGTTCCAGTTCCGGCGATGGTGCGCTCCGGCTGCCGCGCAGATTCGGCCGCGCGCTGATCTGGCTGTATCGCCATACGCTGTCGCCCCTGGTCGGGTACAATTGCCGGCACCTGCCGACCTGCTCCGTCTATGGCGATGAGGCGATCGACCGATTCGGGCTCTGGGCCGGCGGCTGGATGACGCTCGCGCGCCTGCTCCGCTGCAATCCCTTCGGCACATCCGGCATCGACAACGTGCCTCTCACCGCGCCGCGAGGGGCACGCTGGTATCTGCCCTGGCGCTACGGCCGCTGGCGCGGGGTCAATGCATCCTGACGTTGCCGCGCACTTGTGCGGCGCTGCCCCGACCGGAACCTTGAAGTTTCCACTTGCGTTGTTTTGGTGCTCCCACGGGAGGAAACAACAATGCGCTGGAAAATCAGCCCGCATTTTCATGTCAAGCCTGGTCCGAATCTCGATCACAGGGGCCACGATCCGAGAACCATCGACCTGCTCGCCATCATCGCATTGCTTGCGCTCGTCCTCGGCTCCGGCTGGTATCTGACGAGGAGCCTTGCGACACAGCCGAGCACGACGACCTTCATCGTGCCGAGCCAGAGCGTCCATTGGTGATCACTGGAACCAGAAAAAACGTCCCTGTGACGGCGGGACCGACTCCGGCGGCCGTAGCCGCTTCGGGCGCGGTGGCTTCGGCGCCGGCTCGGCCGCCGAAGTGGTCTCCATAGCCGGTGCGGCGTCGCTGCCCGGCACCTTCACCGACAGCAGCAAATTCGATTCATGCATGCGCCAGCGATAGCCGACGCCGAAATCGATCGGCTGGGCCCGCGTGAACAGCTCGGCGTAGCGCTGCTGGTGGCGGCCGGGGAATTCGTCAATCGGACCGAGATAGCGGCCGAACGGAAAGAACCGCCATTGCCGCGCATTGTAGTTCGCGAGCGGGATGCCGGAATCGTCCTGGATGATGGTGGCGCTGTTGGCGAGCAACCAGTCCCGAACGACGGTGAAATTGCCGGAATGCAACAGGTAGGACGCACTCTTGAGCAGGCTGTTACCGGGTCCGAGCGTCTCGCAGAACTTCAGGAAGCCTGCGGCACGTGCGCCGGAATTGGAGAGGTCGGTCGAGAAATAATACAGCGTGCGCGTTTCCCCGTCGCTGCCGGCGAAGGCGATGCGGACGCCGCGCGTGGCGTTTCGTCCGGGATTGTCGTCGCCGACATGTACTCCGCCCTTGTCGTCGAGCGCGACCATCTCGACATTGCGGATGGTCTTGCCGGAGCGGGCGAGGAAGACGTAGAGGATCGGCAAGGTGCCGTTGACCTGGTTGGCGTGCAGGTCGACCTTCATCTGCTTGGTGATGAAGAAGGAGAAGCTCAGGATCGAGCCGAGCGAGCGTTCGACGTTGTAGAGCGCAGCGCCGACCGAGCCGCGCGGCAGCCGCGTCAAATCGGGCACCGCGCCGACCGGCTCCAGCGCGCCGAGCACGTAGGTGCTGGCCTTGGAATAGAAGGCATTGGCGTAGAGGAAATCGGGGCCGCTGAACATGTAGAACATGGTCGGCCGCGGCGCGGCGAGATTGAGGTCGGCCCAGCTGCGGATCTTGGAGAGCTGTCGCTGCTCGAGCTGAGCGAAGGCGCCGTCGAAGAATTTCGCGTGACGCTGCCAGGCCGGGTCCCTGGTGAGCGGCACCAGCGGCGAGTCCGCCGAAGGCTGCATGCCCGCAAGGAAGCGCGCCGTGTCGTCGAAGGTGACGTCAGCGGCACGCGCGAACGAGACGGCCACAGCCAGGAGGGCGAAGGCAACGGCCGCAATTCTCAGGGGGCGGAGCATGTCTATTTGCGATGCGGTGAGGCGGCAGCGGCAGCGGGCCGCCTGCGGAAAACAGCGTAAATCAAAAGGCCGGAGAGCATGACCAGCATTCCCGACAGCGACTGAACCGGCCGCTCCGTCAAAAGGTAGTACATCATGAACGCGGTCACGAGCAGGAAAACGAGCGGCGTGAACGGGTATCCCCAGGCGCGATAAGGCCGCGGCAGATCGGGATCAGTGATACGCAGCTTGATCACGCCGGCGACCGTGAAGAACGAGCAGAACAACAGCGCGAACTGGATGAAGTCGAGCACCGCCTCGAAGCTGCGCGTGAACAGCAGGAGATTGGCGACGGCCAGTTGGAACAGGATGGCATAGGCCGGCGCGCCGCTCACCGACCGCTTCGAGAAGACGCGCAAGGCGGGAATGTCCTCTCCCATCGTCATCATCACGCGCGGGCCGATCCACATCATCGCGCTGATCGACGAGATCAGACCGAAGCAAATCATGGCGCCGACGATCCGACCGCCGAGACTGCCGAAGATGGCGGTGCCGGCGACACTGGCGACGTCGAGCTGGCCGGCGAGCGCGCTGACCGGCGTGGAATGCAGAAAGACCGCGTTCAGCGCGACGTACAGCACGAGCACGATCAGCGTGCCCGCGAGCAGCGCGCGCGGCAGGCTCCGCTGCGGCGTCTTCATCTCGCCGATGATGTAGGTCGCGGCATTCCAGCCCGAGAACGAATACATCACGAAGACGAGTCCGATCGCGAACGGCGCGCTGACGATGTGGGCGATATCGCCGGGTTGCGGCGTGAAGGTGATCGGCTGCGGCACGGCGATGACGAAGCCGGCGACCAGGAAGGCGACGATCAGCACGACCTTGAGGACCGTCGAGATCAGCTGGAATGTGGAGGAGTGCCTGACGCCGGTCAGTTGCACGAGGGAAACCAGCCACACGACGCCGATGGCGAGCGGAATCGCCGGCAGATCGGGTACGACCGACTTGGCATATTCGCCGAACGCCATCGCGGCGAGCGCAACCGGCGCCGCGAAGCCGACCGTGGCCGACACCCAGCCGGCGAGGAAGCCGAAGGCCGGATGAAAGGCGCGGCCGAGGAAATTGTACTCGCCGCTCGAGCGCGGAAACATCGCACCCAGCTCGCTGTACGCGAACACCCCGCACAGCGCGACGATGCCGCCGACCGTCCAGAGCAGGAGGATGGAGAAGCCGGACGGGATGTCCTTGACCTGAAAGCCCAGGCTGGTGAAGACGCCGACCCCGATCATGTCGGCCACGACGATGGCGGTTGCGACCGGAACGGAGACCCCGGCCCGGCTCCCGGTCAGCCGGTCCGTCCAGGGCGGGGTACCCGCATCTGATGCCGTCATCGGGGTCCTTAACCTCAGGCGCGTCGCCGCGTGGGGCCCATCGTGCACTTTGGCCCAGTCAATTCAAGCAGGGTTAACAAGGGTTAAATGAGGCAAGGGAAGCAGGTACCGAAACACCGTAAACGCGCTTTTTGGTCTACGGCACTGCATTTACCGGGATTTGCCCGTTCCCCTTCCCCACAATCAGGACACGATTGCATGGTCCTTTTGAGCGTTCCGGATGTGGGGAGTTTCTCCGGACGCTTAACGTCGCCTAAACGCCAGTCGGCTCAATTATTTCAAGATTGCCGATGGACGTGTGACTTGGGTCGTGACTTTGGGGTCATGGGTGGATGGTCGGGGCCGCTCCGAAACTGAGAGCTGATGATCGTGCCGATCGGACACCGTCCGGTCGGCATGGTCGTGCGCTCCGGGCCGGTCTGATCTCAGCACTCGTGCCGTTGTCGCT
Source organism: Bradyrhizobium sp. CCBAU 11357 (assembly GCF_028128865.1). NCBI lineage: Bacteria > Pseudomonadati > Pseudomonadota > Alphaproteobacteria > Hyphomicrobiales > Nitrobacteraceae > Bradyrhizobium > Bradyrhizobium sp. CCBAU 11357. The sequence goes on along the minus strand of NZ_LBJW01000108.1, from coordinate 262,255 downwards.
GACGCTGGTTCAATGCGGCAAGGCGCCAGATCCGGCGGCGCTGGCGGCGGACTCCCAGGCGAATGTCCAGGTGGTCGCCAAGACCAATTCGCAGACGTCGAACGCGCGCGTGGCAAGCGGCGACACGTTCGAGGATCGCTTCCCTGCCCCGCAGTTCAAGGAGCGCTTTCCCTCGGCGAGTGAAGGCTTCCTGCAACGTCAGATGTCGGACTTCTCGCCCAAGCGCGCGGTCCAGCGACAAGGGCCGGAGCAGGCGCCCTACAAGGTCGCGTCCCTCGAGCCGCAAGTCCCTTACCAGCGCCCCGCCCGCGAGGACCTGACGACACTCGTCAGCATGAAGTCGTCGGCCTTTCCCTATTTCGGCAACAACCCTGCCTCCGACGCGCCCTTCCTCAACATTTCCAAAGGCGACCGCCGCGGCCACCGCAGCTATTCCGGCCGCGTCTACTGGCAGGACGAGACCTACAGCGACAGCCGCGTGCTGGTGCACGTGCCCGAGCATTTCGACCTGCGCAAGCCGGGCGTGATCGTGGTGTTCTTCCACGGCAATGGCGCAACGCTCGAGCGCGACGTCCGCGACCGGCAGATGGTGCCGAAACAGATCACCGATTCCGGCGCCAATGCCATATTGCTTGCGCCGCAGATGGCGGTCGACGCCGCCGATTCCAGCGCCGGCAAGTTCTGGCAGCCGGGCGGCTTCAAGCGCTTCATGGCGGAATCGGCCGACCACCTCGCCCGCCTCACCGGCGATCCCAGCAGCGCGCGCGCCTTCGCCAACATGCCGATCGTGATCGTCGGCTATAGCGGCGGATTCCTGCCGACGGCCTGGAGCCTCGAGGTCGGCGGCATCAGCGACCGCGTGCGCGGCGTGGTGCTGCTCGATGCCGTCTATGGCGAGATGGACAAGTTTGCGTCCTGGATCGAGAGCCACCGCTCCGGCTTCTTCGTCAGCGCCTACACCCGCTACACCGCGCGGCGCGACCGCGAGCTGATGAGCATGCTGAGGCAGAAGGGCATCAGCGTCGCCGAGGACATGGAAGGGCCGCTACGGCCCGGCAGCGTGGTGTTCGTGGAGACCGGCGAGGGCATCACCCATCGCGACTATGTCACCCGCGCCTGGACGCGCGACCCGCTCAAGGACGTGCTGGTGAAGATGGCGGCGACGCCGTCGCTCGCGCTCACGCGCGTCGCCTCCACAAATCCCTAGCCGGGCAGATATCAGTTCCAAATATTAGTTCTTGGGCAGCTTCGGAATGCTCTCGGCAAAGCCATTGAAACAGGACAGCCGCTCGTCCTCTTCCTTGAAGAAGCGGCAATCGGCGTAGCCCTTGGCCTTGGCCGGCTTCGGCTTCGGCGCCGGCGGGATGACGGCGTCGTAGCAGTTGAGCCGATCCTTGGTGCCGTCGTCGATCTCGAGGCAGGCCTGGAGACGGACGGCGACCGATTGCGGCTTGCCCTTCGCCGCCGCCGCGGGCTTGGCCGCTGCCTCCTTGGTCCCCGCTTTGGTCCCCTTCGGCTGGACCTGCACCAGCGGCTTGTCCCCCACCATTGGTGGCTTCTCGGTCTGCGCAAACGCGGAGGCTGAATAGAGCACCGCGGCAACCGCCAGAATCATCCTCATCTCAGTCAACTCTCTTTGATCCCCACGCCGGCCTTCTACCGCTCCGGCGCGAGGTTTGCCAAGCGCCTTGCGCATACGACCTGCAGCGTTCAGGCGGTGGCGGCAGCCGCCCGCCGGGGCCGGGTCACGACCACCAGGATCAGCGCCAGCACGACGAAACCGACCGCGACGAAGCCGAGCGTGTGCAGGAGCTCGCGGGCGAACAGCAGCCCGCCGACGGCGGAGCCGACCGCCTGGCCTATATAGAGAACGGACGTGTTGAGCGCGACGGTGGCCGAGGCCAGCGGCGGCGCAGCCGCGACCAGCCGGACCTGCTGCATCGAGTTGGTGGAAGCGAAGCCAAGGCCCCAGACCGCGACCGCGCCCGCCATCATGACGAGCGAGCCGGCACCGAGCGCCCAGCCGCTCATCCCGGCAAGCAGCAGGCACGTGAACAGCAACGAGGTGCGGTAGGGCCCCGAAGTGTCGACGATGCGGGTCGCGACGACGACGCCGAGGAAGCCGCAGATCCCGTACAGCGCGAACACGGAGCCGATCGCATCGGGGCCGGCGCCGGTGAGCTTGTTGAGCAGCGGCCCCATATAGGTGAACACGACGAACTGCCCCGACATTTGCAGCATCGTGATCGCAAGCAGCAGCAGGATCGTCCTGCTGCGGCCGACGGCGACCCATGTCTTCAGATCGACCGGTGCGCCCTTCAGGCCCGCCGGCAGACGCAGCAGCAACAGCAGCAAGCTGGTGCAGCCGAGCGCGCCAATCCCGCCATAGGCCGCGCGCCAGCCATAACGGCTGGCGATGAAGGTGATCAGCGGCAGGCCGATGGCGGCTGCGAGCGACCAGCCGAGGAAGACGTACGCAATGGTGCTGCCGCGCCGTTCCGCCGGCACGATCAGTGCAGCCGTGCCGGCGGCCTGGGGCGTATAGAGCGCGCCGATTGCGAGCATCACGAGGCGAATGATGAGCAGGCTGGTGTAATCAGGCGCAAACGCGGAGCCGAGATTGCCGAGTGCAAGCACCGCCAGCGTCGTGGCGAGCAGGGTCCGCCTTTCGATGCGGCTGGTCAGCCACGCCGTCAGCGGCGAACCCACGCACAGCGTCACCGCGCCGAAGGTGATCAGGAGCCCGGCCGCGTGGATGCTGATCCCGAGCCCCGCCGACAATTCCGGCAGCATGCCCGCCGGCGCCAAGACCGAGCAGCCGGTCACGAGATTGCCGAGCATCAGGGCGGTCGGCGCGAAACGGCCGGCGGCAGGGGCATTTTCCATGCAAACGCATGTAGCGGCGACCTGCGGCGGGTTAAAGGGCATAACGTCAAATAGTTGCGGGCTCCGCCCCGGGTTTTGCGCGCCACTTTCTTGGAAATGCCGGATTGCACAGGCCGAATCGCCTGATATATCGCTCGTTCCCGCTTACCTGCGCTCGTTCGCAGGAGTGAGCCTCAGGAGAAAAGCAATGTCCGACCAGCCCAAATCCGAGTCCGGGTTCCAGTACAGCCTCTCCAATTTGAAACCCGTGACCCCCGCTCCCAAAGTCACCCTCACCTTCCCCGACGGCGCCCAGCGTCAGTTCGACAAGGGCGTCACCGGCCTCGATATCGCCAAGGGCATCTCGCCCTCGCTCGCCAAGCGCACCGTTGCGATGGCGCTCGACGGCGCGCTCGCCGATCTCAACGATCCGATCGAGGCAGACGCCAGGATCGAGCTGGTCAATCGCGACGATCCACGCGCGCTCGAATTGATCCGCCACGACTGCGCGCACGTGCTGGCCGAAGCGGTGCAGACGCTGTGGCAGGGCACCCAGGTCACGATCGGCCCGGTGATCGAGAACGGCTTCTATTACGACTTCTTCCGCAACGAGCCGTTCACGCCGGAAGACTTTGCCGCGATCGAGAAAAAGATGCGCGAGATCATCGGGCGCGACAAACCCTTCACCAAGGAAGTCTGGGACCGCGAGAAGACCAAGCAGGTGTTCCGCGACAAGGGCGAGGCCTTCAAGGTCGAGCTGGTCGACGCCATTCCCGGCAACGAGCCGATCAAGATCTACTACCAGGGCGACTGGTTCGACCTGTGCCGCGGCCCGCACATGACCTCGACCGGCAAGATCGGCAACGCCTTCAAGCTGATGAAGGTGGCCGGCGCCTATTGGCGCGGCGATTCCAACAACCCGATGCTGACCCGCATCTACGGCACGGCCTTCGCCAAGCAGGAGGACCTCGACGCTTACCTCAAGCAGATCGAGGAAGCGGAGAAGCGCGACCATCGCAAGCTCGGGCGCGAGCTCGACCTCTTCCACTTCCAGGAGGAAGGTCCGGGCGTCGTGTTCTGGCACCCGAAGGGCTGGACCATCTTCCAGCAGCTGATCGCCTATATGCGCCGGCGCCTCTCCGGCGATTACGATGAGGTCAACGCGCCGCAGATCCTCGACAAGGTGCTGTGGGAGACCTCGGGCCATTGGGGCTGGTATCGCGAGAACATGTTCGCGGCGCAATCGGCCGGTGACGAGGCCGAGGACAAGCGCTGGTTTGCGCTCAAGCCGATGAACTGCCCCGGCCACGTCCAGATCTTCAAGCACGGCCTGAAGAGCTATCGCGACCTGCCCTTGCGCCTCGCCGAATTCGGCGTGGTGCATCGCTACGAGCCGTCCGGCGCCATGCACGGCCTGATGCGCGTGCGCGGCTTCACCCAGGACGACGCGCACATCTTCTGCACCGAGGACCAGCTCGCCGAGGAGTGCCTGAAGATCAACGATCTCATTCTGTCGACCTACGCCGATTTCGGCTTCACCGGCGACCTCACGGTGAAGCTCTCGACCCGGCCGGAGAAACGCGTCGGCACCGATGCGATGTGGGATCACGCCGAGCGCGTGATGGCGACGGTGCTGCGCGAGATCCAGTCGCAGAACAATCACATCAAGACCGAGATCAACCCGGGCGAAGGCGCGTTCTACGGGCCGAAGTTCGAATACGTTCTGCGCGATGCCATCGGCCGCGACTGGCAGTGCGGCACCACGCAGGTCGACTTCAACCTGCCGGAGCGGTTCGGCGCGTTCTACATCGATCATGACGGCGGCAAGAAGCCGCCGGTCATGGTGCATCGCGCGATCTGCGGCTCGATGGAGCGCTACATCGGCATCCTGATCGAGCACTATGCCGGCAACTTCCCGCTCTGGCTCTCGCCGGTGCAGGCGGTGGTCACCACCATCACCTCGGAAGGCGACGAATACGCCAAGGTGGTGCTGGAGCAGGCGCGGCGCGCAGGGCTTCGGGTCGAGATCGACCTGCGCAACGAAAAGATCAACTACAAGGTCCGCGAGCACTCGCTGGCCAAGATCCCGGCCCTGCTCGTGGTCGGCAAGAAAGAGGCCGAGACGCACTCGGTCTCGGTCCGCCGGCTCGGCAGCGACGGCCAGAAGGTGATGACCACCGCCGAGGCGATCGCCGCCCTGGTCGATGAGGCGACGCCGCCGGATGTGAAGCGGGCGCGCGGCGCCGTCTGAGCCCTGAAATCGATCTAAATTCGCTTCCGGTTGCGGGCGTGCATGCTTATCTCGGCATGGCACGCCCGCCGACCATTCGAAGAGGATATCGCAGTGCCCGATGCCATCGAACTCCTGAAGACCCGCCGCTCGGTCAAGCCGCGCGAGATGACGGGACCCGGCCCCTCGCCGGCCGAGCTCGAGACGATCCTCACCATCGGGGCGCGCGTGCCCGATCACGGCAAGCTCGCGCCGTGGCGCTTCATCATCTTCGAGGGCGACGCCCGTGCACGTGCCGGCGAGGTGATCGCGAGGGTCTTTGCGCGGAAGAATCCCGGCGCGCCTGCGGCCGACGTCGAGACCGAGCGCAAGCGCCTGATGGACGCGCCTCTGGTGATCGGCATCGTCAGCTTCACCAAGCCGCATCCGAAGGTGCCGGCGTTCGAGCAGGAATTGTCGGCGGGCGCCAGCGCCATGAACATCGTCACGGCCGCCACCGCGCTCGGCTACGGCGCCTGCTGGCTGACCGGCTGGTTCTCGATCGACCGCGACGTGCTCGAAGGCCTCGGCCTCAAGCCGGATGAGAAGCTCGCCGGCTTCATTCATGTCGGCACCCCGACCAAGCCGAGCGAGGACCGTCCGCGCCCGTCGCTTTCGGACATCGTGACGCGATTTTAATCGATGTTGTGTTGACGCACCGAGCGTCTTGCGGCTTGATCCCGCCGAGGGAGGAAGGTGCGGATGCGACGCCGTGAATTTCTGGTCGGGGCCGCGATGCTCGCCGGTACGATGGCGCGAAGCCGGGCCGCGGACGTCCCCGCCCCGTCGCCCGACGGGCTCGACCGCATCACCGCGTTCTTCGACAACGAGGTGACAAGCGGCCGCCTGCCGGGCGCGGTGATCATGGTGCAGCAGCACGGCAAGCCGGTCTACCTCAAGACCTTTGGCGTGCGCGACACCAGGACCGGCCTCGCGATGACGCCGGATACGATCTTCGCCATCCACTCCATGACCAAGCCGATCACGTGCCTCGGCGCGATGATGCTGATCGACGAGGGCAAGCTTGCGCTGACCGACCCCGTGTCGAAATACGTTCCGCTGTTTGCCGAGACCAAGGTCGGCCTCGAGGTGACCCGGCCCGGCGGCAAGCTGGAGCTCGACTTCGTCCCACCTGACCGCCCCGTCAACATCGAGGATCTGCTGCGGCATACTTCGGGCATCAGCTACGATTATATCGGCAGCGAATGGGTCGAGCACGCCTACAAGGCCGCCAACATTTTCGACGGTCACTTCAACAACAGGGAATTCGCCGATCGCATCGCCAAACTGCCGCTGGCGCGGCAGCCCGGAACGCTGTGGCGCTACGGCCATTCCACCGACGTGCTCGGCAGCGTCATCGAGATCATCTCGGGACAGACGCTGTACGCCTTCCTGAAGGCCCGCATCTTCGATCCGCTCGGCATGAACAGCACCAAATTCGCGCTCGCGACCGAGGACGAGCTGGCGCGGATGGCGCGGCCGCTGCCGAACGACTTCATCCTGCTCGCCGGCGAGCGCGACCGCCTGGACCATCCAGAATGGCAGTCGGGCGGCGGCGGCCTGCTCTCGACCATCACCGACTATCAGCGCTTCGCGCAGATGCTGCTCAACGGCGGCGAGCTCGAAGGCAGGCGCTATCTCAGCCCCGCCGCGTTCAAGGCCATGACGAGCGATCAGATCGGGCCGGGCTCCGGCGTCGGCCGCGACTATTTCTATTTCCCGGGCGACGGCTTCGGCTATGGCTACGGCCTTGCGGTACGCACCGATCCCGGCAATGCAAAGCCGCCGCCGCCGGGCTCGCTCGGCGAGCTGAAATGGGACTCAGGGAGCGGCACCTATTTCGGCGTCGATCCCAAGCTCGACATGGTCTACCTCATGATGCAGCAGACCCAGAACGAGCGCGGCCGCATCACGCCCGCGTTCAAGGCGCTGGTCTACGATTGCTATCCGCCCGCATTACGCCGCCCGTGAGGTGCGCTGGCCGAAATCGGCGAGGAGCTTTCCGATCTCGGCCGCCGGCCGCGCGGCGCTGAACAGAAATCCCTGCACCTCGTTGCAGCCTTCGGCACGCAGCCAGTCGAGCTGATCCTCGGTCTCCACGCCCTCGGCCGTCGTGGTGATGTTGAGGCTGCGGCCGAGCCCGGAGATCGCGCGCACGATCGCACCGCAATCGGGCCGCTGCGCCAGATGCTTGACGAAGGAGCGGTCGATCTTGATCTTGTCGAACGGAAAGCTGCGGAGATAGCTCAGGCTGGAATAGCCGGTGCCGAAATCGTCCATGGAAATGCCGACGCCGAGCTCGCGCAATTGGTGCAAGGTGGCGACATTGGCATCGGTCTCGGCCAGGAAGATCGACTCGGTGATCTCGAGCTCGAGCCGCTTCGGCGACAGGCCGGACTGCGCCAGGGCCGAGATCACGATCTGGACCAAGTTGCGGCTGCGGAATTGCGCCGGCGACAGGTTGACGGCGACCTTGACGTCGACGGGCCATTTCACCGCCTCGGTGCAGGCTTCGCGCAGCACCCATTCGCCGAGCTGGGTGATCAGGCCGATGTCCTCGGCGACCGGGATGAACTCGGCGGGCGAGATCATGCCCTTGTCGGGATGACGCCAGCGCAGCAGCGACTCGAAGCCCGAGATGCGGTCGGCGGCGATCGACACCAGCGGCTGGTAGTGCAGCTCGAATTCGCCATTGGCGAACGCCCGGCGCAGATCCAGCTCCATGTCGCGGCGCCTCTGCGCCTGGAGGTCCATCTCACGCTCGAAGAAGTGGTGCACGCCGCCGCCGTCGGCCTTGGCCCGGTACAGCGCCATGTCGGCATTGCGCATCAACTCTTCCGGCGTCGTGCCGTCGCCCGGCGACAGCGCGATGCCGATGCTGGCGCCGATCACCATCTCCTGTCCATCGACGTCGTAAGGCGCCTTCAGCATGTCGATCAGCAGGGACGCGCAGGCGCTTGCCTCGTTCGGCGAGACGTCGGCTGCCAAGATGACGGCGAATTCGTCACCACCGAGCCGCGCGGCGAGATTGGAGCCGCGGACCGCAATGGTCAGGCGCTCGGCGACCTGCTTCAACAGGCGATCGCCCACCGGATGACCGAAGGAATCGTTGATGTTCTTGAACAGGTCGAGATCGATGTAGAGCACGCCGACCCGTTTTCCCGCGGCCTGGTCCAGCGCCTGCTTCAACCGCTCCTGGAAGTGTTCGCGGTTCGGCAAATCGGTGAGCCCGTCGTGGTGCGCCATATAGGCGATGCGCGCTTCGGCCTTGCGCCGTTCGGTGATGTCGACCACCGCCACCAGATAGCCATCGCACTCGTCGAAGGCGACGCGACGGCCGAAGGTGAGCACCTCGATCTCGCTGCCGTCGGCGCGCAAGTGTCGCCAGTTGCGCGACGAGTGGTAGGCGTCGCCGAGGCGCTCCAGCGCCGCGGCGTGGCTGTCCCATTCGTCCTCCGGCCATATCTCGTGCAGCTTCATGCGCAGGAAGGTCGCGCGGCTGTAACCGTAATGCTGGACCGCGGCGTCGTTGACGCTGAGGAACGCCTTGGTCTCTGCGTCGAACACCCACATCGGCATCGGGTTGTTGTCGAACAGCAGCCGGAACGAAGCATCGCGCCGCTTCAAGACGGTGACATCGGAGATGGTCAGCGAGACCACGTCGGCGAAGGCGGTGGCGCTGAGCCTGAGGTAGCGCCCCCCACTCTCGATCTCGAGCTGCTCGCCGCGGCCGCCCGACACGGCCTTGAGCAGGAATTCCATCACCTCGGACAAGGCCAGCAGCGTGCTGCCCTCGCCGATCCGCCGCCACAGCAGGCTTCCACCCACAACCTTCAGCAGCTCGCCCGCGCTCCTGTTGTGGTGCACGACCTGAAGGTCGAACGCCTTGCCAGCGGCATCGCGCAGCGTCGCCAGCGAGACCACCGCGTCGTCGGTCGCGGAGAAGATGGCGTCGAGGAGATTGTATTGCGCGCCGCGCTCGTTGACATAGGCGCCGATCAGCGTCGCGCCCCAGCGCGAGGACGTCGGCAGCGCCAGGACGTCGTAGGTCCTGACCATGCCGTCGCGCACGCAATGCGCGCTGGCGCGGTGCGGCCGTCCGGCCGCCAGCGCGCTCGCCGCCGCTTCCGACAGCGCCGTGGCGCAATCGGGCGACAGCTCGGCAAGGGGAATGTCCCAGCGCTCCTCGCCGAGCCATTTCTGGACGTAACGTCCGCTGCGCGACAGCTCGAGCACACCATCGTTCTTGAGCAGCGCGATGTGGTCGGCGAGCCTTCCGAGGCTGCCGAGCATGACGTCCTCGTAGCGGGGCAGCCGCTCGCCCGGCTTCAACGCCGCACGCCATTTGCGCTGAAGTACCGGGATGTCGTCGAACATTTCGGCGGCCGGTTTTCCCGGCATCTTCTTCGCGGCAGTCATTGCAGTCCCCAACGCACTTTCCCGCCGCATCCAATGCAGGCGCGCTTAACGACGTGTAAAAAGCGCAAAGGCGCGGGTTCCATTCGGCGATTATGACAGTTTTAAGTCAGGTGTTGGTTAGTGGGCGTTAGAGACTGTGACGGTTGCGCGAAGGTGCTCTCGTGTCCCGGAGGCGACGCGGAGCGCAAGCGATGCGGCGCCGAGCCGGGACCCAGCAGGCGACGTCGTTCGCTGCCGCATGGGCCCCGGCTCTGCAGCGCACCGCCGTACCGGACGATGCTTCGCATCGCCGGGGAGGCGGTGCGCTGCGTCCGGGGCACGAGACGTGAGATTCCGGCACATAGCTGCCCCAACACCGTCATTGCGAGCGCAGCGAAGCAATCCAGAGTCTTTCCGCAGATGCATTGCTGGATTGCTTCGCTGCGCTCGCAATGACGGAGTGTGCGGTGGGCAGCGCCGTTCTTCAATTCGCATTTCACTCGCAGGCACGCCTTCGCATCCTCGCGGCGCATCTCGCCCGAGCTTTGCCTGGGAAGACCGGGTGCCGGCCGGGCACCCACGGTCCACTGTGCGAAAGGTGGCAACAAGAATTTGCACAGCGGCATACAGGTGAAGCCAAACATCCGGCCTTCCCTGCGCAGTGGCTTTACGGCTTATGTCGCGCTCTCCCCGGGGAGCGATGCACTATTGCCCCCGTCGCCTTGCGGCTCAGCGATGCACGTGCCCGGTCGGGCAACCACATCACCGCAAGACTTGACGCACAGACCCCGGGCGTCAGGACCACACGATTTTGCCGTACGCCGATGGCACCGGTCGTATGCGCGAGGTCCTTGCTCACGGTTGCCCGCCCTGCAAAGCCGTTCGCGCCGACGCCATCCGCGTCCACCGCCGCCCGGCCCGCGTTCGTGACGATCGCGATACGCCCCTCTTCCTTGGGCCGGAGTATGCGACACAAACGAGATTTCCGAATTTCGGTAAAGCGGAATATTTTCGACCGAGTCCATTGACCCATAAATCGGGTGTTTTGCCCGTCGGGCAACGCAAGGGATCGTAGCCGCCCGACTAATCCTCGCTGGAGGCCGCCGAGCGGTTGCGCAAATGGGCCTGGGACAGCAGGAAGAACAACGCGCGCTCGCCTTGATATTTGGCGGACGGACGCGTGCGCTCGAAGCCGTCGGCAAATATCTTGCCGGACTGGTCGCACACCTGCCACCGCCAGCCGAACCGCTTGCGCCTGGTGAGGATCACTTCGAACATGCCGACGAGCCTGGTCCCCTGCTCCGAGCCGGTCCTGCAAGGCAAGCGCCTGCTCCGGCTTTCCCCGTTGGACGGACGCCAGACATATAGCGCAGCAGGATGGAAAGAGAATAAAATTGATGATCGGAAATACGTATCGTCCACGGTCGTGAGCGAGACGCGCTGCTGCTGGAATAAGCCGATGCCGCCGGTGTTTGTTGGCCGCTGCAGGGGACTGGTGGCGCTACCAGTGTTCAAGACAGAACACAGAAGTGTGGGGGACGGTTACTTGGCAGAAACCCGCTGGAGCCGACGGTAATGGAGGATGCACATCCGTGCGCGCGATGAGAATTGTCGTGCCGGAGCTTCTCGCCGCGGGCCGCGCCGGCCTTAGCGCGCGATGACTTCGACTTCGCCGTCGACGCCGTTGACGACGTTGAATCCGCGCTCGTAGACCTTGCCCTCGTTCTTGGCGATGGCGCGGTACTCGCCTTCGGACAGCACGACGCGCGGGAACGCGCCGATCGATTCCTTGATGACGTCGCCGCCCGGCGTCAGCACCGACCAGGCGGTGTTGGCGAGCGCCTCGCCGCCCCTGTCGCTGACCAGCTTGAGCGTGATGACGGCGGCGCGGTGGGTGATGGTGACGTCGGTGAGCTTGCCGGCCTGGACGCGGATGTCCGAGCGCACCACCGAATTGGCATCGCCGTAGTTGGAGACGATGTAGTAGGTGCCCTCCGGGATCAGCACGACGTCGCCGGCGGCGACGTTCGGCACCAGGGAGGCGCGCTCGCCGGATTCGAATTGGCTGCCCTTGTAGATCGCGAACGAGATCTGGTTCTGCGGAATGCGGCTGGTGCCCACGCGGCCCTCGATGCGCAGGCCGCCGGCCGGCAGCACGAAGGATTCGCGGTTTGTCTCGGATTTCAGGCTGACGGTGCGCACCGCGCTGACGAGGCCGAAGGCAACGTGGACGACATAATTGCCGGGCGGCAGCACGATGTTCGGCGTCCCACTGCGGTCCTCGCGGATCAGCTTGAAGGTGCCGTTCTCGTCGGGCCGGTCGGCAAACACGCGCCAGACCAGGCCGCTGGTGATCGGAGCCGAGTCCTTGCCGTATTTTGCGGTCAGCGACAGCACGCCCTGTCCGGGCACGGCCGCATTCAGCGGGGCGGCCGGCGGCACGGTCGAGACCGCGGGCGGCGGCATGCTCGGGGTCGCCGGCTGCATCAGGGTCGGCGGCAGGCTTGGGGGTCCCGCGCCCGGCCCGGAGGGCGGCGCCAGGCTGACGGCGTTGCCGGGATCCGGCACCGAGGCCGGCGGCACCGGCGGCGGACGATCGGAGAAGAGCTGCGCTTGGGCAGCATTTCGGCCGGAGATAATGACGCACGCGGCAAGGATCAGCGCCGGCAGCAGCCTGCCGCTGCGCCGCCATCCGATGATGCCGTCACCCCCGCGTGTCATGCTCCTTGCTTTTCACCGAAAACGCGGCAAATTCAAGCCTCTGAAACCCCAGGAAATACGGCCCCGGAGGGTTCTGTGGAACCGAGTTGACGGCTGCGTGATTAGTTCGGAAGCAACCGCGCCTCGCCATACTCCTGCCCCGTGCCCTTTCCAAAGCGGCATAAACCATGCCTCGCGCCTGATATGGCGGAGGCCACGTGCGATGCCTAGTCTGACGATGCGGGCTGGCCCGGCGTAGGAGAGTTGCGGTGCTGGACAGATTGAAAGGCCGGGGCGCGAACGGCTCGAACGGCGAGAAGGTGGGCGAAAAAGTCGGCTTGGGCAGCATCCGCCGGCCGGTCATCGGCCTTGCCCTTGGCGGCGGCGCGGCGCGCGGCTTTGCCCATATCGGAATCCTGAGGACCCTGATTGCCAATGGGATCGTGCCCGATGTCGTCGTCGGCACGTCCATCGGCGCCGTGGTCGGCGGCCTCCACGCGGCCGGCCGGCTCGATACGTTCGAAGACTGGGGACGCAGCCTGCAAGGGATGCGCAACATCCTCGGCTATCTCGATATCCGTCTCAACGGCTCGGGCCTGCTTGGCGGCGAGAAGCTCGCGACCCGGCTCGAGAAGGCGATCGGGCAGGTGCTGATCGAGGACCTGCCCATCAAGTTCGCGAGCGTCGCGACCGAGGTTCGCACCGGCCACGAGATTTGGCTGACGCGCGGCCGCGTCGTCGACGCCATGCGCGCGTCCTATGCCCTGCCCGGCATCTTCGCGCCCGTGCTGATCGGCGACCGCTGGCTGGTCGACGGCGCGCTGGTGAACCCGGTGCCGGTCTCGGCCGCCCGCGCGCTCGGCGCCGAAATCGTCATCGCCGCAAATCTTTCCAGCGACATCTTCACCCATTCCACCACGATCTATTCACACGGCGCAGCGCCCGCCCCGGTCGTGCCGGTGGCCGAGGAGCCGGCGGCCAAGCGGCGCTTCCCGCGCCTGTTCTCGCCCGAGAAGACGATGAAGCGCGAGTTCTTCGGCGGCAACGGCCGGCCCGGCATCTCCTCGGTGATGGTGGACGCCTTCAACATCATGCAGGACCGCATCACCCGCGCCCGTCTGGCCGGCGATCCACCCGACATGCTGATCACGCCGCGGGTCGGCCAGTTCGGCTGGTTCGACTTCCACCGCTCCGAAGACCTGATCGCACATGGCACGCGCGCCGCCGAGCGCGCATTGGAGTCCATCCAGGAGGCGATCCACGTGCTGGCGCCGGCGCCCGCGGGCACCGCGCCGAAAGCCGACGACCAGGCCTGATCAGGCGGTCTTGATGTAGTCGCGCAGGGCTTCCTGCTCGGTCTCGTATTCGCGGACACGCCATTTGACGATGTCGCCGATCGAGATCAGGCCGACCACCTTGCCGTTGTCGATCACGGGCAGATGACGGAACTTGCCCGTCGTCATCGTCTCCATGAGCTCGGCGACGGTGTCGGTCTCCTTGCAGGTCACGACCTTGCGGGTCATCACCTCCGAGACCGGCGCCTCCAGCACGCCGGCGCCGCGGTCGCCGAGCACGCGCACAATGTCGCGCTCGGACAGGATGCCCTCGAGCCGGCTCTGGTTCATCACCAGCACCGCGCCGATCTTCTTCTCGCCGAGCAGCTTGATCGCGTCCGCCAGCTTGGCGTCGGGCTCGACGCTCATGATCTGGTGGCCCTTGGTGTTCAGAATGGAACGTACCGTCATTGCCGCCTCCCTGAATCCGAGCCCGTCCGCCTTTGGCGGTCCGGACTTGTTCGCGAGTCTTCAACTAACAGTTTCAGCGCCGGTTTCACGCTCGTGCGCTTTGCGAAGCATCGTCGCTAAAGACGTGTCGCTTCGGAACATTCTCGCCCGGAATGATGGATGAATTCGGGCTGCGTCGCAAGCGCCGCTTCAGATACGGTCTGAAACGTCTCGTGATGACGCATCCGCAGCATCGCTTCGCACGCGCGGCACGGGATCGAACAGCGCGAACAACAGCAGGCCGGCGAAGAAGCCGCCGATATGCGCCTGCCAGGCCACGCTCGTGGTTTCGGCATCCACCCCGATCGCGCCCACGCCGAAGATGATGTTGACGCCGAACCAGACGGCGAGGAAGCCGACGACCCGCCCGTCGCGCAGCGCACGCGACAGCGGCAGCGCCGGAACCTTCGCGGCGGTATCGGCATCCGATCGGCTGAACGACAGGAAGCTACCGCGCACGAAGGCGAAGCGGATTGCGGCGGCCATCGCGCCCGACACCGAGGCCGAGGCGCCGATCATCGGCGCCACCGCATGCTCATGGGTGACGAGATGGGCGACCGCGCCGGCCGCCGCCGTCACTGCCAGGAAGACGAAGAACCTGACCGTGCCGAAGCGCCGCGCCAGCGCGCTGCCGAACGGCAGCAGCCACAGCACGTTGAAACCGAGATGGGTGAGATTGGCGTGCAGCAGCGAATAGGTGACGAAAGTCCAGACCTTCGCCCCCGCCCCGCCCGGGATCTGCAGATTGAGCAGCGAGGAATCGTAGCGCTTCGGGATGAAGCCGAAGACGTCGATGGTCCAGTTCTCGAGCTCCGGCGGCAGCAGCACCCGCAGATGGATCGCCGCCAAGAGCAGGACATAGGCGGTCAGCGCCGGAGGCAGCGTCAGGATCGGCTCGCGCGGAGCCTCCTCGTTGACGGCCGGCACATCCGGCGACGAATCTTGCGGGGAATCCAAGGCAGCTTCGCTTTCAGGCGACATCGGAGCGACAGGCTTGGAGATAGTCGCCTTTGCCGTCCCTGCGCAAGTGCACAAAAGGAAAAGGCAGGGCCCTGGGAAAGCCCTGCCTGTCCGTGTCGGTCTTCCGGTGGCCGGAGAGATAAGGCGTATCCCCACCCCTCCCCGCGGCCCGTGACCAAACTGTTTGACGCTCCTGTACAGGCCCCGCCGAGAACCTGGAGAAAACCGGCGAGGCTTGCGACCGCGATCACCATAGCAGGCGCGCGGCCGACACGAAGCGCATAGTTAATTTAACGTTAACGACGCAAAGACCGCCTCAACGGGCGCGAAAACGCGCCCGCGGCATGGACGCTGCAAATCCCCTCCTGCACAACAACACAAGGGATCGCGGGTGCACTGAAGCGGGACAGGTCTGTCCCTTCGAGGTCGCACCCCGGGCGAGCGTTCAGTCATGAAACATCCGTCGAGCCGCGCGTTCTTCGCGTATTGGGACAAGAAGCGCGGCACTGCACGGGCCCCTGACCGGGCCGACATCGATCCGGCCGCGGTCCGCGGCCTGCTCGGTGACATCTTCGTGCTGTCCTGCGAGCCAAACCTCGGCTTCCCGTTCCGCGTCGCCGGCACGCGCGTCTGCGCGCTGGCCGGAACAGACCTCAAGGACCAGAGCTTTGCGGCGCTGTTCACGCCAGCCAGCCGCAGCGAGATCGAGGAGATCACCACGATCGTCGCCGACGAGACGCTGGGCGCGATCGCCGGCGTCACCGCTGCGCGCGAGGACGGCAGCAAGGCGCATCTCGAGCTCCTGCTGCTGCCCTTCAACGCCCGCCCACATACGCCGGTGAGCGTCACCGGCGTGCTCGCGCCGTTCGACGACGAATGCGGCACGCTTTCCGCCTTCGCCCTCACCTCCTGGCGCTACCTGCACCAGCCGGAGAAACTGCTGCCGCGCGCCATCCGGAAGTTGCAGATCGCACGCGGGCTGATGGTGTATGAGGGGCTGCGATAGAAGTCGCGCGTCCCTGCACGGCCGCGCAAGGATACGCACCGACATGAGCAAGCCGCATTGGCGTCCCGCGCGCGCCTCGGACCTCGCTGCGATCTGCGCGATTGCAGCACACATCCATCCTGCGTTGCCCGAACGCGCCGAGGTGCTGGCGGAGAAGATGTGGCTATGTCCGGACGGCTGCGGCGTGCTCGACACGGACGATGACATCGTCGGCTACGGACTGGCGCATCCCTGGATGCGGTACCGGATTCCGCCGCTCGACGGCTTTCTGCAGGAATTGCCTGACGGCGCGGACTGTCTCTACATCCACGACGTCGCCGTATTGTCCGAGTTCCGCGGCGGTGTTGTGCGCGCCTATGTTGCCGATATCGAGAAGCTGGCGCGTGCGTCGGGCATCGCAACACTCGCGCTGGTCTCGGTCTACGGCACGCGGCCGCTATGGGAACGCATGGGCTTTCGGGCCGTGACGGCGGATGCTGAGTTGCGCGCCAAGCTCGCATCCTATGGCGATGGCGCGACTTATATGCTGCGCGACCTCGCCGCGACGTGAGCCAGCCCCCAGGGGCGCGGCTCACGCCAGCAGAAGCTCAACCGCTACAAGGTGATGAACCCGAGGATCGATCGGATTGTTTCGCAGGACGCCGTCAGGCCGCTTCACGCCGCCCCCGCGTCGAACGACTGCCTGCCCCCGGACTTGCCGTTTCGTAGACCCAGGCCTCCTTGGCAAACCACTCGTGCGTTGCTGCACACATCCCGCAATAAGTGCGAGAAAAGAATACTGCACTGCATCGAAATCTTTCGCGGTCCATCTCGATGCCGGTCGAAATGGCCCGGCCCGTTTCCGGGCACTTGATCATCACCATACCCATCTGATTTCCTCCAGCTCGGCATCCCTTCACGAAAAGGCGTCGCCGCCATCGGCCGGACGGCGTCTCTTCTGGCGAAGACGCTCGTCCAGCCGATTCACGCGGCCGATAGCCTCGATTCAGGCAGCCCTATGCAGAACCCGGTTGAAGCTCTTCTTGATCGGCTCGGCCGTCTCGGTCGCAACCTTCTGGGCAAGGTCCCAAAGCTCCCGGTTTTGGCCCGACGCCATTTCAAAGGTCCTGCGGCTGTGGGCGGTGGAAAGGTTCACGACATCCGCAAACGACCTCGCTTCCGCGAGCTGGGACAGGAATTCCAAGGTGGAGCTGGTATTGATTTTCGATATTTCGATGACCTTGGTGCCGTAGTGGGCGGCATGCGTGGCATTGGTCGCACAGGCTTCGCGGAGAGCGTCGGTGATCTCCTCGGAAGCCGCCTTCATCTGCTCGAGATTTGCCTTGGCCCGCGCGGCGCCCTGCTCGGCAAGATCGCCGAAGATCCCCTGGATATTGAAAAACGGCACGTCGAACTTGAGCCTTGCGTCACCATTCCCACCCGCGGGAGTGGCATTCGTTTCGGCTTTCACATTGGCATCATTCATCGTCATTCCATCCTTTCACGCGAAACCAGATTGTTGGATTGAAGACTTTCAGAAGCTCCCGGGTGCGGGCCGCACCGGGAAACCAGTGCCCCTACTCTCAAAATGGAGGGATGCTGCTGATGAGCTGCTCTCGCCCCCTGCCGCCGACTATGACCAACCAGGATCGGACCTTCAGTTCGCTTTCAGACTCTCGACTTGATTAAATTCGATGCAAGCGACGACTCGCCGCAGGCGCTGCTATTGCCTCATTGAAGTTGCCGAAAGGCTTCTGCCAAACTTGAGAAGGCGCGGGCTCGCAACGCGTCCGGATGGCGCCATGTTACTGATTGATTGCGAGTGGGTGCAGCACTCCGTAGCGCACCGCGCGAGCCTTCGGCGGCACCAGTCAAGCCGGGGACGGAAAGCGGCAGATCAGCCCCGACGCTTCTTTTTCGCATTCTTTCCGGGCGCGCCCTTCACAGGCCATGGCGTAACCGACGGCTCTGCGTGGCCCGGCTTGTTCTTGTGCTTCTTTTTCTTTGCGAAAGAACGCGCATCGTCGAATTTCGGCGCGCGCTCGGCGTGAGGCTTGCTGCGTGGCTTGAATCCACTTGCCTCGCGCGGGCGATCCTCGCGCCGTTCATGATGCGCGCCGGCCTCGCGCTGCGGCGCGCGAGAGCGCTCCCGGGGAGCTTCTTGCCGCTGCGGCGAATCCGCCATCGGCTCGATCCGGATGCTGTCTTCCTTGTCCGGACGCTTGATCTTCGCCGCAAAGGAATCGGCGACCCGCTCGGAGATCTCGAACTCGGTGGTGGTGTCCATGATCTTGATGGCGCCGATGTCGCGCTTGTCGATGCCGCCGCGGCGGCAGATCATCGGCAGCAGCCAGCGTGCCTCCGCGTTCTTGCGGCGCCCGATGGCGGCGCGAAACCAGACGCTGCCCTCAGCCATGCCGTGCTTCGACGCCTTCCCGGCCTTCGATCGCGGCTTGCCGCGGTCGTCGCCCTCTTCGGATCTATGACGCTCGCGTTCCGGCTTGCCGCTTCGCTCGCCGGGATCGATGATGTCCTCGGGCGACGGCAGCCGCGCGCGATAAAGCCGCGCAAGCGCGGCGGCGATATCCTCGGGCGAGCGCTCGGCCAAGAGCGCCTGCGCCAGGGCCAGATCGTCGGGCGTCGTCTCCTCCGTGAACAGCACGTCCTTCATGCGGGCGTGATCGAGCTTGCGGATGTCATCCGCCTGCGGCGCCGTGCCCCAGGCCGCGTCGATCCCGGAGAGATTGAGCAACAGCTCGGCCCGACGCCGCCGCGCCGGCGGCACCAGGAGAACGCTCGTCCCCTTCCGGCCCGCGCGCCCGGTGCGGCCCGAGCGATGCTGCATGACTTCGGCGTCGTTGGGCAAATCGGCATGAATGACGAGGTCGAGGCTCGGCAGATCGATGCCGCGGGCGGCAACGTCGGTCGCAACGCAGACGCGCGCGCGGCCGTCGCGCAGCGACTGCAGCGCCAGGGTGCGTTCGTTCTGCGTCAATTCACCCGACAGCGCGACCACCGAAAAGCCGCGCTCCAGGAGCGCTGCCTGCAAATGCCTGACGGCATCGCGCGTGCTGCAAAACACCAGCGCGCTCGGCGCCTCGTAGAAGCGCAGCACGTTGACGACGGCATGCTCGACGTCGGCGGGCGCGATGCGGATCGCGCGGTATTCGATGTCGGCGTGGCCGCCTTCGTCGCCGGCGACCTCGATCCGGAAGGCGTCGCGCTGATATTGCCGCGCCAGCGCGACGATGCCGCGCGGAAACGTCGCCGAGAACAGCAGCGTTCGGCGCGCCTGCGGCGTGGTCTCGAGGATGAATTCCATGTCCTCGCGAAAGCCGAGATTGAGCATCTCGTCGGCTTCGTCGAGCACGACCGCGCCGAGCTCGGAGATATCGAGGCGGCCGCGCCGCAGATGATCGCACAGACGCCCGGGCGTGCCGACGACGATGTGCGCGCCGGCGGCGAGCTCCCGCTGCTCGCGCCGCGGATCCATGCCGCCGACACAGGAGACGACACGCCCGCCGGCGTGCCCATACAGCCAGGCCAGCTCGCGCTGAACCTGGAGCGCGAGCTCGCGGGTCGGCGCCACGATCAAGGCGAGCGGCGCGGCCGCTGGTGCGAACTGCTCGGCGTCATCGAGGATGTTCTTCGCGATGGCCAGACCGTAAGCGACGGTCTTGCCGGAACCGGTCTGGGCCGAGACCAAGAGGTCGCGGCTGGTGGCTTCATGGGCGAGCACCGCGAGCTGGACGGGCGTCAGTGAATCATAGTTCCGCTCGGCCAAAGCGCGGGCGAGCGGCGGGGTCAGGGCCGGAATAGACACGAGATGGAGAACCTTGGTTGAATTCAGGCGCGCAAACGGTGAACCGGGGCACCTAAAGCTGCGTGCGCGGCAAACGGCCCGGCCGCACGCTGGATTTGATCTGGGCGCTCTTTACGCCATGCGCCCGGAAATCACCATGGCTTTGATGCATGGCTTGACGGGGAGCCGCGCCTGAAGGTGACAGGCGATTTCTGACGGCCTCCTGGATATCGATCCGGAGCCTCCTCAGATCTCCGCGTACACCTCCAGCAAATTCCCGTCGGGATCGCGGA
The DNA here is from genome assembly GCF_028128865.1 of Bradyrhizobium sp. CCBAU 11357. Classification (NCBI taxonomy): domain Bacteria; kingdom Pseudomonadati; phylum Pseudomonadota; class Alphaproteobacteria; order Hyphomicrobiales; family Nitrobacteraceae; genus Bradyrhizobium; species Bradyrhizobium sp. CCBAU 11357. Next base: position 242,199 of record NZ_LBJW01000108.1, on the reverse strand, counting down.
AGAATAACGTGCGATGGCCGAACGCCTGGTTCGTCGGTGGCGACAGCAGCGCCACGCCCTGGCGCACGAGCTCGTCGGCGCATTGATCGACGTCGGCGGCCGAGACCTTGAACGCGAGGTGCATCACCTGAGGTGCGGCTCGGCCGTGCCAGCGCCAGCGTGTTGCTGCCGATGCCATACTCGATCCAGTTCGGCGACAGTTCGCGCGAGAGCGGAAAGGCGAGGACGTCCTCGTAGAAGCGGCGCATCGCCACCATGTCGCGCACGAAGATGACGGTGTAGTCGATCGCGCGGATGGCGTTGAAGGGGGAGCGGGGTCTGCTTGGTTTCTCGTCGATCACGGCTACTCCACCAGCTCCGGCCACGGCACGATGGTCGACTTCACCGTCTTCATCGCCATCGCGTCCTTCACCGCCTGCGCGACGCCCGCTTCCGTGAACGGGTAGATCGTCTGCATCTTCAGCCACGGATATTTGTCTCGCGTGCGGTAGAGCATGTCGACGCCGAGCGGGAGATCATTGCCGGTGAAGCCCCAGGATCCCAGCACGTTGAGGTCCTTGGTGCAGATGCGGTGCCAGGAGGTGTCGATCGAGCCGGCATCGGTGAACTGGCCCATCTCGACATAGGTGCCGCCATCGCGCAGCATCTCGATGCCTTCGGGGCCGGCGGTCGGATGTCCCGAGCAGTCCATCACGAGATCGGCGCCGAAGCCGCCGACGATTTTCCGCACGCGATCGACGCGCTCCTGCGGCAACTTGAGCTCCTCAATGTTCACGGTCGCCTCCGCGCCGAACTCGCGCGCCAGCTTGAGCCGCGGCTCCTCCGGCGCGCCGACGCAGATGACGCGCCCTGCCCCCATCTCTCTGGCGGCCGCGACCGCCAAAATGCCGATCGGGCCGGAGCCCTGGATCACGACGGTGTCGCCCCAGCTGAATCCGCCGGCGCGCGTGGCGCGATTGAAGGCGCGGATGCAGGATGTCAACGGCTCCGACAGCGCACCCAGGCGCAACGACATGTCGTCCGGCAGCTTGTAGATCTTGGTGCCCGGCAGCATCTCGAGATCGACATAGACATATTCGGCCCAGCCGCCCCACAAATGCGGCGGCTTGTCGAAGCCGAGATAGCGGCCGTAATAGACCGGCGTCAGGCACTTGTTCGCGGTTTGCGGATAATGGATGCAGTAATAGCAGCGGCCGCACGGCATCAAGGGCGGGATCATCACCTTGGAGCCGACTTGAAGCCGCTTGCTCATAAAATCCTCGGAAAATTCATCGCCGCATTCGACGATGATTCCGCCGAGCTCGTGTCCCAGCGTGAACGGCCAGGGCAGCGGCTTCGGCCAGTGTCCTTTCAGGATGTGCAGGTCGGTGCCGCAGACGCCGCAGGCGCCGACCTTGATCAGCGCGGCCTTGCGGCCGACCTTCGGCCACGGCACGGTGCGGATGACGGGCTCCGAGCCGGGACCAGCGTGGGTGCAGACGCGGATTTGCTGCATGGCTGTTTCCTCGCTGCCCGCTTGTTGTGTTTTGATGATGCGGGCCGCGATCAGCCTATGACAGGTACGCGACATTGGAAATACCAACGCCGGCGTTGACACGCCGCGGTTGTGTCCGCAGGTTGTGGATGCCGGAGCACGGCCTGCTTCGGACTTTCGCGGCGTCCGCGCCGCTGTCAGCCGGGATCATCAGATGGAGACGCGACCGGGCTCGGAACGAATCATTGTCGCACCTGACACGGATCCGCTGGACGGACACGTGCGATGGGCCGCTGGGAAATCGCTGTGGCTGGCAGGCATGACGACGGCCGCCATCGCGCTTGCGCCGCTCTGCTTCTCCTGGGCGGCCTTGGCGCTGTTCCTCGCGACCAGCGCCGTCACGCTCTGTGCGGGACATTCGGTCGGCATGCACCGCAAGCTGATCCATGCGAGCTACGACTGCCCACTCTGGCTCGAACATCTGCTCGTCTATCTCGGCACGCTCGTCGGCATGGCCGGGCCGTTCGGCATGATCCGCCTGCACGATTTCCGCGACTGGGCGCAGCGCCAGCGCGCGTGCCATGAGTATTCCCGCCACGGCGCCGGCTTCTGGTGCGATGCGTGGTGGCAATTGCATTGCCGGCTGGTATTGCGCCATCCGCCGGATTTTCGGCTCGAACCGCGGCTTGCCGGTGACCGGTTCTATGCCTTCATCGAACGCACATGGATGTTGCAGCAATTGCCGTGGGCCCTCCTCTTCTTTGCAATCGGCGAACTGGATTGGCTGGTCTGGGGCATTTGCGTGCGCGTCAGCGTCTGCGTCACCGGCCACTGGCTGATCGGCCACTTCTCCCACACCCGCGGCGATCAGACCTGGGTCGTCGATGGCGTCGCGGGCCAAGGCTACAATGTCCGCCTCGCCGCGCTGATCAGCATGGGCGAGAACTGGCACAACAACCATCACGCCTATCCGGGCTCGGCAAAGCTCGGACTGTTGCCGGGACAGGTCGATCCCGGCTGGTGGCTGATCCGATCACTTGAAGCGATTGGGCTGGTCTGGAATGTCAGGACACCGCACAATCTGCCGGCGCGGCCTGGCCTGCGGCGGCTGCCACAAGCTCAACCGTCATCCTGAGGTGCGCGCTCTTGCGCGCCTCGAAGGATGGGCTACAGGCGCGCGTGGCCCATCCTTCGAGGCTCGCTTCGCTCGCACCTCAGGATGAAGGTGGAGTGTGTGGCTGCAGTGCATGGCTGCTGTTCAAGCACGTCCAATTGTCTTGAGCGCCGTCCGGTGAACGTGTAAGGCGCCAAAAGTCTCACCTCAGGTCATCCCGTGAACCCCCTTCCCCAAAATCCCATGGCCGCGTCCGGCTCGTTCGCGGCGATGAGGTCCGTGCCCTACCGTCTGCAATTCGCCTCTTACGTGCTGGCGATGATGGCGGACAATATCGAGCATGTGATCAGCTATTGGGTGGTGTTCCAGAAATTCCATTCGCCGACGCTCGGCGGCTTTGCCGTGCTGTCGCACTGGCTGCCGTTCCTGCTGTTCTCCGTCGCGGTCGGTGGCCTCGCCGACCGGTTCGATCCGCGCCGCATCATCCAGTGCGGCATGCTGCTGTTCATCGCCGCCTCCGCCGGTTGGGGCTTCTTCTTCCTGACCGATACGATCCAGATGTGGCACGCGATGCTGCTCCTGGTGATCCATGGCTGCGCCGGCGTGCTCTGGCAGACGCCGAACCAGCTGTTGCTCTACGACCTGGTCGGCCCGGCCGATCTGCCGAGCGCTGTGCGGCTGAACGCGATGGCGCGCTATCTCGGCATCCTCGTCGGGCCTGCAGTCGGCGGGATCATCATGCTGACGCTCGGTCCCTCGCACGGCATCATCTTCAACACGCTGTTCTATCTGCCGATGCTGATCTGGCTGTTCTGGGCTCCGGTGCGGGACAAGAGCGTGGCGGCGCGCCGCTTCGCGGTGCGCGGCCTTGCCGACATCGTGCTGACCATCCGCGCGATCGGCACCCAACCGGTGCTGTCGGCGATGACGTGGCTCGCCGGCCTCACTTCCTTCATGATCGGCAACGCCTATCACGCCCAGATGCCGGGCTATGCCGGCGATCTCGGCCATGGCGATCCCGGCGTCTCCTACAGCGTGCTGCTCGCAGCAGACGCGGCCGGCGCACTGCTGGCCGGCATTGCGCTGGAATCCTGGGGACGGCTGAAGGGCACCCCGCGCACCGCGATCACGCTGGCGATGCTGTGGAGCGTGGCGCTGCTCGGCTTCGCACTGGTGCCGGTCTATCCGGTCGCGATCGCGCTATTGTTCTTCGCAGGCTTCTTCGAGCTGTCGTTCAACACCATGGCGCAGGCGCTGGTGCAGCTGAACGCGCCGCACGACATCCGCGGCCGCGTCGTCGGCCTCTACAACATGGCCGGGCTCGGCATGCGGGCCTTCAGCGGCATCACGGTCGGGGTAGCAGGCGCGGCGATCGGCATTCACTGGTCGCTCGGCCTGTCTGCCGCCGTGCTGCTGGCGCTGCTGTGCCTGCTTTATGGGCACAGGGCACGGACGGCGTGACGATCACTTCCTTCGGGATGTGGCTTTTCGAGCGCATCGTGTCTGTCCGCAACCGGCGCGCCCGATCCTAACGCGGCATTAACCCTATGCACCTTAGGGTCGTCCCGGACTCCGCCCGGGCGGGGGGTCGGGTGTTGGAAATGGCGTTAGCGAACAAAAAATTTCTTCCGGCCGCCGAGGAGCGCAGGCGCTTCCAGCGGGTGAAGGTGCACCTGCTCGGCCGCTACATGCTGCCGGACCGCCGGGAATTCCCCTGCCAGGTGATCAACATGTCGCCGGGCGGCCTCGCCTTGCTCGCCCCCGGCATCGGCAATGTCGGCGACCGCGTGGTCGCCTATCTCGACCATATCGGCCGCGTCGAGGGCAAGATCACCCGGATCATCGACAACGGCTTCGCCATGACGATCGGTGCGACGCCGCGCAAGCGCGACAAGCTCGCGGCACAGCTGACCTGGCTCGCCAATCGCGACATCCTCAATCTGCCGGAGGACCGCCGCCACGACCGTATCGTGCCGCGCAACCCGATCGCGGTGCTGACACTCGAGGACGGCACCAAGATGACCTGCCGCATCATCGACCTCTCGCTGTCGGGCGCGGCGATCGCTGCCGAGAACCGCCCGCCGCTGAAGTCGACCGTTCTGCTCGGTCGGGTCCAGGGCCGCGTGGTCCGAAACCTCGAAGACGGCTTCGCGCTCGAGTTCATGCACGAGCAGCCGGTGGAGACACTCGAAGAGAGCGTTACCGCGCGGTAAAGCGCGAGGACGCGAAAACCCTGATATTTCCCGGCTCGAAGGCGGCTTCCGCGATGCGGACGCCGCCTTTTTCACGTCTCGCGGCGAGCGGCCAGCGGTTAACGGAGAGGCTGCAGATGAGCGCAAACAACGCTTCGCCCAGCGCTTCCGTGTTAACAGATATAATTTGAATCAATTTCGGTCATATCGAATTTTACGCAAATTCTATTCAAGTATAGATCGAATTCGCCGCTCGTTTTACTTGTATTCGTCTCGACTTGACTTGGTCGACTTAGCGGCAACTCAAAAGCTCCGTGCGAAATGTGGTCCCAACAAGAAACGGGGGCCGCAATGTTTGATTTCAGGGGACAGGGGAAGGGACTGGCGCTGGTCGCCATGCTCTTCGGGATCAGCGCGGTAGCGCAGGCCGGCGAAGGCCGTCTGCTCTACGCGAGCCTCGGCGACACCACGCGTGCGCCGATCGGCTGGGTCGAGTTCTGCGCGGACAATGCTGCTCAGTGCCAGGGCGCGCCGCTGCAGCCGCGCGACATCGTGATGTCGCAGGCGGCATGGCGCGACCTCATCAAGGTCAATCGCTGGGTCAACGAGACCGTCAAGCCTCTGACCGACCAGGAGCACTGGGGCGTGATCGAGAAGTGGTCGCTGCCATCAGACGGCTACGGCGACTGTGAAGACTACGTGCTGTTGAAGCGCAAGATGCTGATGGATGCCGGCTGGCCGCGCCAGGCCCTGCTCATCACCGTGGTGCGCGACAAGAAGGGCGAAGGCCACGCGGTGCTGACGGTGAAGACCGACAAGGGCGAGTTCATTCTCGACAATCAGAACGAGAATGTCCTCGCCTGGACGGAGACCGGCTACCGCTTCGTCAAGCGCCAGTCGCAGGGCGATCCCAACGTCTGGGTCTCGCTGGGCGATACCAAGCCGGCGGTCTCCACCGCCAGCGCCAAAGATCAGTAGGAACGAGACAACAGGTTACGCGACCCGGTCACATCCCCACCCCTCCCCGTCCCAGACCGGTTCGCGCGCGGCCAGCCATCCCCCAATGGCTGGCCGCAACTTTTTTGGGGCGTCGCGATCAGCTCTGCTGGCCCTGGCGCGACCAGGGCACGCGCGCGGCGGTGAAATCCCGCCAGCTATCCTGCAAGCCCTGCTGCACGCCAATCGATGCCCGCGCCTGCCAGCCGGCGATCGCGGCCGCCGCAATGGCGCTGTCGCGATCTTCGGAACCGAGCCCGTCGAGCAACGAGGCCGTCACCGCCATGTCGTTGAAGACGCCGAGCTCCTCCTGCAAGCCGGCGAGCCGGCGCGCGAATTTTCGCGCGGACTTGCGATCCTCGTATAGCGGCAGCAGGAACTCGCTGAGATAGCGCAGCCGCTTGGTGGCGAGCCGCAAGCGGTGCAGCTCGTCGACCGTCAGCGACTTGAAGCGGCGGCCGCGCTTGAGCACCTTGGCATACTGCTCGGACAGGACGCGCTGCGCGAAATTGACGGCGGGCTCGGCGAGCTGGCCGAGATCTTCCGGCGCGACGCCGTTGCGCCAGCCGCGCGTCTCGATCCAGCCGCCGAGGCCGATCAGGAAGACGGCACAGCGGCGTTCATCGAGCGCACTGCGAGCCCTGCGATAGGCTTCCGCCTGACGCTGAGCCGCGACCTGCCCAAGCGCATCGAAGCCCGCGACCGAAGGACAGGCTCTTGCGATCGCCGGCAAGGTGGCGAGCTGGAACACGTCCCAGTCGCGCGCCGCGGACAGGCCTTGCGCCAGCCATTTGGCTTCCGAGCGCAGCGCATCGACGTGGCTGAGCGCGCCGACCGATCGCATCAGGTCGAGCGCAGACCGCAGCCGGCGCAGCGAGACACGCAGCTGATGCACGCCTTCCGGATTGCGGCCGTCCTCGGCCGCCGGCAGCGATTGCAGCAGGTGAAGGAAGCAGGCGCGCAGGATGGTCGCGAAGGCCTCGTCGAGCGTCACGGAAGGATCGAGGCGAAGCTTGCGCGGCCGGCGCGCCGACGGCGGCAGGTCCCCGGCAAGGTCGAAGCCGCGTGCGGACTTGCTGCGGATGGACGGCTTCACCGTTCCGTGCTCCGCAAGGCGCAGCGCGATCTCGTAGATCGCGCTCGCCCTGCCGCTCTTCAGCTCCAGCTCGATCTCGCTCACCGGCATTGACCTGCCGCCTGCGCTCAGCCCGCCCTGGTCGAAGGCGACCTCGACCGTGCCGGACGGCAGGTCGACGATGCGCGTGTGCCGATGCACATCGGCCGAGAACACCGCTTCGAGCGGCTGCGCGTCGAGATGGCCGCGAAGCTTCTCCGGAATGAACGGCATCGCCAAAGCGAAATCAGGCGCAAGCGACGGCACACTTGCTTCCCATTCGCCGCGACGCAACGGATCGTCCGCAACCTCGGTCTTCACGGTCTGCACGAAACGCGATCCGCTCTGGCGGACGCGCAAGCTGAGGCCGGCGCGTCGTAGCGCCCGCTCGGGCGTGTCGTAGTAGACGGATTTGAGACGTTTGTGCGCGCCCTTGTTGCGCGCGTTCGCCACGATGACGGGCGCTGCGCCGAAATCCGCCATGCGATCGGCATCGACGAGAAGCTTGAGCTCGATTTCGCCGGCCAGATGAGCGGGCTGAGGGTTCGGCGCGGGCGTCACATCCTGCGATGGCATCTGCTCAATGGGAGTGCGCTCCTCGGCCGTCTCGGGTTCCACGCTGACTTCCTCTCGTTGCCCCAGGAAGCCGGTGCGGAGCTGCGTTCTCTTGGTGTTCCCAAGAGCAGGATTGGTTTCCGGCGCGCTCGGAATCTTGCGAGCCGGCGCAGCGTCTGACTTTAGCATTTGCGGTAACATGACAGTTCAATGACAGGCGACAGGATATAGCCTGTACAGCCTGCGAGGACTAGTCACATCAGATCAGCGCGCATCATGATTCACATGCAGCTCGCCAGGTAAAAGCTGCAACCGTCGCGGCAAGCTCCTTTTATAGCCTGACCACAACACGCCGACCGATGCCGATCATTCTGCCGCTTCAAGATTGGCCGGCTTTTCAGCCTCGCCGAGCGGGGAAACCGCCGGGCCGTTGAGCGCGGTGCCATCGGGTGCAAACTGCGATCCGTGACATGGGCAATCCCAGCACTGTTCGAGTGAGTTCCAGTGCACGACGCAGCCCAAATGGGTGCAGCTCGCCGAATGCAAATGCAAATGTCCGCTTCGGTCCCGCCACGCCGCGATCTTCTTCAGGCCACTTCGGAAGAGACGCCCCTCGCCGGGCCGCAGATGTTCAGCGCTCGCGATTTCACTTGCGGTGAGATACTCCGCGAAGTTCTTGATAGGGGTGATGTTCTCGCTGATGAACTCGCCGATATTCCTCTGAATCTTCCGTGACGGAGCGTAGACGTCCTCCCAGGGACTGGCGCCGCTGGTGATGAGATCCGCGATCAGCATGCCCGCCACGAGTCCGTTCGTGATCCCCTGCCCGGAATCGCCGCTGACAATGAATACATGCTCCTCGTCGGGGCTGCGGCCGATGAAGCCGGCGAAATCGACCGGCTCCAGCACCTGACCCGACCACCGATGAGTGACCTCGCGCAAATCCGGCAATCGCTCGCGCGCCCAGCGCTCAAGCGCGTCAAGGCGCTGTGCGCCATCATTTGCCTCACCCGACTTGTGATCTTCGCCGCCGATGATCACGATGTCCTCGTCGGCAGACAATGGTTGGAGCCGGACATAATGATAAGGATCGAGCGTATCCCAATAGAGCGCATCCTCCACGGCGCCGGCCGCAATCTTCGCAGCGAGCGCATAAGTGCGGTAAGGCGCCTGCTTGGTGTGGATCGCCACCTGCACGTTGACGGGCGAGTTGGTCGCCACCACCACGTCGGCGGCGTGAACCTCGTAGCCTGAGGCGGTGGTCACGACCATGCTGCCCTGGCGTTGCTGGATGCTCTCGACGCAGGTGTCGGCGTAGAGCTGGGCGCCCCGGCGCTGCAGTGCGCTCGCCAGACCGGCGAGATATTTAGTCGGATGCAGGCGCGCCTGGCGCGGAAAGCGCAGCGAACGTGTCTGACCCCTGTCATGAAATGGTGTCGGCTCAATGCGATTTTCGAGCGGAATCTGCAGCTTGCGACAGCGGTCCAATTCACTATCCAGCTCGGATGCGGACGTTTCGGGTGCCTGTACCCAATAGCCATCGACGCGTTTGAAACCGCAATCGATGTGCTCGGCGCCCTGGATGGCCTCGACGCGATCGATCGCGGCAGCAACGCTCTGATAGTAACGCCGCGCACAGTCAGGGCCGCGGACTCGCACGAACGCATCGTAACCGTCATCGAGCGCGGTCGCCAGATGCGCCGTGGTGCGCGCCGTCATCCCGCTGCCGATGCGGCCGCGATCGATGACTGCGACCGAACGTCCATGGCGGGCAAGTTCATATGCGACCGAAAGCCCGGCTATTCCGGAGCCGACCACGGCAACGTCCACGCCGACCGTACGCGACAGCACCGGAGCCTCGGCGACAGATACGTCCATCCAGAGGGACTGCGTGTGCTCATCCCGTACGTTCATGGCGCTGCTCCTCGAAAGAACAAACAATGCAGCAGAATGACGGTTCCTATGCGCGCTGCCGGATGAAACGCCGTTGGGGTCACCGCATTCATTAGGAACCTTCACCGTGCTCAGGCTTGAACCGGCATGAAAGATCCGTCACCCGGAATGCGAAGGGCATTGCGTCAGGCCCAATTGTACGGCCACTTGCTCGTCCGAAACGACAGGCTGTATTACCCAGGAGGCAATCATCCGATCTGCTCAGTGCAGCTTGCACGAGAGATGGTCAGGTCAGGGTGGATGACAAAGCAGGACGGCGAATACGAGATCACGCCAGAGGGGCAGCTTGCCGCCGAGAGCGAACTCGGCCGCTGAGGAGCCAATGCGGTGCCCGCGCGCGGCTTGTCGCGCTTGGGGGTCGGAGCGCGAATCTCTCGGCGGGCAGCCGGGACCTGTTTGACTGATCCGGCGATTGCTTCATGGACGAGAAGCACGGTCCCCACAAAGAGCTGCCATGCCATTATTCCGTCCCGAGGAAGGTCCCCGACGCCGCCTCGCACTGGCCGAGGCGCTCGCCGCCAACCTTGCTGCGGCAGGCCCGTCTTCGTCATCAGGAGACCGCCACTTCACACAGTAAAATGTTGTTTCTATTTGCCTCCGCTCGTGTGACATCTCTGCCCGGCGACCGCAGGGCGCCCAAGATGCAGAGCGAAACGGGAGGCGCAAGTGAGGACATTCGTCGGAATATTGGGGGCTGCAATTGCATGCCTTGTGATAGCGACCGCTGAAGGGTCCGCAGCCGAAGCCTGGCCCACCAGAGCCATCAAGATCGTCGTTTCGACGCCCGCCGGCGGCATCACCGATGCGTTCGCCCGCGCCTATGGCGATTACATCTCCCAGAAGCTTGGGCAGCCGGTCGTTGTCGAAAACAAAACGGGAGCGAGTGGCGCGCTGGCAGCGCAATCGGTCAAGGATTCGCCGGCGGACGGCCACACGCTGATGTACACGATCTCATCCACGTTGCTCGGAAACCGGCTGCTGCTGAAATCGCTGGCCTATGATCCGGACAAGGATTTCACGATCGTCTCGGTGACGCCATCGGGTCATCTGCCGCTGGTCGTCCATTCCGCCATCGGTGCAAAGTCCATCGAAGATTTCGTCGCCTATGCCCGCCGCAACAAGGTCACGGCAGGATCGTATGGGATCGGCTCGTTCGCACACATCGCGATCGCCGAGCTCAACCGCCAATATGGCCTCGACATCTCCATCGTGCACTACCGCGGCGAAGCGCCCATGTGGCAGGACCTGGCGGCCGGCGTCATTCAGGCCGCGACCGGCAGCTATCAGGCTGCGCTTCCTGTCCTCGATACCGGCGTCGGCCGCGCGATCGCCGTTCCGTCACTGGTTCGCATGAAGAAACTGCCGGACACCAAGACGTTCACCGAGCAGGGGGTCACCGGCAAGGTGTTCCAGCTCACGAGCTTCACGACCCTGGTGGCGCCCGCTGCAACACCGCCCGACCGGATCGAACTGCTCGCCAAGCTCATGGTCGAAGGCGGCAAGACGGAGCGCGTCCAGAAGCTGCTCGACGCCTTCGGCGTCGACTCGCCGGCAATGGATCGCGCCTCCTCGGTCGCCCTCTACGAAAAGGAAGGGCCGGTCTGGCTGGAGTCGATCAAGAACCTCGGCTTGGAGCCACAATAGCTCCCGGCTCGCCGGTCCCATACCGACGCAAGAAGCCCTCAGGCCCCCAGCACGTCCGCCAGCCGCAGCTCGTCGGCGGCGGGATCCTTCAGGAACAGCTCCGCCTCGATCTCGTTCAGGTGCGACAGCATCAAGGCGGCGGCGCGCGCCTTGTCGCGCTTGCGGATCGCGGCGACGATCTCGGCGTGATGATCGGTGCCGCACGCCGGCGTGTCGTGGCGGCGGTAGAGCAGGATGATGAGCGAGGAGCGCGCGATCAGCTCCTTCAGGAAGCCGAGATAGATGCTGTGGCCGCTCATCTCGGCGACGAGACGATGAAACTCGCCGGAGAGCCGCACCGAGGCGCGCGCATCGCCGCGCAATTCCGCTTCGCGCTCCTCGTCGAGATGCTGGCCGAGGCGATCGAGCCAGGCCGGCGAGACCGCCTCGATGGCGTGATCGACGATGCTGGGCTCGATCAGCCGGCGGGCCTCGAACACCTCGCGGGCGTCGGCCGGCGTCGGGCGCGCGACGAAGGCGCCGCGATTCTTCTCGATGCTGACGATGCCCTCATGCGCGAGCTGCTGCAGCGCGGTGCGCACCAGCGTCCGGCTCGCGCCGTAGATGTCGCCGATCTCGTCCTCGCCGAGCTTCGTGCCGGGCAGCAGGCGATGCTCGAGGATCGCGGCGGTCACACCCTCCCGGATGCGGCTGACGCGATCGCTCGCATCGGGCGCATCGGGTTTCTGGCGGGTCTTGGCGGCCATGATTGTGAGGGCTCGATCGACGAACGTTCGGCCTGCAATGTTAGTCGACGAGCTGTATCCAATCACAGGCGAAACTTTATACAATCTTCGCCCGTTTTGTGTGCAGGTGACTGCACAGCCGGCGGGCGGACAAATTGGCCCGGAATCGATCTAACGATCTGACTCCGCTGCACAGTTTTGGAAATTCGCACCGTCGTTGGCTGTTGGCACGGACCTTGCGGAGAGAGGCGGGACGCATCGCCCCTTCCTCGGATCTGCCATGGCCATTCCCGCCGCTCTCGAACTGGTCGCCGTCACCAAGCGCTACGACGCCACGCTGGCGGTCGATAACGTCAACCTGAAGATCCCGGCCGGCACCTATTGCTGCCTGCTCGGCCCCTCCGGCTGCGGCAAGACCTCGACGCTGCGCATGATCGCAGGCCACGAGGCGGTCAGCGAAGGCGACATCCTCCTCGGCCCGCAGAACGTCACCGACCTCGAGCCGGCCAAGCGCGGCACCGCGATGATGTTCCAGTCCTACGCGCTGTTTCCGCACCTCTCCGTGATCGACAACGTCGCCTTCGCCCTGAAGATGCGCGGCATCGACAAGCCGACGCGGCACAAGCGCGCCGGCGAATTGCTCGAGCTGGTGGCGATGAGCCAATATGCAGGCCGCCTTCCCGCGCAGCTCTCCGGCGGCCAGCAGCAGCGCGTCGCGCTCGCCCGCGCGCTGATCACCGAGCCGCAGATCCTCTTGCTCGACGAGCCGCTCTCGGCGCTCGATCCGTTCCTGCGCGTCAAGATGCGCGGCGAATTGAAGCGGCTGCAGCGCGAGCTCGGCATCAGCTTCATCCAGGTGACCCACGGCCAGGAAGAGGCGATGGCGCTCGCCGACCACATCGTGGTGATGAACCACGGCAAGATCGAGCAGCAGGGCACGGCGCGCGACATCTTCCATCATCCCCGCACCGAATTCGTGGCCCGCTTCATCGGCGGCCACAACGTGCTCAGCGACGCCGGCAATCTGATCGCCGTCCGCGCCGATCAGCTCGGCATCGCGCCGTTCGCCGACGGCGCCTTCGGCGCGCCGGCGCTGCTGACCCAGACCGAGTACCAGGGCTCCTACATCGCCGTCTCGCTCACGCTCGACGACGGCACCGCCCTGTTTTCCCACCTTCCCGAGGCCGCCTTCGACGTGCACCCGTTCCGTCCGGGCGATCGCGTGCTGGCGACCTGGGATCCCGCCAAGGCGCAACGCCTGCAATAACACCCTTCACCACGGAAATGCGCAACACAGAGGAGTGAGCGAAATGACCGAGACGACCAGGAAGACCGGCGTCAGCCGCCGCACGCTATTGAAGGGCACCGCTGGTCTCGCCGGCCTCGCCGCCGGCTCCGGCGCGATCACCGGCTTTCCCTACGTGAAGTCGGCCGATGCGAAGGTGCTACGCTATCTCGGCACGGCCGTGAACGAAGGCGACGACATCTCCAAGCAGTGCCTGAAGGACACCGGCATCAAGATCGAATACATCACCGCGACCACCGACGACGTCACCAAGCGCGTGATGACCCAGCCGAACTCCTTCGACGTGCTCGACACCGAATATTTCTCGCTGAAGAAGCTGGTGCCGTCGGGCAACATCCTCGCGCTCGACGCCAAGAAGATCAAAGAGTTCGACAACATCACGCCCGTCTTCACCAAGGGCGAGACACCCGGCGGCAAGAAGATCGGCGGCCAGGGCACCGCGCCCTGGAAGGTGCTCTATCTCGAAGGCAAGGATTCCAAGAAGTTCGCGACTTCGGCCACCGAATTCGTCACGCTGATCCCGACCGTCTACAACGCCGACACGCTCGGCATCCGCCCCGACCTGATCAAGCGTCCGATCAGCACCTGGGCCGAGCTGCTCAACCCCGAGTTCAAGGGCAAGGCCTCGATCCTCAACATCCCCTCGATCGGCATCATGGACGCGGCGATGGTCGTGGAAGCCTCCGGCAAGTACAAATATGCCGACAAGGGCAACATGACCAAGGAAGAGATCGATCTCACCATGAAGGTGATGACCGAGGCGAAGAAGGCCGGCCAGTTCCGCGCCTTCTGGAAGGACTTCAACGAGAGCGTCAACCTGATGGCCTCGGGCGAGACCGTGATTCAGTCGATGTGGTCGCCGGCGGTCACCAAGGTGCGCTCGATGGGCATCCCCTGCACCTTCCAGCCGCTCAAGGAAGGTTACCGTTCCTGGGCGTCCGGCTTCTGCGTGTCCAAGGGCGTCTCGGGTGCCAAGCTCGAATGGGCCTATGAGTTCGTGAACTGGTTCCTGTCCGGCTATGCCGGCGCCTATCTTAACCGCCAGGGCTATTACTCCGCCGTGCTCTCCACCGCGAAGGCGCACATGGAGCCCTACGAATGGGCCTACTGGATGGAGGGCAAGCCGGCCGAGAAGGACATCAAGGCGCCTGACGGCTCGCTGCTGGAAAAGGCCGGCGCGTTGCGTGACGGCGGCTCCTACGAGGACCGCATGGGCGGCGTCGCGTGCTGGAACGCCGTGATGGACGAGAACGACTACATGGTCCGTAAGTGGAACGAGTTCATCGCGGCGTAACGGACATGTCGGAAGAAGTCCTGCAACAGGCTACCCCGGGCTTGATCCCGGGGTCGGGAACAGCGCGCGCCGCAAAGCCGACGCGCCTGTCGCCGTCCTTCGTCTCCTGGCTCCAGGCCGGGCCGATGATGCTGGTGTTTCTCGCCTTCTTCCTCATTCCGCTCGTCTTCGTCGTCATCGTCTCGTTCTGGGACTACAACGAATACCAGTTGCTGCCGGCTTTCTCCGGCCGCGGCTACACCGATACGTTCGAGGGCTGCATCGCGCAGCTTCCCGACCTCTGCACCATCGCCAAGACCTATCTGATGACGCTGAAGCTTTGCTTCATGGTCTGGGCCATCACCCTCTTCGTCGGCTTCTGGGTCGCCTACTTCCTCGCCTTCCACGTCAAGTCCAAGACCTGGCAGATGGGCTTGTCGCTGCTCTGCACGATCCCGTTCTGGACCTCCAACGTGATCCGCATGATCGCCTGGATCCCCTTGCTCGGCCGCAACGGTCTCGTCAATTCCGGTCTGGTCAAGACCGGCCTGATCAACCATCCGCTGGAATGGCTGTTGTTCTCCGAATTCTCGGTGGTGCTGGCGCTGGTGCACCTCTTCACCTTCTTCATGGTGGTGCCGATCTTCAACTCGATGGTGCGCATCGACAAGTCGCTGATCGAGGCCGCCTATGACGCCGGCGCGACCGGCTTCCAGACCCTCGTCAACGTCGTCGTTCCGCTGACCAAGCCCGGCATCGTGATCGGCTCGATCTTCGTCATCACCATCGTGATGGGCGACTTCATCACCATCGGCGTGATGGGCGGCCAGCAGATCGCCGCCGCCGGCAAGATCATCGAGACCCGGGTCAACGCGCTGCAATTCCCCGCCGCCGCGGCCAACGCCGTGATCCTGCTCGCGATCACATTCCTGATCATCACCATGATGTCGCGCATCGTCGACATCAAGAAGGAGCTCTAGAGCATGAAGGAGGGACGCCCGCGCTCGTTCTACGTGCTCGCGATCTTCTTCGCGGCCTACACGCTGTTTCTCTACGGGCCGATGATCGCGATCTACGTGCTGTCGTTCCAGGGGCCGCAGGGCGGCCTCACCTTCCCGATGAACGGCGTCTCGACGTTCTGGATCGCAAAGCTGTTCCAGGGCACCGGCATCGTCGATCTCGGCGCGGCCTTCCGCCGCTCGCTGCTGCTCGGCATCATCGTGATGATCGTCACCGTCGTGCTGTCGGTCGCCGCCGGCATGGCCTTCCGCCGCAAGTTCAAGGCACAGAGCATCCTGTTCTACTCGGCGATTGCCAGCCTCATCGTGCCCTCGATCATCACCTCGCTCGGCATCTCGCTCGAGTTCCGCATCATCGACGACCTGATCAAGACGCATTGGAACGAGAATTTCGAGACCTCGATGGGCCTGCTCACGTCCGGGCTCGGCGCGCACCTGACCTGGACGCTGCCGTTCGGGTTGCTCATCATGTTCGCGATCTTCAACCGCTTCGATCCGCGGCTGGAAGAAGCCGCGCGCGATCTCGGGGCGACCCCGTGGCAGACGTTCCGGCATGTCGTGCTCCCGATCATCCTGCCCTCGGTGATCGGCATCGGCCTGTTCGGCTTCACGCTGTCCTGGGACGAACTCGCGCGCTCCAGCCAGGCGATCGGCGCGGTGAACACGTTGCCGCTGGATCTTCAAGGCCTCACCACCACCGTGACCAATCCCGACATCTACGCGCTCGGCACCGTGATCTCGGCGGTCTCGTTCACGGTCATCACCCTTGCGCTCGGCACCATCCACATGCTCAACAAGCGGCAGGCGGCCAAGGGCTCGGACGCCGGCAAGGGACTTGTCTGAGAAGGGACTCGTCTGTTCCGATGCGGCTTCACGTCGTGAATCCCAACACAACGGCGTCGATGACGGCGAAGATCGCCGCTGCCGCGCGCAGCGTTGCCCTCGCCGACACCGTGGTCGATGCGCGTCAGCCGGCGATGGGCCCGGTCTCGATCGAGGGGTTTTACGACGAAGCTTTTGCGGTACCGGGCATGCTCGGCTGCATCCGCGAGGCCGATCGCGACGGCGCGGACGCGCACATCATCGCCTGCTTCGACGACACCGGCTTGGATGCCGCGCGTGCCGCCGCCCAGGCACCGGTGATCGGTATCGGCGAGGCCGGCTTCCACCTCGCGAGCCTGATCGCCGCGCGCTTTGCCGTGGTGACCACGCTCGGCGTCTCCATCGTGCCGATCGAGCACAATCTGCGGAAGTACGGCCTGGCCGAACGCTGCGCCCGCGTCCGTGCCGCCGAGGTCCCGGTGCTGGCGCTCGAGGCGCGCAACGCTGAGGCGCTCGGCAAGATCTCCGCGGAGATCACCGCCGCGATCCGTGACGACCGGGCAGAGGCCATCGTGCTCGGCTGCGCCGGCATGGCCGATCTCGCGGGCGAGCTCGCCGCCGCGCACGGCCTGCCCGTGGTCGATGGCGTCGCCGCCGCGGTGACGCTGGCGGAATCACTGGTGCGGCTGGGACTGACGACGTCCCGCCTCGGCCCCTATGCGGCCCCGCGCACGAAGAGCTATTCCGGGCCGTTTTCTCAATTTCAGCCTTGATCCGCACCGTTCGGGGCCGGCAAGGCTCGCTGAACACTGGTTTTTTTGCGCTCAGCCTCTTTTTGGTCCCATTCCTTGCCGAAACGTAAGGCTTTCGGGACGCCCCGGTGACCCCTCTGGGTTGCCGGTCTTCGCCACTCACCAAGTTTCACTTTGGGTTTTGTCAGCGAATGATCGATCTCGCCCAGGACACGCCGTCCAACCCCCTCCTTCGCCTCGGCGCCCAGCCGATCGCGCTGACCGCCGCCGCCCTTCTCCTGCTGATCGCCGGCGTGACCTCGATCGCGATCTGGCGAGCCTATTCCGGCGCCGCCCCTGAGTCCGACCGGGTGGTGGCCTCGCGGCAGCTTCAGGCCCGCACCGCCCAGGCCTCCGAGCAGCTGGTCGAGAAGACCAAGGGGCTGGAAGCGACCCAGCAGGAATCGATCGACCAGCTTCAGGTGGTGCAGGACCAGCTCCAGACGATGAAGCGGCTGATGGCGGCGCAACAGGCCGACACCAAGCGTCTGTCCGAGCAGGTCACAGCCTTGAACGAGTCCATCGACGGCCTGCGGCAGTCCTTTGCCAGTGCACGGGCGACCGAGGTCGAGACGCCATCGGTCACCCGCAGGAAACCGGCACGGCACCGCGTCCAGGCCAGCGCGCGCAAGCGCTCGCGCGGCTGAGCCGATCACAAGGCGGGAACTTTATTTTAGCCAGTTGTGAACTGGATCACATTCGCCGGTGTGATTCCGCGCGATGCTCGCAATCACCGGATGGCGTGAGCCGATTTCAATATCCGGGGCTGGCAAGGTCGTTGACGGTATACTGCGTCAACGGCCTTGTTTTTTAACAGCTATTCCGCCTCACTCGCAGACGTCGACCCGGCGGTAGCGCCATCCCGATGGCGTCATGACACGCTTCCGCGCGACATAGCAGCCGCCGTAACCGTCGTTGTAGGCGGGGCCATAGTCGTCGGGGACGGCGTAATAGGGATAGCCGTAGCCATATCCGTAATAGCCGCTGTACAGGCCGGCACCGGCGACGCCTGCTCCGATCGCCACGCCAGGCCAGAAGCCGCCGCCATGCCAGTGGCCGCGGTGGCCCCAACCGCCACCATGACCCCAGCCACCGTGTCCGAATCCTCGCGCCTCGGCCGCCTGCGGCGCTGACAAGCCGATCAATGCAACGGCCAGCGCCGCTTTCATCATCCTGCGTAACATCACTCGATTCCTGGGCGTGGATGCTCCACGCTTCAAAGCAGGACCAAGCTAACGTCAGCCGGTCATTCGCGACAGCCACACTGTCTCACTTCCGCGCGAGCGTCAGCAACCGCGGCAGATGCTCTTCAATTTCCTGTCGAGCTGGCGGTTCTCGGCGTTGACGGCGGCATCAACCCCGCCACCACCTCCGCCGCTGCCGGTCGTGACTCCAGAGCCCGGCCCTGAAGATTGCGCCGTCCCCAGGCTGTTGGTGCCAGGCGGCGGTGCTGGCGAATTGGCGATACCTCCGGTCGATCCCGCGGAGCCTCCCGGCGAGCCCATCGAGGCTCCGCTCGATCCGGCAGACCCGCCCGCCGTTTGCGCGAACGACGCGGCCGGCATCGCCGCGAGTGCGAGGATCACGATCGCGATCTTGATCGAAGCGCACGACCTGGCCATCGGAAATTCTCCTTTGCCAGTCAACGGTCGCCACGAAGACCTGTTCCGGAACAAATGCCGTCACATCAGCTTGACGACGCAGGAGCAGTCACGATGACCGATCGCGATCCATTTGCAGAGGGCGAACGCGCCGCGCGCGAAGACATTCCGGCTGAGGCCAATCCCTATCGCGACGGCAGCGACGAGCACGCGCTCTGGGCCGCCGGCCACGAAAAGGTGGCAGGCGCGATCGAAGCGCGCCAATCCGAAGGCAGCTGATCAGCCGATCCGCTTCAGGCCCTGCTTGAAGCGCGGACCGTTGGCCACGTAGAACCGGGCCGCACTCCCCATCTTCTGCACCTGCGCGTCGTCGAGGGTGCGGACCACGCGCGCGGGCGAGCCGATGATCAGCGAGCGCTCGGGGAACTCCTTGCCCTCGGTGATGACGGAGCCGGCACCGACGATGCTGTTGCGGCCGATCTTCGCGCCGTTCATCACGATCGAGCCCATGCCGATCAGCGCGCCCTCCTCGATGGTGCAGCCGTGCAGGATGACGTTGTGGCCGACGGTGCAGTTCCTGCCGATGACAAGCGGAAAGCCGAGATCGGTGTGGCAGGTCGAGCCGTCCTGCACGTTGGCACCCTCGCCGATTTCGATCCACTCATTGTCACCGCGCAACACCGCGCCGAACCAGACGCTCGCGCCCGGCTTCAGGCGCACCCGGCCGATCACGGTCGCGGTCTCGGCGATGAAATAATTGCCGTCGGCGGGAAGGTCGGGCGCCTGCCCGTCGAGCTCGTAGATGGCCATGGGGGTCTCCTGTCGCGTTGACGACTGGCATAGCCAAACGGCCGCCGCGACGCAAAGGGCCGGCCGCGCTCGAGCGCGCGGGCATCAGGCCAGAAGGCCGGCGGCGCGCAGCGTCATCAGGAAGAAGGTGCCGCTCATCATGCTCCAGAACCCGGCGATGAGGGTTGCCATCATCACGAATTCCACGCGGCGGCTTTCCACCCGCATGCCACGCAGCGTATTGCGCATGATGATGAAGGGCGCGGCGAACACCAGGAACGGAACCGCCGCGAAGGTTTTCGGCGCCACGCCGTCCTGCAGCAGGCCGAAGCCGGCGGGCCGCTGCGCGAGCGCCTGATATCCGTTCACGAGCGCGCCCGCGAGCGCGAAACCGATGCAGATCGAGAAGAAGGTGTTGAGAGCTTCAGGTGTCATCGGAACTGCTCCGCCCTTACGCAACGCGCGTGCCTTCCTGTGACAAAGAGTGCGCCTTAACGCTACATTATCCTTAAGGAAAGGTTAACGCGGCGGCCGGCCCGCGCAGGGGCCGTCCCCGCTTCCCGCAGCCGGGAACGCTCCGCGAAACCGCCGTCGCATGGCATATTCGCCGCTGATTCGTCGGCCATCGGCCGACCTCCGGTCGACCTCGCAATTCATGACTTTGTTCTCGGCAGCTTCCCTCAGGTCCCCCCGCACGCGCACCCGGGCGCACGTCGTCCCGATCGTGCTCGGCGGCGCTGCCGCGGCGTGTGCGGTCGCGCTCGTCGCCTATCTGTTGTGGCCGACCTGGGGCAGCGGCGGCGCGAACGCCCCAGACAAGCTGCCGGTGAGTGTCGGCGGCACGTTGTTCAACCTGCCGGTCACCGCGATCCGGATGAAGATCCAGCGGCACTCGGGGCCGCAGGAACGCATCGATCTCGACTTCCTCTATCCCTCGCTGGAGCCGCCCGGCGCGCCCAAGCACGTCACCTCCGACACGGCGGAAGCGGCGCTGCAAGCGATCGACCGCATCTTCCTGTCGATCGCGGCCCATCACGATGCGCTCTCGCCCGAGCAGCGGACGACGACGATCTATCCGCGCTATCTCGACCGGGCCGCGGCGATGCCTGCGGACGGCCTGACGATGCGGATGTTCCGCACCGACACGCCCTACGGCAGCGAGGACCTCTATTCCGCAACAAGCCCCGCGCTGACCGCGCGCTGCACGCGCGATGCGGCCACCCCGGGCATGTGCCTCGCCGAGCGCCGCGTCGGCGGCGCCGACCTCACCTTCCGCTTTCCACGAAGCTGGCTGTCGCAATGGCGCGACGTGGCGGAGGCGATGGACAGGCTGACGGCGCAGCTGCGCGGGCCGCGGGGCTGAGCGGGGCCGGCTGGAGCCTCCAAAACAAAAAATCGAAAACAACCCCATGCACAGTAGCCAAGCGTGGGCAGCATCGAGCATTTTCGTATTTTTCGAATAATGATTGACCTGTCGGGGCAAAACAGGGCATGATGCCACGACGCGTTGGCCCACTAGAGGGGTCCGGCGTCTTTCACCGGCACCGGGGTTTGCCCGGATGGCCGCATGGATATGTGACTGATATCACTGAGCACAGATTGCGTTTGACTATCCTGCGAATAATCTGACGCTATTGCATTCGGGGGCTGGAATGCGGCTTCGGCTGTTTGTTTTGTTGATTGTTGCGATCTGGGTCGGAGCCGGACCGGCGCTGGCCGAGAAGCGCGTCGCGCTCGTCATGGGCAACTCGGCCTACACGAACGTGGCAAGGCTGGCGAACCCCGCGAACGATGCCGCCCTGGTCGGTGGCATGTTCAGGAAGGCCGGGTTCGATATTGTCGACATCAAGCTCGACCTCTCCGTCGTCGACATGCGCAAGGCATTGCGCGAGTTCGGCAGCAAGGTCCGAGATGCGGACGTTGCAGTCGTCTACTACGCCGGCCATGGCATCGAGCTTGACGGCACCAATTATCTGATCCCGACCGATGCCGCGCTCGAGACCGACACCGACGTTCTCGACGAGGCGTTCCCGCTCGACCGGGTGCTGTTTGCGGTCGAGCCGGCCAAGCAGCTGCGCCTCGTCATCCTGGATGCCTGTCGCGACAATCCGTTTGCCAAGACGATGAAGCGTACCATCGCCTCCCGCGCCATCGGCCGCGGCCTTGCCAAGGTCGAGCCGACCAGCCCGAATACGATGGTTGCCTTCGCGGCCAAGGCGGGCTCGACTGCCTCGGACGGTGATGCGAAGAACAGCCCGTTTGCCACGGCTCTGGTCGACCGCCTGCCGACGCCGGGGCTCGACCTCGGCAAGGCCTTTCGATTCGTTCGCGATGATGTGCTCAAGACCACCGGCAACAAGCAGGAGCCTTTCGTGTACGGCTCGCTCGGCGGCGACGATGTGCCGCTGGTTGCGGCCAAGCCAGTCGTCACCGGCCCTCAAGCCAACCCACAGGACACCGTACGTCGTGACTATGAACTGGCGCTTCAGCTTGGTACGCGTGACGGCTGGACCGCCTTCCTCGCTAGCTTTCCCAGCGGTTTCTATGCCGATCTGGCCAAAGGTCAGTTGAACAAGATTGCCGCCGAAGAAACCCGCGCCGCCGCTGCGGAGAAGGCCAGACAGGCCGAGGACGAGAAGGCCCGGCTGGTGTCCGACCGCGCCAGGAAGGCCGAGCAGGAGAAAGCAGCAGCCGCCGCGAAGGCCGCTGAGGACGCCAAGGCCGCGGCAGAGAAAGCCAAGCAGGTCGAGGAAGCCAAGGCAGCTGCTGCCGAGCAGCGCAGGAAGGACGCAGAAGCGGCTGTCGCCAAAGCCTTGGCCGACAAGCAGGCTGCCGAAAAGGCGCTCACCGACAAGATTGCGAACGACAGGGTCGTCGCCGAGAGGCAGGTGACCGAGAAGCCGCAAATTGCCGATGGCCAACAGAAAGTTGCAGCCGTTGCCCCAACCTCATCGCAGCCGAGCCTGTCCCCCGCGGAAACGGCGAAGCTGGTTCAGTCCGAGCTGCGCCGTGTCGGCTGTCTGGCCGCAGCTGCCGACGGCGACTGGAATGCGTCGTCGCAACGCTCGCTGACGCTGTTCAACAAATATGCGGGTACGAAATTCGACGCCAAGCTCGCGAGCTTCGACGCGCTCGATGCCATCAAAGCCAAGCCGGGCCGGGTCTGCCCGCTGGTGTGCGACCACGGCTTCAAGGCCGATGGCGATGCTTGCGTGAAGATCGCCTGCCGTGCCGGCTATCGCGTCAATGACGACAATGAATGCGAGAAGGTGCAGGACAAGAAGCCGGTTGCAACCCGCGACGATGCCAAGAAGCGGGACACGGAGCGGAAACAAACTGAAGCGGCTCCTTCGAAGCCCTCCGCATCCGGGCAAATGTACTGCAACAACGCGGGCTGTCGACCCGTCGCCAAAGGGTGTCGCCTGGATACCCTGGCTCGCAATGGCAATATCGTTACTTCGCCTCGCGAAATCTGCGATTGAGCGGCCTCGGAGGCTGCTTGGTGACTTGGGGCTGTTATGAGCGCGCTTCGGTTTCTCTTGTTGATTCTTGCCGTATGGCTCGGATGCGGTCCGGCAATGGCCGAGAAGCGCGTCGCGCTCGTCATGGGCAACTCGGCCTATAAGAGCGTGGCGCGGCTGGCGAACCCCGCGAACGATGCCGCGCTGGTCGGCGGCATGTTCAGGAAGGCCGGGTTCGATATCGTCGACATCAAGCTCGATCTGTCCGTCGTCGACATGCGCAAGGCGTTGCGCGAGTTCGGCAGCAAGGTCCGCGACGCGGACGTTGCGGTCGTCTACTACGCCGGCCATGGCATCGAGCTCGACGGCACCAATTATCTGATCCCGACCGACGCCGCCCTCGAGACCGACACCGACGTTCTCGACGAAGCCTTCGCGCTCGACCGGGTGCTGTTTGCGGTCGAGCCGGCCAAGCAGCTGCGCCTCGTCATCCTGGACGCCTGCCGCGACAATCCGTTCGCCAAGACGATGAAGCGCACCGTCGCGTCCCGCGCCATCGGCCGCGGCCTGGCCAAGGTCGAGCCGACCAGCCCGAACACCATGATTGCCTTCGCGGCGAAAGCAGGCTCGACCGCCTCGGATGGCGATGCCAAGAACAGCCCGTTTGCCACCGCGCTGGTCGAACGCCTGCCGACGCCGGGGCTCGACCTCGGCAAGGCGTTTCGGTTCGTCCGCGATGATGTGCTCAAGACCACCGGCAACAAGCAGGAGCCTTTCGTGTACGGCTCGCTCGGCGGCGACGATTTGGCCCTGGTTCCGGCCAAGCCGGTCGCGACCGGGCCGCAGGCCAATCCCCAGGACACCGTACGTCGCGACTATGAGCTGGCGCTTCAGCTGGGGACGCGCGACGGCTGGACCGCCTTCCTCAATAGCTTTCCCAGCGGTTTCTATGCCGATCTCGCCAAGGGCCAGCTGAACAAGATCGCCGCCGAAGAGACCCGTGCCGCGGCTGCGGAGAAGGCCAGACAGGCCGAGGACGAGAAGGCCCGGCTGGCATCCGACCGCGCCAAGAAAGCCGAGCAGGAGAAAGCAGCAGCGGCCGCGAAGGCCGCTGAGGACGCCAAGGCAGCGGCGGAGAAAGCCAAGCAGATCGAGGAAGCCAAGGCCGCAGCTGCCGAGCAGCGCAGGAAGGACGCAGAAGCGGCTGTCGCCAAAGCCTTGGCCGACAAGCAGGCTGCCGAAAAGGCGCTCGCCGACAAGGTTGCGAACGACAAGGCGGCTGCTGAGCTCGCTGTAAGGCAGGCAACTGACAAGGCGCAGGCCGAGCAGAAGGTCGCGGCGGTCACCCCAACTCAATCGTCGCCCAGTCTCTCGCCGCAGGAGACCGCAAAGCTGGTGCAGTCCGAGCTGCGCCGTGTCGGATGTCTGGCCACGGCTGCCGACGGCGACTGGAATGCGTCGTCGCAGCGCTCGCTGACGCTGTTCAACAAATATGCGGGAACGAAGTTCGACGCCAAGCTCGCGAGCTTCGAGGCGCTCGATGCGATCAAGGCCAAGCCGGGACGGGTCTGCCCGCTGGTGTGCGATCACGGCTTCAAGGCCGACGGCGACACTTGCGTGAAGATCGCCTGCCGTGCCGGCTATCGCGTCAATGACGACAATGAATGCGAGAAGGCGCAGGACAAGAAGCCGGTTGCGACCCGCGAGGATGCCAAGAAGCGAGACGCGGAGCGGAAGCAAACCGAAGCTGCTCCTTCGAAGCCCTCCGCATCTGGGCAAATGGTTTGCAACAGCGCGGGCTGCCGTCCCGTTCGGTCGGGCTGTCGCCTTGAATCAAAAGGCACAGGCCACGCCCTTGGTAACGTCGAAGTCTGCAACTGACGACGGCTCCAGGCGAGGTGCATGAATTCTGTTGCTGGCAGAACACTCCGAATACTCTCGTCGTATTCTGATTTGAGGTTGAAATGGGTGCGCTCCGGGCAATTGCCCTGTTGATATTTGCGATCTGGTTGGGCACCAGCTCCGCGCACGCCGAGAAGCGCGTTGCGCTGGTCGTGGGCAACTCGGCCTACAAGACCGTGCCAAGGCTCGCCAACCCGGCGAACGATGCCGCGTTGGTCGGTGGCATGTTCAGGAAGGCCGGGTTCGATATTGTGGACATCAAGCTCGACCTCAGCGGTTCGGAGATGCGCAAGGCGCTGCGTGACTTCGGCGGCAAGGCGCGGGATGCCGAGGTCGCGGTGGTCTATTACGCCGGGCATGGCATCGAGCTGGACGGCGTCAACTATCTGATCCCGACGGACGCGACGCTGGAGACCGACAGCGACGTGCTGGACGAAACGATTGCGCTGGACCGCGCGCTGTTCGCCGTCGAACCGGCAAAGCAGTTGCGCCTGATCATCCTCGATGCCTGTCGCGACAATCCGTTTGCGAAGACGATGAAGCGCACGATCGCCTCGCGCGCGATCGGACGCGGCCTCGCCAAGGTCGAGCCGACCAGCCCGAATACGATGATCGCCTTTGCGGCGAAGGCGGGCTCGACCGCCTCGGACGGCGATAGCAAGAACAGCCCGTTTGCCACCGCGCTGGTCGACCGCCTGCCGACGCCGGGGCTCGACCTGGGCAAGGCCTTTCGCTTCGTTCGCGATGATGTGCTCAAGAGCACCGGCAACAAGCAGGAGCCGTTTGTCTACGGCTCGCTCGGCGGCGACGACGTGGCTCTGGTTCCGGCGAAGCCGGCAGCAGCGCCGGGCCCGCAAGCCAATCCCCAGGACAGCATCCGCCGGGACTATGAGCTGGCGCTCCAGGCCGGAAACCGAGACGCATGGGAAGCCTTCCTTCAGGCTTATCCCGACGGCTTCTATGCAGGCCTCGCCCGCGCGCAACTGAAGAACGTCGCAGCCGAGGAGGCGCGCGCAGCTGCGGCTGCGAAGGCACGCCAAGCCGAAGACGAAAAGGCAAAGCTCGCCGCCGAGCGTGCGAACAAGGCCGAGCAGGAGAAGGCCGCCGCCGCCGCCAAGGCCGCCGAGAATGCCCGCCTTGCCGCGGAGAAGGCCAAGCAGATCGAGGAAGCCAAGGCGGCGGCCGCCGAGCAGCGCAGGAAGGACGCAGAAACAGCCGTCGCGAAGGCACTGGCTGACAAGCAGGCTGCCGAGAAGGCGCTCGCCGAGAAAATCGCAAACGACAAGACAGCTGCCGTGCTCGCCGCCAAACAGGCCACAGAGAAGTCTCAGCGTGAGGGTGAGCAGAAGGTCGCGGCCGTGACTCCGACTCAGTCGATGCCCGGCCTTTCGTCGCAGGAGACTGCGAAGCTCGTGCAGTCCGAGCTGCGCAGGGTCGGTTGTCATCCGGCTCCCGCGGACGGCATTTGGACCGACTCGTCGCAACGCTCGCTAACGCTGTTCAATAAATATGCCGGAACGAAGTTCGATTCCAAGCAGGCGAGCCTCGAGGCGCTCGACGCCATCAAGGCCAAGGCGAGCCGAGTCTGCCCGCTGGTGTGCGATCACGGCTTCAAGGCAGATGGCGATGCTTGCGTGAAGATCGCCTGCCGCGCCGGCTATCGCGTTAACGACGATAACGAGTGCGAGAAGGTGCAGGACAACAAGCCGGTCGCGACTCGCGAGGATGCCAAGCCGAGGGACGATGCCAGGAAGAAAGCCGAAACTGCCCCTGCGAAGCCGCAAGCCGCTGGGCAGTTGATATGCAATAGCGCGGGCTGCCGTCCGGTAAAGCCTGGATGCCGGGTGGTGCCTTATCAGCAATTCAAGCATGGGGCGGTCAGTCATGGCCAGCCTCAAGAAGAGTGCAACTAACGCGTTAGTGGCGGCTCATTTCGGGTGCTGGTATCTTGTCGTTAAAGCCTAGTGGCGCATCGCGTTCGGCGGCGCTTCCCGTGCAAAGCGGTCGCAGCACCGCTCAGTCAAGCGACTTCGTCGTGCGGACGGCACCATTGTTGCCGACACTACGGCTCGGCTGCACGTTCTCGGAAGAGATGAAGTTGCGGGCCAGCGAAGCTGACCTTCGTTATCGCGTGCGAGGCGAAATCAATCCGGGAGTCCTTTCCATCGAGGGATTCTGGATTGCTTCGCTTCGCTCGCAATGACTGAGGAGAAAACTACTCCTGGTCCACCAGGTCGTCCTCGAGGATCGCCATCTGGAACTGGAACGAGCGATCGTCGTCCTCGTCGTCGACGAAGAGCACGCCGATGAATTCCTCGCCGATATAGACTTCGGCGGAATCGTCCTTCTTCGGCCGCGGCACGACGCGGATCTTGGGATTGCCGAATACGCGCTTCAGATACGCATCCAACTTTCTGACTTCTTTGACGTCCACGGCAAGTCTCCGATCGAAAATGGTCGGCGGGTTTTAGGACGAGACGCGGCGAACCGCCAGCACGAATTGTCAAAGATTTTGGGACGAAAAGGGCCGGAAAATTCCGGCCCTTCGCAGCATCAAATCCTTCTCAGAGCCCCATCGCGTTGATCATCTGGTCCATGGTGCGCGACGGCTCGGCGCAGCCGGCCTCGCCGACGATCTTGGCCGGAACACCCGCGACGGTGACGTTGTGCGGCACCGGCTTGACCACGACCGAACCGGCGGCGATGCGCGCGCAATGGCCGATCTCGATATTGCCCAGAATCTTTGCACCGGCCCCGATCAGGACGCCGTGGCGAATCTTGGGGTGACGGTCCTCGTTCTCCTTGCCGGTGCCCCCTAACGTGACGCCGTGCAGGATCGAGACGTCGTCTTCGATCACAGCCGTCTCGCCGCAGACGAAACCGGTGGCGTGGTCGAGGAAGATGCCGCGGCCGATGCGCGCGGCGGGATTGATGTCGGTCTGGAACACCGCCGAGGACCGGCTCTGAAGGTAATAGGCGAAATCCTTGCGGCCCTTCAGATAGAGCCAGTGCGCGAGGCGATGGGTCTGGATGGCGTGAAAGCCCTTGAAGTAGAGCAAGGGATCGATGAAGCGCGAGGTCGCGGGATCGCGGTCGTAGACGGCAACGAGATCGGCGCGGAAGGCGTTGCCGAGATCAGGATCGTCGCGCAGCGCCTCGGAATAGGCCTGGCGCACGAGATCGCCCGACAGCGCGGAATGATCGAGCCGGTCGGCGACGCGGTGGACCACCGAATCTTCGAGGCGGCCGTGATGCAGCACCGCCGAATAGATGAAGGTCGCAAGCTCCGGCTCGCGTCGGACGATGTCCTCCGCTTCGCCGCGGATCCGGTCCCAGATCGGATCGAGCGATGCGAGCTTTCCTCCCGGATTGACCTGATGCACTGCCATGGATTTTCTCTTTGGAATTTTGCTCTTCGAATGGGCGTCTTTTGCTCTCTGTATAGCACAGTCTAGGCGACAAAGTCCTGACGGGCTTGCCTGAGAGTGAACAGCATCTTGCCCCACAGAGCATGCCAAGGCCTTGAAACACAACAGTTTCTTTTGACGCCCCAAGCGGCAAGGTCGGCTCAAAGTGGTCAGAGTTTCGCCAAATTCAAGCCGGGCGGCCTCAAACTATTGGTGAATTCTCTTTGAGCCGTTATTGGGGTCATTGATCCGAAGCGAGGCTGGGAGCGGATTTGAGCATCACCACCGATCAATTGCGCGCGCGCGCAGCTGATACGTTTTGGCTGCGGCTGGCGGCGGTGGCCTTGTCACTTCTCTTGCCCCTCCTGATGATCGCGCCGGCGGTCTGGAACGGCTATCCGCTGTTGCAATGGGACACCGGGGGCTATCTGGCGCGCTGGTACGAGGGCTATCTCGTCCCCAGCCGCTCCACGGTGTTCGGCCTCTACCTGCACTATGGCGAGGGTTTTGGCTTCTGGATCAACCTCGCGGTCCAGTCGCTGGCGACGCTGTGGCTGCTGCAGCTCACGCTTCGCGTGCTGGGTTTGATGCAGACCTTCCGCTTCGTCGCGATCTTCTTCTGCCTGATGCTGTCGACCGCGCTGCCCTGGCTTGCGAGCATGCTGCTCACCGACATCTTTGCCGGGCTTTCGGTACTGTCGCTGTTCCTGCTGGTGGTCGGCGCAAGCCGCACCTCGGCGCGCGAGAAGATTTCGCTGTTCGTCTTCACCGCCTTTGCCGTGGCGACCCACAGCGCCACACTCGGCGTGTTGCTGGGGCTGTGCGCCGCCGGCTGGATGGTGCGGCCGTTCGCGGGCGGGCGGCTGCCGCTCGCCGGATTGACGCAGGCGAGCCTCGCCATCATCGCGGGCGGCCTGATGCTGGTGTCGGCAAATTACGCGCTGTCCGGCAAGCTGGCCTGGACGCCCGGCGGCTACGGCGTCGCCTTCGGCCGCATGATGCAGGACGGCATCGTCGCACAATATCTCAACGACCGTTGCCCGCGTGAACGTTACAAGCTCTGC
The DNA here is from genome assembly GCF_028128865.1 of Bradyrhizobium sp. CCBAU 11357. Classification (NCBI taxonomy): domain Bacteria; kingdom Pseudomonadati; phylum Pseudomonadota; class Alphaproteobacteria; order Hyphomicrobiales; family Nitrobacteraceae; genus Bradyrhizobium; species Bradyrhizobium sp. CCBAU 11357. The sequence continues at coordinate 212,997 of NZ_LBJW01000108.1, read as the reverse complement.
CCCTACCGCAACGAGCTGCCCGCGAGCGCCGACGAGTTCCTGTGGGGCCAGAGCATGTTCAACACGCTCGGCCGCTTCAACGGGCTCAACGATGAGATGGGCACCATCGTCGTGCAGTCGCTGAAGGATTATCCGGCCTGGCAGGCCGGCGCGGCGCTGCGCGCGATGGGGCAGCAATTGCTGCATGTGGCGACCGGCGAAGGCACCAACGGCTGGATCCCGCACACCCGCGGCATCATCGAGCGCTACATCCCCGCACAGGCCGCGCCGATGCGCGCGGCGCGGCAGCAGAACTGGGGTATCAATTTCGATTACGTGAACTGGCTGCATGTCCCGGTCGCGCTGGCCTCGATGCTGGCGCTGGTCGCGCTGCTTGCGCAAGCGCTGGCGAACCGCCGGCTGGACGATCTGACGCTGCTGGCTGGAACAGTGACGCTGGCGCTGCTCGGCAACGCCTTCATCTGCGGCGTGATCTCAGGGCCCCACGATCGCTACGGCGCGCGGATGGTGTGGGTCGCGACCTTCGTGGCGCTGATGGCCGCGGCGCGGCGTTGGGGACCTGGCGATGCGGGCCAGGACGTTCGCCAACCAGGCGGCCGCCATCGGCATTAGCAGCTTCCGCTTCGTCGAGGTCGTATTTCCATGGAGAAACGCCGCGCGGGTACGTCGCTCGGATCGACTGGACTGCCGCCTGCCCTGTACGGCGGTAACAACCGCGCTGTTTGGATTCAAAAGGGGGAAAATCTATGCATCGTGTCGCCTGCACCATTGCGGCCGCGTTGACGGTCCTATTGTCGACCCGGCTCGAGGCTGAAACGCTCTCGTTCGAGAGCGTTGTCTCTCCTTCCGAGCGGACCGCAATTCTGACTGGCACCTTGTCGCTTCCTCCAGGACCCGGGCCCTTTCCCGTGGTCGTCTTGATGCATCCCTGTGGCGGGCTCGACCGGTTTGGCGTGGCGACCCTTCAGGCGCACGCGAAGAACCTGCAAGCGGCCGGCTTTGGCGCATTCATTCTTGATAGTTTCGGGCCGCGGAATCTCGGCGGAGGAAAGGGTTGTGGACTGGAGGCCTCCCGCTTTCGAAAGGACGATGCCTTTAACGCGAAGGCTTTTCTGGAGAGGAACCCGAAAGTCAGCAAGGATAATCTATTTGCGCTCGGCTTGAGCAGCGGAGGTAGCGCAGCGATCGAGATCGCCAGGGGGAAAGCCGAAGCCCGATTTAGAGCCGTGGCGGCCTATTATCCGGAGTGCCACGCATTCAGCCCGAACTTCGCGATACAATCGCCGCTGTTGATCTTCGTTGCCGGGAATGACGACTGGACGTTGCCAGACGGCTGCCTGCGAGCCAAGAACATCAAGTGGGTGGCCGGCGCCGAATTTGACGTGGTCGAGTATCCGAACGCACATCATGGCTTCGATCAACAGCGCGACCGTCCCTTCAAATACAGAGGACACACGCTCGCCTACAGCCCCGACGCCACGGCCGACAGCCGAAAACGAGTGATTGATTTTTTCGTTCGCCACCTGACGGATGATCTCAAGACAAAAATGCGGAAGGATCGCAACTGATCCTTTGGGCCCAGGTCGGCACGTTCGAGCAGCTAGCGTCTACAACGTAAAAGATACTGGGCGAGGACGTCGAAGCGCGTGGGCACCTCAGGCAACATGGCCTCATCCGCGCCGTGACAAGAACTCCAGCACGCCGGTCTTGTAGATCTTGTCGCCGACCGCACGCATGTGATCGCTGCACCGTCACCGTAATTCATCCGCAATTTTTCACATCTCCTTGGCGAGCGCGAACAGCCGGAAATCCTCGAGCGCCGCGTGTCGATGCGGGGCGGCTTCGCGCCGGTAAGCCTCGGTATCGACGATCGAGCGGAAGGTGGCGAAATCGCCGTATTCATTGATCGCCGCTTCGTCCCAGCGTTCGCCTGACGCGCCGACGAGGCTCGTGAGGACCGGCCCGGAAAACATCCGCGCGAGCGGCTTGCCGGCCGCAAGACGCCGGAATGCCGGCCTGTAGCGTTCATGAAAAGCTTCGCGGCCCGAGCAGGGCGCGGCGTCGAATCCGTCCTCGTAACGCGCCTGCGCGCGGTAGCGCAGCAGATTGAGCATATAAACCGGCTGGCCGGGTGGAATCGCGCGCTCGGCGGCGTCAAGGGCTTGCAGGGTGATTTCGATGAGGTTCATGGGACTTCCCGCGTTTTAAGCGCCGCAGAATGCGCGCTGACGCTTCCTGAATTAGCCGTTCGGGAATGTCTCTTGTAGTGATCGCCCGGCCATGGCTATGTGGACTACATGTCCACAGCGACCTTGCCTCCCGATCTCTCGCGTCTCCTCGCCTTCGTCCGCGTCGTCGAGGCGGGCTCCTTCGCCGAAGCCGCGCGGCGGGCGGGGACGACCACCTCGGCGATGTCCAAGGCGGTTGCCCGCTTCGAAAAGGCTCACGGGTTGCGGCTTTTGCATCGCTCCACCCATTCGTTGGCTCTGACCGAGGAGGGCGACCGGCTGATGGCGGCGGGACGCGCCTTGGTTGAAAGTCTCGCCCGTGTCCAATCCGCGCTCGGCGAAGTCGCGCGCGACGATGGCGGACGGGTGCGTGTGACCGCCCCCGCTTCGTTCGCGCGCGCCTGCATCCTGCCGCGGCTGGCCGCGTTCCTGCGGGAACGACCGGAAATCGAGATCGAGGTCAAATTCCGCAACGAGATTCTCGATCTCGCGGCGGAAGGCGTCGACGTCGCGATCCGCTCAGGGCCCCTCGACCGCGCGCCCGGCCATCAGGCGCGGCGGCTTTGCACGTTCTCCTGGATCGCTTGCGCTTCGCCCGCCTATCTGAACGCGCGCGGCGCGCCGGCCACTCCCTTCGAGCTTTCCGCACACGACCACGTCGGCTTCCGCAATCCCGCGAGCGGTCAGATCCTGACCTGGCGCTTCGCCGATCCGCGCGGGAAAGGACCCATTCGCGTCACGCCCAAGCCCAAGCACATTTGCGACGACGCGCATGCTTCGCTCGCTTTGATCGCGAATGGGTTCGGGATCGGCTGGGGGCCAGCGTGGCTCGTCAGCGAAGACCTTCGCACCGGCCGGCTGGTCGAAGTGCTGGCGCCCTGGCGCGCACCTAAGGAACCGCTATGGATGGTGCGCACCTCCGACCGCCGCCCGCCCCTGCGCACGCAGCGCGTCATCTCGTTCCTCAAGACGCTTCCCGCCGTGTTCAGCGACGAGGCAGCGTGAAGCAGCGGTCGACACGGAAATTGAGGCGCCAAGAAACTGGGCTAAAGGTCCTAGGGATTGGTAGGCGAAGACCCCCGCTTGGCCCTTTGCCAACTCACCCCCGCCGTGACAGAAAATCCAGCACGCCGGTCTTGTAGACCTTGTCGCCGACCGCACGCATGTGGTCGCGGTTCGGAATGTCGAGCACTTCCGAGCCGGGGATGATGGCGCCGAGCGCGCTGGCGCTTCCTGCGACGTCGTCGGTCGAGCCGACGGCGATCAGCACCGGCACGTCGATGCGCGCGGCTTCCTCGCGGGTCATGAGATCGCGCGTGCCGCGCAGGCAGGCGGCGAGCGCGCGGCGGTCGGAGCGGGTCTGGTCGGCGAACGCGCGAAACGTGCGGCCGACGGGATCGGTGACGTCGTCCAGCGCGGGCGCCTCCAGCGCCTTCGCCACGTTCTCGCCGGGGCCGCTGCCCTCGATCAGGCCGCCGATGCCGATGCCGCCGAGGATCGCCGAGCGCAGGCGCTGCGGCTCGTTGAGGGAGAGCCAGGCCGTCATCCGCCCGCCCATCGAATAGCCCATGATGTCGGCCTGCGGGATGGCGAGATGATCCATCAGCGCGAGCACGTCGCCGGCCATCACGGGAATGGAGTATTGCGCGGGCTCGTAGAGCTTTGCGCTCTCGCCGTGGCCGCGATTGTCGAGCGCAATCACGCGCCGGCCGTTCTTGCGCAGTTCCGAAACCCAGGTCGGGTAGACCCAGTTCACGTTCTTGCTGGAGGCAAAGCCGTGCACCAGGATGATCGGATCGCCCTCGCCTTCGTCGAGATAGGCAATTTCAACGGCGCCGTTGTGGAAGCTCGGCATCATCAGTTCCGTGAGGTCTGGAGGGGAATGGCTGATCTTAGAGCACGATCCGGACAGATGTGCAGCGGTTTTTCCGCGCGACAAACGCGGAGCGCGCTTGCGCGGAGATCATGCTCAAACAATGACCCGGAGCGCGCCGACGATTGACCGCAATTTCGTCTGCTTTAGGCCTTGAGAGCCGCAGCTTCCAGCGCAGCTTCGGCGGCGATCTGCGCGCGGCGAAGCCGCCGCGCTCGCCTGCGATCGCACCAGGCCTGGGTCAGGCGCTCGGTCGTCGCCTTGATGGAGGAGAGCAGGCCGAACAGGGTCACGACCGCGCCAAACAGCCAGAGCGCCAGATCGAACGCGCCGCCGACGAGCAACAGCGCGCCACGGCCGAGCAGCTTGATGATCGCACGCGTCTTGCCGCCTTGCGCTTCCGCAAGCCGCGCCGCGCGCGCCACGTCCTTCGGGCCCTCGGCGATGCGCAGTGTATCCATGGCGCCCCGCGTGCCGGTCTTTCCGGCGACGCGCGTGACGTCCTTGCCGAGCCGGACCAGCGCACCGGCCTTCTCTGCGCGGAACGCGGCCTTGATCGCGCTCACCGTCTGCCCCGGCCGCAGCACCGAGCCCGATGCCACTGCGCTCCGGAGCATCGGCGTGTCGACGACCTCGCGCGCGGACCGGCCGGCCCATGCGGCGAGCCCCTCGCCGAGCCGTCCGAGCTTGCGCGCATCCTTCACCAGCGTCAGTCCGGCGCGCACCGGCGCGGCACCGCCGACGGAGACGTAGGTTGCCGCCGTCACCGCAAGACCGGCCGCCGCAAGAGAGAGCACGAGGCGGTCGGTGTCCTCGCCCATGGCGAGGTGCTTGCCCTCGCGCACCACGTCCCTGATGTCGCCGAACACGAACAGATCGCCGGCCACGGTCCCGGAGAGGCTCGCGACATCGTCCGCGTTGCCGGTGACGAGACCGGTGGCGAAGCGCTTGGCGAAATGCGAGGTCGAATTCTCCGCTTTCACGGCGTCGCCGACGCGGCTCAGGAGATCGTCGGGAAGCGCGATGTTGCGGTCACGCGCCAGCGCAACGAAACTGTCGGCGAGATCGGCATCGCCGGCCGCGAGCGCGGCCTCGATATTGTCCTGAACCAGGCGGTCGTTGTGCCGCAGCACTGCATCGAGTTTCAGTTCGGAGAGTGCGGCCGGATCATCCTGGGCGGCCAGGATCGCGCCGGCCTCGCGGGCATGCGGCGCCACCTGCGCGAGCATGAAGCCGCACGCGGCCACTCCCGCCAATGCCGTACTGATTCGAAGCCACTTCATGTGGAAAAGCCCGGATGCCCTTGGATGCCCGCGCGGAACGATACGCCTTTCGTCCCGATTTCACGCAACCACAGAGATAGTATGCCAAAATTGCGACACAACGTCCCCGACGAAAGAAGGGCTTCTCTCAGGCCGCAAGATTGTGTCGAATTTGCATGAGCAAATGAGCATGGGGCGCTTGCGGAGCTTTTCGGTTCCATCGACTAGCAATCATCTGCACCCGCCAGTATGGTCCGCGGCGCCTCAAAGATGCCGCGTCAGTCGTTGATTGTGTCTGCCGCCTCTGCCACTCCAGGATGAACTACGATGTCCGACCATGTCGTCCCGCACTTCCATAACGATGCCGGTGTCCCCGTCATCGAGATCGGCTCGCAAGAGTTCATGTGCGTGGGCGCCAACCCTCCGTTCGACCATCCGCACGTCTTTCTCGACCTTGGCAACGACAACGAGATCATCTGCCCCTATTGCTCGACGCTGTACCGCTTCGCGGCCGACCTGAAGGCGGGCGAAGCCCGCCCGCCGGAATGCGTGCTGAAGGACAAGGTGGCCTGACCGCGTCCACCGGTTAAGGGGTGGCGCTCTCCCGAACGATTGTCATCGCCGGTGCCGGCATCGGTGGCCTGACGGCCGCACTCGCGCTCGCCACGCGCGGCTTCCGCATCGTCGTGCTGGAAAAGGCCGAACGCCTCGAGGAAGTCGGCGCCGGCCTGCAGCTCTCCCCCAATGCCAGCCGCGTGCTGGTCGAGCTCGGCCTGACCGAACGCCTCAAGCTGCGCGCCGTCACCCCGGAGGCGGTTTCGATCATGAGCGCGCGGGCCGGCGGCGAGCTGCTGCGCATGCCGCTCGGCGAAGCCGCATCCGCGCGCGCCGGCGCGCCCTATTGGGTGGTGCACCGTGCCGACCTGCAATCGGCCCTCGCCGGCGCCGTTGCCGACCATCCCGACATCGATCTGAAGCTGGGCGCGACCTTCGAGGACGTGGCGCCTCATGCCAAGGGCCTGACGGTGGTCCATCGCAGCGGCACGATCCGCCGCAGCGATCTCGCCAGCGCGCTGATCGGCGCCGATGGCATCTGGTCGACGGTGCGCCAGCATCTGTTTCCCGAGGTGCAGCCGCGCTTCTCCGGCCTGATCGCCTGGCGCGGCACGCTCGATGCCACGCAGCTGCCGAAGGACTATACCGCGCGCCGGGTGCAGCTCTGGATGGGACCGAACGCCCATCTGGTCGCCTATCCGATCGCGGGCGGACGCCAGATCAACGTGGTCGCGGTGCTGCCGGGCACCTGGAACCGGCCGGGCTGGAGCACGCAAGGCGATCCCCGCGAGGTGATGGACGCCTTTGCCGGCCCACGCTGGCCGCCGGCGGCGCGGATGATGCTCGCCGCAGTCGACAGCTGGCGCAAATGGGCGCTGTTCGGCGTGCCCGACGGCTGCCCCTGGAGCACGGGTTCGGTGGCGCTGCTCGGCGATGCCGTGCACGCGATGCTGCCGTTCGCAGCGCAAGGCGCCGGCATGGCGATCGAGGATGCCGCCGTGCTCGCCCGGCATTTGATCCTTGCGGCCGCCGAGAGCAGCAAAGAGGTTGCCGCCGCGCTGACGCAATACGGCCGTGCCCGCCAGGCGCGGGTGCGGCGGGTGCAGCGGACCGCGCGGCAGCAGGGCCGCATCTATCATCTAAGTGGACCGCTGGCGCTCGCACGCGATCTCGCGATCCGCGCGCTCGGCCCGGAGCGCATGCTGGCGCGGCAGGACTGGATCTACGGCTGGCGGCCTTGATGCGAAGCGCGCGCGGCAGGACGCCTCAGCGGGCGGCTTTGCCGGATTTCGCTGCGGGCTTGGCGGCGGCCGCCGGCGATGCCGGAGGCGGCGGCTCCTCAGGCGGCGACTCCCGGCATCTGTTGCGGCGCCAGGCGTCCTCGGCCATTTGGGCCTGCCCGCGCACGGCGACATAATCGTTGCGATAAGCGAGCTCGGACACGACCGCCCCGCCGGTCCCTGTCTCCGCCTTCTCCATCAGCGCCCGCAGATCGTCAGTGCGCTTGGCGAGCCCCTTGCGCTCAGTCTCCAGCTGCTTGCAATCGTACAATTCGTACTTGGCGGGATCGGCGAAGGCCGGCGCGATCGTCTCGCTCACGCTGGCGCAGCCGGACAGCGCGAGGCCAGCGGCAAGCAGCGCGAAGAGCGCGCCAACGCCGCGCAGCGAAGAGAAAAACGAAGCAGCCATGCCGGATGAATAGCCCCCGTGGATTGAGAATGCCTAAAGCAGCAACAGATGTCCGGATTGAGGCTTTGCCTTGTGCGCCCGGCTCGCTTAAGGAAGAACCGTCCTTCCGGCGACGAACGCGCCAATTCCAGACCGCCGGAACGGACTTAAGTGTTTGATCTCGTTGGATCAAGCGGGCATGGCGGAATTGGTAGACGCAAGGGACTTAAAATCCCTCGGTGCGCAAGCGCTGTGCCGGTTCGACCCCGGCTGCCCGCACCAATCGATTGAATCATCCCTGCTCTAGGCGCTTCGGCTCCGCGCGGAAATCGAGCAGCACGATCCAGAAGCAGATCAGCGCGGTGACGAGGAGGATGAAGGTGCCCTCGATCGGCGCTCCCAGAAGCGAGATCAGTGCCGGAAGGGCGAGGCCGACGCCGAGAACGGCCGCTAGCGCCAGGGGCGGAAGATCGACGATGAGGATCGCGGCATAGAGCGCGAACTCGAAGAAGGCATATTCCTTCAGACGCGGCGAGCAGAGATAGAGCGCGAACATGGCGAGCACCGTGATGCGCATGGCCGTGCGGGGGTGATCCATCAGCCAGCGATCGATCCCCATCAGAAGCGATGCCCCTCTCCGCGCCGATCCGCTCGCGGCCAGCCGCACGACGGACAGCGCGAACGGCACGAGCACGAGCGCGAGTGCCGCGAGCGCATAGGCCGCCAACATCGCCGGCTTGCTGTCACCGACGCCGGCCTGGACCAGGAGGTCGCGCGCCAGCAGCAAGAGCGACGGATTGGTCTCCACGAGACCGACGGCATGCTGGCCGGGAATCTGTCCTGCGATCGCGAGCAGCCAACTCGCGAACAGATCGGGATACAGCAGCCGCGACACTGTGACCGGCAACGCGAAGGCGAACGCGCCCACCGCGATCAGGGCTAGCTTGCGGCCGCGCGGCAGCGGCAGAAAATAGAGCGCCGCCAGCACCGGGAAGAACACCAGCTTGAACGAGGTCACGAGGCCGAGCAGCGCAGCGCCGCCGAGGCGCAAGGAAAAGCTCGGATCTCGTCCGGACGCGAGCGGACGTAGCAGGAGCTTCAGCGCGATCGCGGTCAGCACACCGCTCAGCAGCGCAAAATTCCCCGACGCCACCACAAATTCGAAACCGACGAACGCGCCGAGCGCGCAGAGCACTTTCAAGCCAGCATCGCGCGCGCCGGGACGCGTTCGGCCGAGGCCGGGCAGAAGCAGCCCGCAGAGCACCGCGAGAACGAGATAGATGCTTCTGTAATGATCGACCAGAACGCCGCCCGCGCAGAGGGGACGGAAAACGTCCAGCGTCACCGGCAGATAGGGATAAGAATAATTGGTGCCCTTCAGGTTCTTGACGAAGTAGGGATCGAGCCCTTCGGCATGCGCATCGACCGCCGCGCAATTGACCCGGACGTCCCAGCCATAGGGCAGGTCGAGCGAGGCATCGTTGGCGAGATTGCCGAGCACCAGCAGCGCCGTCAGCGCGATCAGGCCGGCGAGCCAGACGTTGCGCCTGCCGGCACTCGCCGCAGGCGCCAACCATCGTGCTGCACCGGACATGTCGGACACGGGCGATACCCTGCTTGGCCTGGCTTCTCCCGGCGCCGCCTGCGGCAGCCGGTTCGGCCACAATGGACAGGACGGGTTGCCGATTCACCTCCCGGCGCGTGGTACGCGATCTTTGCGCGATCTTATGGTGAATCCCTGGTTGCCGGCCGCACGCGCGTTGACGCGGTTTCGGAAAGCGCTTCCATGCGCGCCGCGATCGGTCGAGCACGACCATCAGGCCGGCAGCGGGGGCCTCACCAGGTCTTGACCGCCCCTGCCCCGCCTGCCAGCCATCCCGAAACATGGGTTGTGCAACGCAGCATCAGGGCTAGATAAGTCCTTCGATTGCAGGGGTAAGCTTCTTGTCCGACGTCAATGCCGACGATTGGGTGTCCGCGGGACACCGCCCGATGGGTTTTCCGGAATTCGTCATCGTGATCGCGTCCATCATGGCGCTGAATCCGCTCGCCATGGACATGATGCTGCCGGCACTGCCCAATATCGGCGCCGCCTTCAAGATTCCCGTCGAGAACCATCTTCAACTCGTGCTGTCGACCTTCCTGATCGGCTTCGGCGCCGGCCAGTTCGTCATGGGTCCCCTGTCGGACCGTTTCGGTCGCCGGCCGGTGCTGCTCGGCGGCATGGCCGTCTATGCGGTGGCGAGCGTGCTGGCGGTCGCCGCGCCCTCGTTCGAGACGCTGTTGCTGGCACGTGCGCTCCAGGGGCTGGGCACCTCGGCGACGCGCGTGATCGCGACCTCGATCGTGCGCGACTGCTATGTCGGCCGCCGCATGGCGAGCGTGATGTCGCTCGCCATGATGGTATTCATCGCGGTGCCCGTGGTCGCCCCCTCGTTCGGACAGGCGGTGCTGCTGGTGACGGCGTGGCGCGGCATCTTCGTGGTGCTGATGCTCTATGGCTTGCTCGCACTCGCATGGTGCGTGTTGCGGTTGCCTGAAACGCTCCCCCAGTCCGAGCGCCGATCGCTGGCGCCCGCGGACGTGCTCTCGGCGTTCCGGCAGACCGTGACCCATCGCCAGACCATGGGCTATGCCACCGCGGCCGGCAGCGTCATCGGCGCGCTGTTCGCCTATGTCTTCTGCGCCCAGCAGGTCTTCACCGGCATCTATCATCTCGGCCGATACTTCCCGCTCGCTTTCGCCGCGATCGCCGCCGGCACCGCCATCGCCGGCTTCCTCAATGCGAGGCTGGTCGGCCGGCTCGGCATGCGCGTGATCTCGCACGGCGCGTTGATGCTCTACACATTCGTGGCCGGCGTGATGCTGCTGACGGAATGCCTCGGCGTGCTGCCACTTGCCTTGTTCATGGTGCTCTCCGCCCTGATGATGTTCTCGTTCGGCATGATGGTCGCCAACTTCACCGCGCTCGCGATGGAGCCGCAGGGCCACATCGCCGGCACCGCCTCCTCGCTTTACGGCTCGATCACCACGCTGATCGGAATCGTGGTCGGCATGGCGATCGGGCAGAGCTTCGACGGCACGCTGCTGCCCTTCTCGATCGGCTTCTTCCTGTCCACCCTCGCCGCGGTCGCGATCGTGCTGGTGGTCGAGAAGGGACGGCTGTTCAGGCCGCATCATCGTCCCGACCGAGGAACCAGGAGGCGGCCTCGATGTTGTACTGCAGCAATTCTAGAGGATACTGCAATGGAACTGGAACATCGCGAAGACCACGCCGAGGCAAAGCTTCAAAATGTGGAGCCGTCTGAACCGCGGGCCGAGCAGGTCACGTTCACCGCGCCTCTTGCGAGCGAGGGGCTCGAGCAGGTGCGCGACAGCCATTGCTAGGCGGGAATGGGTTTTGGTCAAATCGATTGCGGCAGGCTCGGTGCAACCTCTCTCACTTGCGGGGGAGGTCGCGCCGAGCCGTAGGCGCGGGTGAGGGCTTTCTCCTCTAGGAGACTATCCCATTGCGGAAGCACCCTCTCCCCAATCCTCTCCCGCAAGCGGGAGAGGGAGCGCACCTCAGTCGTTGCAGCGAATTGGTTTCATTTCATCGCGTTTCAGAACGACCCTCTAGTGGGTTCCTCGCCGGCTGGCGCTGAAATCATCCGCAGCGCTCGAAGCCGGGCTTGCTTGCGGCAGCGCCATCAGCACGATCACCTCGCGAGACACGCCAAGCCGGCCCCATAGCGAGGCCTGCACGGTGAACTCGCGCCTGACGAAACGGCCGCCACGCGCGGACACCCATTCCAGCCAGCGATTGCAGTGCTCCTGCCCCTGGAAACAGAGTGCGGCCCAGCCGCGGTCCAGCGTCGTCCTGCGCGGCAGGCCCCAGGTGTATTGATGCGCGAACGGCCGCGCGTAATAAGGATGGTCGGGGCTGTAGAACGCCGTCGCGAAGGCGAGTGCATCGTCGCCGCTGATGGCGCTCAGCGGCTCGCCGGTCACCTCGCGCCACTGGCGCGTCAATTCGTTGGCGGCCTGCACGTAAAAATTCCGGCCCTCTTCATAGCCGTGATTGTTGCGATGGACGGCATGGATCGGCGCCGCGACCAGGACGGCGGCGAGCGCAGCGCCGGCAACGATCATCGTGACGTTGACCGTGTGGAAGCGCTCGATCGGATAGCTCGTGCCGCAGACCACGAGAATGGCGAACAGGAACAGGCCCTGCAACGCCCACAGCGACGGCAGATCGGTGCCCATCACAAGCGACGTCAGCACCGGAAGTACGATCGTTCCGATCGCGACGTAGAACAGAAGCCGCAGGCCCGGGCTCATGGCCGCGAAGTCGGCCGGAAACTGCCTCAGGCGCGGTCCTGCGATGAGCAGCCAGACCACGGCGGATATGCTCATCGCCGCGGCCAGCCCGAGCAGAAAGTTTTTCACCTCGTCGAGTGAGGTTGCGAGGTTGCCATTGGCATGCGCCAGCGCGTAGGTGAAGGTCGAGGCGCCCGTGGTCGCGAGCCAATGGATGTGGGGCGACAGCGCCGCGAGCCCCACGACCACCGATATCCATGGCGAAAGCGAGCTGAAATAAGCGCGCCGCGCCGGGTGCGCCAGCGCGGCGAAGGCCAAGCTCGCGACGAGGAAGATCGAGTAATATTTGCCGACCATCGCCAGCGCGGTCGTGCATCCCGCCGCGATTGCCCAGGGCCAGGCGCGCGTCTCGAATGCGCGCAGGAAGCACCAGGTCGCCAGCGGCCAGGTCGCCAGCAGCACCGAATTGGCATTGAAGCGCTGGGCGTGAAATTGATAGACCGGCGTCAGCATCAAGAGCAGCAGCACCAGGACGCGCTTGTGCCCGGTCACGAATTGCCGCGCGATGCGGTCGACGAAGACCAATGCAAGCCCGGCATTGGCCATCGCCATCAATTGCAGCGACCAGTCGCTGAGCGGGAAGACGGAGGTCCAGCCAGCGGCAATCCAGCCGCTCAAGGGCGGGTGCTTGTGATAACCCCAGGCGAAATGCCGGCCCAACGTCCAGGCCTCGAGCGTATCGGGGTGCAGACCGCCGCCGGCATAGGCGATCGCCAGATAGAGCGTCCAGATCACAACGACGCAGGCGACGAGAAGCGGCACGGCCCAGCCCGCCTCGACGCCGTCGAGCCAGCGCAGGAAGGGCCGCCGCCAACGCGCCGGTGCGCGATCGGACCGTTCGGCCATCGCCTGAAGTGCAGAATCGATCGGCACGGGAATCAGATTTGAGGACGGAAAAAAGGATGCGCGCGGACGACGCATCTATTTCAGGATTGAAGCAAATAGCAAGAATTGCAGATTGGAAGCGTTAAAAGCACGCACCTGCGTAGCCGAAAAGACAACGGCGCCGCTGATCAGCGGCGCCGCCTTATTGTCCGAGGTCGCGAAGGCGGTCCCCGCCTTACTCCGACTTGTCGACGTTCCAGAACACCGGCGTCGCGGGACCGTCGAGCACACCGTTCAGCGACTTGCGCCAGCCGCTCGCGATGAGATACTGCCCCAGCGGAATGTAGATCACCTGCTCATAGGCTTGCTTCTGGATGTCGGCCGCGATCTTCTTCTGCTCGTCGAGCGAGGACGCGCGGACGAAAGCGTCCTTGAGCTGCTCGATCTTGGCGTCCTCCGCCCAGCCGAACCAGCCTTTCTTACCCAGGCCGCTAATCGAGAGATTGGCGATCGGGTTGGACACGTCGGCCGCGACCCAGTTGGTGAAGAACATGTTCCAGCCGCCTTCCTTCGGCGGCTTCTGGCTGGCACGGCGGCTCACCACCGTCTGCCAGTCGGTCGCCTGGAGGTCGACCTTGAAGCCGGCCTCGCGCAGCAGCTGGGCCGCGACAATCGGCTGCGCCTTCAGCGTCGTGACATCGCCGGGCGCCATGATCACGATCGGCGTGCCGTCATAGCCGGACTCGGCCAGAGCCTTCTTGGCTTCCGCCATGCCGTTCCCCTTCACCAGGGTCTCGGAGCCCACATCGGTCGCGAGCGGCGTGTCGCACACGAAGAAAGCGCCGCAGATCTTTTGGTACTTCGCATTGCCGACCAGCGCGTCGAGCACGTCCTTCTGGTTGATCGCCAGCAAGGCAGCCCGCCGCACCTTCACGTTGTCGAACGGCGGATGAAGGAAGTTCATCCGGCCGAGCGTCTGAAAGCCGAACTTGTTCAGGACCTCGATCTTGAGCTCCTTGTTCGCTTCCAGCACCGGCAGCATGTCGAAGGGCAGGTTCTCCATGAAGTCGATGTCACCCGACTGCAGCGCATTCACCGCAGTCTGCGAGTCCGGCATGGTGAGCCACTCGACGCGGTCGACCTTCACCACCTTGCCGCCGGAGGTCCAGCTCGCCGGCTCCTTGCGCGGAACGTAATCGGTGTTCTTGACGTAGACCGCCTTCACGCCGGGCTGGAATTCACCCTGCACGAACTTGAAGGGGCCCGAGCCGATCTGCTCGGGAATCTGCTTGTCCGCCGGCGTCTCCGCAAGGCGCTTCGGCATCATGAAGGCGACGCGCGAGGACGGCTTGCCGATGGAATCGAGGACGAGGCCGTAGGGCTCCTTCAGCTTCAGCGTGATGGTCTTGGCGTCGGTCGCCTCGATGCTCGCGGTGAAGTCCATGAGCTTCTGGCCCATGCCGTCGACCGCGGCCCAGCGCTTCAGCGAAGCGACGCAATCTTCCGCCGTCACGGGCGCGCCGTCATGCCACTTCAGGCCGTCGCGCAGCGTGAAGGTGTAGGTGAGCTTGTCGTCGGAGATCTTCCAGTCCGCCATCTGCGGCTGGACCTTGAAATTCGAATCGGTGGCCACCAGCGTGTCGTAAACCATGTAGCCATGGTCGCGCGTGATGTAGGCGGTGGTGAAGATCGGGTCGATGATGCGCAAATCCGAGTGCATCACCGCGGTGAGTGTCTTGCCGGCCGCAAGCACTGGCGAGGCCAGCGCGGTCGAAAGCGCGACGACCGACAGCGCAAGTGTGGAGGCGAACGCGCGAGGCCCCCGGCGCATGAAGTGGAACATAGAAAGTTCTCCTGACGTGAAACTGTTCAAAGGCAGGTTATCGATTGAGCATGAAGTCCGTTCGTTGGGCGAACTAACCTCATGCAATGCCTTTATCTTTTCGAGACTTGCAGACAGTGCCGAGCGCGTCAATCCGGTTTCGCTGCAAGCCCTTACGGCGCATGCACAGGCTCCACAGGGATCGGTTTGGCTCTACAACACCTTCCGCTTGTCCTGCCCACACCGATGCAATGCGCGTTCCATCTTTCCAAGCTCGAGAGACATTGAGATGAATCCTGCCAATCTCCCCTTTGATTCCGAGGTAATGCTCGACGGCCTGCGCGGCTGGGTCGAATGCGAAAGCCCGACCTGGGACGCAGGCGCCGTGGACCGCATGCTCGATATCGCGGCGCGGGATATGGCGATCATGGGTGCGACGATCGAGCGCATCGCCGGCCGCCAGGGTTTTGGCGGCGTCATCCGCGCGCGCTTTCCCCACCCGAAGCAGGGCGAGCCGGGCATCCTGATCGCCGGCCACATGGATACCGTCCACCCGGTCGGCACCATCGGGAAGCTGAAATGGCGGCGCGAGGGCAACAAATGCTACGGCCCCGGCATCTACGACATGAAGGGCGGCAATTATCTCTCGCTGGAAGCAATCCGGCAGCTGGCGCGCGCGTCCTTTACCACGCCGCTGCCGATCACGGTGCTGTTCACGCCGGACGAGGAAGTCGGCACGCCCTCGACGCGCGACATCATCGAGGCTGAGGCCGCGCGCAACAAATACGTGCTGGTGCCGGAGCCCGGTCGCGCCGACAACGGCGTCACCACCGGACGTTATGCCATCGCACGCTTCAACCTCGAGGCGACGGGCCGGCCGAGCCACGCCGGCGCCACGCTGTCGGCGGGACGCTCGGCGATCCGCGAGATGGCGCGGCAGATCCTCAGCATCGACGCGATGACGACGGAGGATTGCACCTTCTCGGTCGGCGTCGTGCACGGCGGCCAGTGGGTCAATTGCGTTGCCACCACCGCGACAGGCGAAGCGCTGTCGATGGCCAAGCGCCAGGCCGATCTCGATCGCGGTGTCGAGCGGATGCTGGCGCTGTCGGGCACCAGCAACGATGTCACCTTCAAGGTCTCGCGCGGCGTGACGCGGCCGGTCTGGGAGCCGGATGCCGGCTCCATGGCGCTGTATGAGAAGGCGCGCGGCATCGCCAAATCTCTTGGCATGGAACTGCCGCATGCAAGCTCCGGCGGCGGCTCCGACGGCAACTTCACCGGCGCGATGGGAATCCCGACGCTCGACGGCCTCGGCGTGCGCGGCGGCAATGGCCACACGCTGGAGGAGTATATCGAAGTCGAAAGTCTCGTTGAGCGTGGTCGGCTGATGGCGGGGCTGCTGGCGACGCTGGAGTGATCGCGAAGCTATTCCGTAGGGTGGGCAAAGGCGCAAAGCGCCGTGCCCACCGTTTTTCCTGAGTGAAAGGAGGTGGGCACGCTCCGCTTTGCCCACCCTACGAGGACTGGCTGCACCGCAAAAACTGTGGCCCTCATGGCACGGGAATTGCTGAAATGTTAGGCTGGTGGCAGAACTGACCTCTCGCCGCTGCCGCCGATTTGACTCTAAACTGACGGATCCACCTTGCTCGGATATCTCCTTCGCCGAATTCTCGCCGCCGTGCCCGTGATGGGCGTGGTCGCGCTGTTCGTGTTCCTCCTGCTCCGCCTCACCCCCGGCGATCCCGCCGCGATCCTCGCCGGCGACAACGCGACGCCGGAACGGCTCGAGCGCATCCGCGAATCGCTCGGTCTCAATGAGCCGCTGATCGTGCAGTTCATCACCTGGGTGAACAAGCTGCTGCATGGCGACCTCGGAACCTCGCTGATCTCCAACCTGCCTGTCATGAAGATGATCGGCCAGCGCGTCGAGCCGTCGATCTCGATCGCGCTGTGCACCATCATCCTCGCCGTCATCGTCGCAGTTCCCTTGGGGGTGATCGCGGCGTGGAAGCACGGCACCTGGATCGACCGTTTCGTGATGGGTCTGTCCGTGCTCGGCTTCTCGGTGCCGGTGTTCGTGGTCGGCTATGTCCTCATCCAGGTCTTCGCGATCGAGCTGCGCTTGGTGCCGGTGCAGGGCTTCCGTAGCATCTTCAACGGCTTCGGTCCGTTCTTCGAGCGCATGATCCTGCCGACCTGCGCGCTGTCCTTCATCTACATCGCACTGATCGCGCGCATGACGCGTGCGGCGATGCTCGACGTGCTCGGCGAGGACTACGTGCGAACGGCGCGCGCGAAGGGCATCAACGAGGTTGCGGTGATGATGCGCCATGCGCTGCGCAACGCCGCCGTGCCCGTGATCACCGTGATCGGCACCGGCTTTGCGCTCTTGATCTCCGGCGTCGTCGTCACCGAGAGCGTGTTCAACATCCCCGGCATCGGCCGCCTCACCGTCGATGCGGTGCTGGCGCGCGATTATCCGGTGATCCAGGCGATGATCCTGCTGACCTCGCTGATCTACGTCGTCGTCAATCTTCTCATCGACGTCGCCTACACCCTGCTCGATCCCCGGATCCGGTACTGAGGCAAGGACAAGAACAGAATGTCGGTCGATACCCTTCCCCAGTCGTCCATTCCGATCACGTCGCCGCTGCGGCCGCGCTTCGGATTCCTCACCTCGACGCCGATCATCGCCGCCGCGACGGTCCTGCTTGCCCTGATCGTGCTGATCTCGATCCTCGCGCCGCTGATCGCGCCGCACGATCCGATCCAGCTCGCCCCGTCGCAGCGGCTCAAGCCGTCCTCCGCGCAATTCCTGCTCGGCACCGACGCTTACGGACGCGACCTGTTGTCGCGCGTGATCTATGGCGGCCGCATCTCGCTCTTGATCGGCATCGGCGCGGCGATCCTGTCGATCGCCATCGGCCTTGCGATCGGCCTCGTCTCCGGCTTCTTCAAGCTGGTCGATTCCGTGATGATGCGCGTCATGGACGGCCTGATGGCGATGCCGAGCATCCTGCTCGCGATCGCCGTCGTGTCGCTCTCCGGCGCCAGCCTCTGGACCGTGCTGATCGCGATCACGATCCCCGAGATTCCGCGCGTGGCCCGCTTGGTCCGCTCGGTCGTGCTGTCGGCGCGCGAGGAGCCTTACGTCGAGGCCGCGATCTCGGTCGGCTCGAGCCTGCCCAAGATCATGTGGCGCCATTTGATGCCGAACACGATCGCGCCGTTGATCGTCCAGGGCACTTATATCTGCGCCAGCGCCATCCTGACCGAGGCCATCCTCTCCTTCCTCGGCGCCGGCATCTCGCCGGAGACGCCGACCTGGGGCAACATCATGGCCGAGGGCCGCCAGTACTTCCAGATCAAGCCGTCGCTGATCTTCTGGCCGGGCCTGTTGCTCTCCATCGCCATCCTCAGCATCAACCTGATCGGCGACGCCGCCCGCGACGCCCTCGATCCGCGCATGAAGCAGCGGGAGGGGAAGTGATGCGAGTAGCACCGTCATTCCGGGGCGCGCCCCTTGGCGCGAACCCGGAATCCATTTCACCACTTGGATTGCGGCTCAATGGATTCCGGGTTCGCGCTAACGCGCGCCCCGGAATGACGAGCGAGAGTTCTTCGGCATGACCAACACCATCCTCGACATCAACAACCTCGTCGTGTCCATCGGCAAGAAGCCGAACGGATCAAAGATCATCGACGGCATCTCGATCCAGGTGCGCGAGCGCGAGACGCTGTGCCTCGTCGGCGAAAGCGGCTCGGGCAAGTCGGTGACCTCGCTCACCACGATGGGCCTGTTGCCGAAGGGCACGCTGGTGCCGACCGCCGGCAGCGTGAAGCTGGTCGGCGAGGAGCTGCTCACCGCCACCGACCGCCGCCTGCGCCAGCTGCGCGCGACCAAGATGGCGATGATCTTCCAGGAGCCGATGACCGCGCTCAATCCGGTGGTGCCGGTCGGCCGCCAGATCGACGAGGTATTGCGCGCCCACACCAGTCTGGACGCAAAGGCGCGCAAGAGGCGCATCCTCGACATGATGGAGCAGGTCCGCCTGCCCCAGGTCGAGCGCATCTTCGCCTCCTACCCTCACCGCCTCTCCGGCGGCCAGCGCCAGCGCATCATGATCGCGATGGCGCTGGTGCTGGAGCCGAAGCTCCTCATTGCCGACGAGCCGACCACCGCGCTCGACGTCACCACGCAGAAGCAGATCCTGACCCTGATCCGCGACCTCCAGCGCGATCACGGCACCGCCGTGCTGTTCATCACCCACGACATGGGCGTGGTCGCGGAGATTGCCGACCGTGTCGCGGTGATGCGGCAGGGCCGCCTGGTCGAGACCGGCCCGCTCGAGACCGTGCTGCGCAATCCGACCATGGAATACACCCGCAACCTGCTCGCCTCGGTGCCGAGCCTGGTGCCGCGGGCGCCGCGCGAGGAAACCCGCGAGCCCGTGGTGCTGGAGGCCAACGAGCTCAGCAAGGTTTACAAGGAGCGCGCCTTCTTTGGCAAAGGCCGCGAGGTCGTCGCTGCCGACAAGGTCACGTTGACGCTGCGCAAGGGCCGCACGCTCGGCATCGTCGGCGAAAGCGGCTCGGGCAAGTCGACGGTGGCACGCTGCATCGTGCGCCTGATCGATCCGACCTCCGGCGGCGTGCGGCTCGCCGGACGCGAGATCGCCGACATCTCGCGCCGCCTGCTGCAGCCGCACCGGCAGAAGATCCAGATCGTGTTCCAGGATCCCTACCGCTCGCTCAACCCACGCGTCACCGTCGGCGAGAGCATTGCGGAAGGCCCGATCAACTATGGCACTTCGCATGCCGACGCGATGAAGCGCGCCCGCGAGCTGCTCGAGCTGGTCGGCCTGCCGCCCGACGCCGTATCGCGCTATCCGCACCAGTTCTCCGGCGGCCAGCGCCAGCGCATCGCGATCGCCCGGGCGCTCGCGCTCGATCCCGACGTGCTGGTTGCGGACGAAGCGGTCTCCGCGCTCGACGTCTCCGTGCAGGCGCAGGTGCTGGAACTGCTCGACGAGATCCAGAAGCGGCTCGGGATCGCCATCCTGTTCATCACCCACGACTTGCGCGTTGCAGCCCAGATCTGCGACGAGGTCGTGGTGATGCAGCACGGCCGCGTCGTCGAACAAGGACCGGCCGCCGAAGTGCTGACGCATCCGAAGGAGGCCTACACCAAGGCCCTGCTGGATGCGGCGCCCGGACGCAACTGGGACTTTGCGAACTTCCGGCCGGTGGCGGAAGGCGTGGGGGCGAGCGCATAGGTCAGCTCTCTCCGCGTCATTCCGGGGCATCGCGAAGCGATGAGCCCGGAATCCATCTGGCAACCGACTCTGTCGCACAATGG
This sequence comes from Bradyrhizobium sp. CCBAU 11357, assembly GCF_028128865.1. Lineage (NCBI taxonomy): Bacteria > Pseudomonadati > Pseudomonadota > Alphaproteobacteria > Hyphomicrobiales > Nitrobacteraceae > Bradyrhizobium > Bradyrhizobium sp. CCBAU 11357. Next base: position 193,043 of record NZ_LBJW01000108.1, on the reverse strand, counting down.
ATTCCGGGTTCGCGCCCAAGCGGGCGCGCCCCGGAATGACGGCGAAGCAGCATTCCCAAAACGTCTTGACCCTATGCACGGCGCGATGGCCTCTCACCTTGCTCTCTCCGCAGAGCCAAGGCTAACGTCGCGCACTTTCAAAACGCTGGACCTGAACTGAATGACACGCATCGCCGTCGGCGGCTTCCTGCACGAGACCAACACCTTCGCTCCGACCAAGGCGACCTTCGCCGACTTCCAGCATGGCGGCGGCTGGCCGGCGATGACGCAAGGCCAGGACGTCTTGAAGGTGATGCGGCGCATCAATGTCGGCCTCGCCGGTTTCGTCGACAGCGCTGAGGCGAACGGCTGGGAACTTGTTCCGACCATCGCCTGCGGTGCGAGCCCCTCCGCTCACGTCACCAAGGACGCCTTCGAGCGCATCGTGAAGGTGATGGTCGACGGCATCGCCGCCGCCGGGCCGATCGACGCCGTCTATCTCGACCTGCACGGCGCCATGGTGACCGAGCATCTCGACGACGGCGAAGGCGAGATCCTGGCGCGCGTGCGCCGCGTCATCGGCAAGGATGTTCCGCTGGTCACCAGCCTCGACCTGCACGCCAACGTCACGCCCGAGATGATGGAGCACGCCGACGCGCTGATCGCCTACCGCACCTATCCCCATGTCGACATGGCCGAGACCGGCCGCGCCTGCGCGCGGCACCTCGCGCTGCTGCTGCAGACGAAGCAGCGCTTCGCAAAAGCGTTCCGGCAATTGCCGTTCCTGATCCCGATCAGCTGGCAATGCACCAACGACGAGCCCACCAAAGATATCTACGAAAAGCTCGGCGCCCTCGAGAGCGATGCCGTTCCCACCCTCTCCTTCGCGCCCGGCTTCCCCGCCGCCGATTTCCGCGACTGCGGCCCGAGCCTGTTCGCCTACGGCAGGACGCAGCAAGACGCGGATCGCGCGGTGGACGCGCTTCTGAAGCTGATCGAGAGCCACGAGGACGATTTCGACGGCAAGATCTGGTCGCCCGACGACGGCGTGCGCCATGCCATGGAACTTGCCAAGAGCGCCAGCAAGCCGATCATCATCGCCGACACCCAGGACAATCCCGGCGCCGGGGGCGATTCCGACACCACGGGCATGCTGCGCGCGCTGGTGCGCAACAGAGCGAGTGCGGCAACCGGCGCGATCTACGATCCGGAATCGGCCAAGGCCGCGCATGCGGCCGGCGTCGGCGCCACCGTGACGCTGTCGCTCGGCGGCAAGTCCGGCATTCCCGGCGACGCGCCCTATCGCGAGACTTTCGTGGTCGAGCAGCTTTCCGACGGCCGCTTCATCGCGCCCGGACCGTATTACGGCGGCCGCGAGATGGAGATGGGCCCGTCCGCAGCCTTGCGCATCGGCGATGTCCGCATCGTCGTCTCCTCGCACAAGGCGCAGCTCGCCGACCAGGCGATGTACCGCTATGTCGGCATCGAGCCGACCGAACAGAAGATTTTGGTCAACAAGAGCTCGGTGCATTTCCGCGCCGATTTCGAGCCGATCGCCGAGAAGCTGATGATCTGTGCCGCGCCCGGCGCGATGCCGGCCGACACTGCTTCGCTGCCCTGGACGCGCCTGCGACCCGGCATCCGCATCAAGCCGAACGGCCCCGTTTTCAATCCACCTTCACGCTAACCGGACAGGACACATGCCCACGATCGATCGCATCGACGGCTACGCCGACGAACTCACCGCCATCAGGCGCGACCTTCACGCCCATCCCGAGATCGGCTTCGAGGAAGTCCGCACCTCCGGCATCGTGGCCGACAAGTTGAAGAGCTGGGGCATCGAGGTGCATCGCGGCCTCGGCGGCACCGGCGTGATCGGCGTCATCAAGGGCAAGGGCTCCGGCAGCAAGCGCATTGGCCTCCGCGCCGACATGGACGCGCTGCCGATGGAAGAGAACACCAACCTGAAATGGAGCTCGAAAATCCCCGGGCGCTTCCACGGCTGCGGCCATGACGGCCACACCACCATGCTGCTCGGCACCGCACGCTATCTCGCCGAGACCCGGAATTTCGACGGCACCGTGCACCTGATCTTCCAGCCGGCCGAGGAAGGCCTCGGCGGCGCCCGCGCCATGATCAAGGACGGCCTGTTCGAGAAGTTTCCCTGCGACGAGCTCTACGGCCTGCACAACGCGCCGGATCTGAACCACGGCGAGATCGCGATCCTGCCCGGCCCGGCGATGGCCAGCGCCGACTTCTTCGACCTGCGCATCACCGGCTACGGCGCGCATGGCGCGATGCCCGAACGCTCCAAGGACGCGGTGGTCATCGCGACCACGCTGGCGCAGGCGATCCAGACCATCGTCAGCCGCAACGTCGACCCGCTGCAGGCTGCGGTGGTGTCGATCACCCAGATCCATGCCGGCTCCGCCTACAACGTCATTCCTGGTGATGCGCATCTGTGCGGCACCATCCGCACCTTCTCGAAGGAAGTCCGCACCCTGGTCAGCGAGCGCATCCGCACCATCTGCGCCGGCATCGCGAGCGCCTATAGTTGCGCGATCGACGTCGACATCCGCGACACCTTCAACGTGCTGGTCAACCAGGTCGAGCAGTCCAAGGTGGTCGAGGAGGTCGCGCGCACGATCGTCGACCCCGCCAACGTGATCACCCGCACCCAACCGAAGATGGGCAGCGAGGATTTCGCCGACATGCTGGAGACCATCCCCGGCGCTTACTTCTGGGTCGGCCATGACGGCTCGGTGCCCGTGCACAACCCCGGCTTCGTGCTCGACGACAAGATCCTGCCGATCGGCGCCAGCATGTTCGCCCGCATCGTCGAGACGCGCATGCCGGTGGGTGGCAATGCATAAAAAGAGCGTCGAGGAGGCGGTCACTTCGCTGCACGATCTGTCCGCGGTCGACCTGATCGCGGGCTATCGCGCCAAGCAGTTCTCGCCGAGCGAGGTGCTGGAGGACGTGCTCGCGCATGTCGCGGCGTGGGAACCGCATCTGAAGGCGCTCTATGCATTCGACCCCGACGGCGCGCGCGAGGCCGCAAAGGCCTCGACCGCGCGCTGGAGCGGCGGCGAGCCGTCTGGCGCGCTCGACGGCGTGCCTGTCACGGTGAAGGACAACATCGCGACCAAGGGGGTGCCGGTGCCGCTGGGCGCGGCCAGCGTGAAACTCGTGCCGGCGGAGAAGGACGCGCCGCCCGCCGCGCGGCTGCGTGAGGCAGGCAGCATCATCTTCGCCAAGACCACCATGCCTGATTACGGCATGCTGTCCTCCGGACTCTCCTCGTTCCACGCGCTCGCGCGCAATCCCTGGGACCTCAGCAAGAATCCCGGCGGCTCCAGCGCCGGCGCAGGCGCCGCTGCTGCGGCCGGCTATGGCCCCTTGCATCTCGGCACTGATATCGGCGGCTCGGTCCGCCTGCCCGCCGGCTGGTGCGGCCTCGTTGGCCTGAAGCCGAGTTTTGGCCGCGTGCCGATCGACCCCACCTATGTCGGCCGCGTCGCAGGCCCCATGACCCGCACGGTCGATGATTGCGCACTGATGATGAGCGCGATCGCAAAACCCGACCGGCGCGACGGCATGAGCCTGCCGGCCGAGCCGCTGAACTGGAAGGGACTGGAGAAATCTCCGCGCAAGCTGCGCATCGGGTTGATGCTCGATCCCGGCTGCGGCCTGGCGCTGGAGAAGCCGGTGCGCGAGGTCGCGGTGAAGGCCGCAAAGGCGTTCGAATCCGCGGGCGCAGTCGTGACGGAAGTCGACGGCATCCTGACGCGCGAGATGCTCGACGGCCTCGACAATTTCTGGCGCGCGCGGATGTGGGACGATCTGTCCAGGCTAACGGCGGCCGAGCAGGCCAAGGTGCTGCCCTATATCTTCAGATGGGGCGAGTCCGGCGCGAAGCTCTCGGGCGTCGATGTCATCCGCGGCTTCAACCAGACCATGGCGATCCGGGCGGCGGCCTCGAAGCTCTTTTGCGAGCTCGACTATGTGATCTCGCCGACCGCGCCGAACGTGAACTTTCCGGCGGACTGGGCTTCGCCGACCAACGATCCCATGAAGCCTTTCGAGCACATCGCCTATACCGTGCCGTGGAATATGTCGGAGAACCCGGCGATCTCCGTCAACGGCGGCTTCGATGCCAAGGGTTTTCCCATCGGCGTGCAGATCGTCGGCCGCCGCTTCGACGACATCGGCGTGCTCGGCATGGCCAAGGCGTTTGAAGGTCACCGCGGCCCGCAGCGGCCCTGGCCGAAGCCGCCGGCGAAGTAGCTGTAGTTCAGTCATTCCGGGTTGCGCCCTCTTGGCGCAAGCCCGGAATCCATTCATCCGCACAAGTGGTGTGGACAAATGGATTCCGGGCTCGCGCTTCGCGCGCCCCGGAATGACGTGCTACAGAGAGAACAACAAATAACGGAAGGAAACCACCATGGCGTATGAGACGATCAAATACGAGGTCGCCGAGCAGATCCTCACCATCACGCTGAACCGGCCCGACAAGCTCAACGCCTTCAACGCGCAGATGCAAAGGGAGCTGATCGACGCGTTCGATGCCGCCGACAAGGATGACAATGTCCGCGCCATCATCGTGACCGGCGCCGGCCGTGGCTTTTGCGCAGGCGCCGATCTGTCGTCCGGCGCCGACACGTTCGACCGCGACGCGCGGCGCGGGCCGGTCAAGCGCTTCGCGGACGGCAAGGTCGACTATAGCGACCCGCAGGTGCGCGACGGCGGCGGCCAGGTGACCTTGCGCATCTTCAAGTGCCTCAAGCCCGTGATCGCCGCGGTAAACGGCCCGGCTGTCGGCATCGGCGTCACCATGCAGCTTGCGATGGACATCCGCATCGCCTCGGAGGCGGCGCGGTTCGGCTTCGTGTTCTCTCAGCGCGGCATCGTCCCGGAGGCGGCCTCGAGCTGGTTCCTGCCGCGCATCGTCGGCATCTCGCAGGCGCTGGAATGGTGCTATTCGGGCCGCGTCTTCCCGGCCCAGGAAGCCCTCGCCGGCCGCCTCGTCAGCAAGGTGGTCCCGCCGGACGATCTGCTGCCGACCGCACGTGCGCTGGCAAAGGAGTTTTGCGCCAAGACGGCGCCGGTATCGGTGGCGCTGATCCGCCAGATGATGTGGCGCATGATGGGCGCCGACGATCCCATGGAAGCCCACAAGGTCGACAGCCGCGGCATCTACGCCCGCGGTCGCTCGGACGACGTTAAGGAAGGCGTGGTGTCGTTCCTGGAGAAGCGTCCGGCGCAGTTCAAGAACAGGGTCTCGACGGACATGCCGGATTATTTCCCGTGGTGGACGGAGCGGGAGTATAAGTGACGCTCTAGTAGGGTGGGCAAAGCGAAGCGTGCCCACGATTCAGGTTGCGACGGAGAAGATGGTGGGCACGGCGCAAGAGCGCCTTTGCCCACCCTACGGCACCGTCACTGCATCATCAGCGCCACCCGCCCGATCGCCTTGCGGTCGATCAGCAGCCGCATCGCCTTCGCGTAGTCTTCGAGCGGCAGGCGGTGCGAGACGTTGGGGCGCAGCTTGCCCTCCTCTGCCCATTGCAAGAGCGCCTTCAGACGGACCTCGCCGAGCGCAGGATTCTTGCGCACCGCTTCGCCGGCGCGCACGCCGAGCACGCTGGCGCCCTTGATCAGCAACAGATTGGTCTTGGCCGAACCGATGCCGCCGGTGAAGCCGATCACGAGGAGCCGCGCGCCCCAGGCGATGCAGCGCATCGAATCTTCGAAGACCTGGCCACCGACGGGGTCGAACACGACGTCGGCGCCGCGGCCATCGGTGATGCGCTTGACGGCATCGCGAAATGGCTCGCGGTCGTAGCGGATGAGATGATCGGCGCCGCGCGATCTCGCGATCTCGAGCTTCTCGTCGCTGGAGGCGGTCGCGATCACGGTCGCACCCAGCATCTTGCCGATCTCGACGGCGGCAAGGCCGACGCCGCCGCCGGCACCGTGGACCAGCAGCACCTCGCCCGGCGCGACCCGGCCGCGATCGATCAACGCATGATAGGCCGTGCCGTGGCCGGCGAGATAGGTCGCAGCCTCCGCATAGTCGAAGGTGGACGGCATGGGGGTGAGCTGCGACGGCGTCACCACGGCTTCATCGGCAAAGGCGCCATGGCGCATCTTGACGATGACCTTGTCGCCGACGGCAACGCCGCTCGCCTCCGCCCCCAATTCGGTGACGTCACCGGCAGCCTCCATGCCAGGCGTGAACGGCAGCTCCGGCTTGAGCTGGTATTCGCCGGCGGCCATCAACACGTCGGGAAAGTTCAGCCCGGCGGCGCGGATCGCAACGCGTACCTCGCCCGGCTTCAGCGCGCGCGACGGAAATTCTTCCAGCCGCAAAGTCTCGGGCGCGCCGAGTTCGCGGCAGATGACTGCGCGCACCATCAGGCCGCGCTCGCCTTGCTGCGCTGAAGCGCTTCGCGGATCAGCGGCAGGCGGTCATTGCCGAAATACATGTCGGTCTTGTTCACGAAGATGGTCGGCGAGCCGAAGCCGCCGCGCGCCATCACCTCCTCGGTATTGGCCTTGAGCTGGTCCTTGATGCCCTGCTCGGCAATGCCGGCGAAGAACCTCTGCTCGTCGATGCCGACTTTCCTGCAGATCTCCGCGAGCACCGCGTCCTGCGAGATGTCCTTGTCCTCGCCCCAATAGGTCTCAAACACTGATGTCGCGAACGGCACCATGTCCTGACCGAGCCAGAGGCAGCCGCGCATCGCCTTGACGCTGTTCACCGGAAACACCGTCGGCGGCATCTTGATGGCAAGCCCCGCCGAGCGCGCCCAGTCGGCGAGGTCCTTCTTCATGTAGCGCGCCTTCAGCGGCACCGGCTTCTCGCGCTGCGCATAGACGCTCGGATTGACCGTGTTGAAGATGCCGCCGACCAGGATCGGACGCCAGGTGATGGCGGCGCCGAGCTCTTTCGCCAACGGCTGGATGTTGTGGAAGGCGAGATAGGTCCAGGGGCTGGAGCAGTCGAAGAAGAATTCGATCATGGGGGTTCCTTTATGTTGTCATTCCGGGGCGCGCCCCCTTTGGGCGCGAGCCCGGAATCCATTTCGCCTCTCGTTACGCGCCTGATGGATTCCGGGCTCGCGACTTCGTCGCGCCCCGGAATGACGTAGCCTACTTTCTTCCCAACACTTCCTTCGCACGCTGGCCGAACATGATCTTGCGTGATTCCTCGTCGAACGGCTCTTTCACGAATTTTCCGATCGCGAGCCCCGCCTGCACCTGCGGTCTGGCGCGGACCTCGGCATACCAGCGTTTCACATTGGGATAGTCGTCGAGCGTAAAACCCTGCGCCTTGTGGGTCATGGTCCAGGGGAAGCAGGCGATGTCGGCGATGGAATAGTCGCCGGCGACATAGGCGCCGGTCTTGGCCAATTGCCGGTCGAGCACGCCGTAGAGCCGCGCCGCCTCGTCGCGATAGCGTTCGATCGCGTAAGGGATCTTCTCGGCCGCATAGAGCGCGAAATGGCCGTGCTGGCCGAGCATCGGCCCGAGACCCGCCATCTGCCACATCACCCACTGGATCGTGGTGGAGCGCCCGCGCAAATCAGCCGGCAGGAAACGGCCGGTCTTCTCCGCGAGATAAACCAGGATCGCGCCGGTCTCGAAGGCCGAGAACGGCGCGCCGCCATCAGCGGGATCATGATCGACGATCGCGGGAATCCGGTTGTTCGGAGAGATCGCCAGAAACTCAGGATTGAACTGCTCGCCGGCGCGGATATTCACGGGCATCACCTGATAGGGAAGCCCGAGTTCCTCCAGCATGATCGAGATTTTCCAGCCGTTAGGCGTCGGCGCGTAATAGAGGTCGATCATGACCTTTCCGTTGGCCTTTCCTCTGGCCCTTGCTTAGGCCTTCCCTGTCGCCGCTGCTGGAATGGAGAGCGACTTTCGTTGTTCTGTACCTCGACGTTAGGACATGGCAGGAAGGGGCGCAACAACCTGCCGGGAGGGCCGCCATGCTGTTTCCAACCACGATCGCCGGCTCCCTGCCGAAGCCGGAATGGCTCGCCGAGCCCAACATGCTTTGGGCGCCCTGGAAGTCCGAAGGCGACCAGTTGCTCCGCGCCAAGCGCGATGCCACGCTGATCTGGCTGAAGATCCAGGAGGACGCCGCCATCGACATCGTCACCGAAGGCGAGCAGGCGCGGCAGCACTTCGTGCACGGCTTCCTGGAGAAGATCGAGGGCATCGATTTCGCCCACAAGGTCGAGATGGGAATCCGGAAAGATCGCTACAAGGCGATGGTGCCGCAGGTGGTCGCACCGCTCCGGCTGAAGGGTCGCGTCCATGCCTTCGAGGCGCGCGTCGCGCGCACCCACACCAGGAAGCAGCTGAAATTCACCCTGCCCGGCCCGATGACTATCATCGACACCATTGCCGACCGCTATTATGGCGATCGGGTCAAGATGGCCTTTGCCTTCGCAGAGCTCTTGAACGAGGAAGCCAAGGCCTTGCAGGCCGACGGCGTCGATCTCGTGCAGTTCGACGAGCCCGCATTCAACGTCTACATGGACGAGGTCAACGATTGGGGCATCAAGGCGCTGGAGCGCGCCGCGCAGGGCCTGACCTGCGCCACCGCCGTGCACATCTGCTACGGCTACGGCATCAAGGCCAATACGGACTGGAAAGAGACGCTCGGCGCGCAATGGCGGCAATACGAGCAGATCTTTCCGGCAATCGACGCGAGCCCGATCCGGCAGGTCGCGATCGAGTGCCGCAATTCCAAGGTGCCGCTCGACCTGCTCGCGCTGCTCAAGAACAAGATCGTGCAGGCCGGCGTGATCGACGTCGCCAGCGACACGGTCGAGACGGCCGAGGACGTCGTGAAGGTGATCGAGGCGGTGTCGCAATTCGTGCCGAAGAGCAACATCATCGCCACCACCAATTGCGGAATGGCGCCGATGCGGCGCGAGATCGCCGAAGCCAAGCTGATGGCGCTCGGCGCGGGGGCGGCGCTGGCGCGCGAGCGGCTGGGCTGATCACGAGGATGTCGGCGCTTCAGCCCGACGCCGTCGGATGCAGCACGGGCCGATAGCCGGCCATGATCGCGCGCAACGTGGAAGGCGGCGTCAACAACATCGCCCGATCGACCACGCGTGCATGCGACGCGTAGCCCGCCGGTGACCACAGCAGCGTCTGTCCCTGCATCACCAGAAAGCTGTCTTCGCCCTGCTGCACCATCGCGCCGTCGGGCAGGTCCGCCAGCGGCATCGAGAGCAGGTGCAGTTGCTTGCGGCCGCGATCGAGACGCTCCCGATGCAGAACGGCATCCATCGCCTTGGCGCTGCTGTTGCTCGCACCATTGCCCTTCTCCCACGCCGCGCGAAATCGTTTGGCGTCGTCGCGCCGGCAAAAGAAGCAGGGCCGGTGCCCTGCCGCGAAGGCAGTGGCCTCGTCGAGGAAGAACAGCTCGGTCCAGCTCCGCCGCGCCATCACCGGACGACGCCAGCCGCGGAATTCGCACAGGCACGTGATCCAGGCCGGCGTCGACCAGCGCTTCTTCAGCAGCGTCTTCGTCGCGGGATCGTGGATGATGCCGCGATTGCCGGTGAACAGACCGCGGTGTGGCGTGGCGATGATGTCGCCGGTGGGTGTGACGCGGTTTTGGAGGGGCATGGCTGCCTCCGCCCGTCATTGCGAGCGAAGCGAAGCAATCCAGACTGCCTCCACGGCTGCATTTCTGAATTGCTTTGTCGCCAGTGCAAAATTGCTTCGCAATTTTGTCACGGGCTCCTCGCAATAAGGGTGTCCGTTACGCCGCGCCGTCGCGCAGCGGCGGGTGGTAGGACAGCGCGGTGTCCCAGGGGAAGAAGATCCAGGTGTCCTGCGAGACTTCCGTGATGAAGGTGTCGACCAGCGGACGCCCCTTGGGCTTGGCGTAGACGGTGGCGAAGTGCGCGTCCGGCAGCATCTCGCGCACCAGCTTGCCGGTCTTGCCGGTGTCGACGAGGTCGTCGACGATCAACAGGCCCTTGCCGGTGCCGCCGCCGAGCTTCATGGCCGCCTCGGAAATGCCCTTGAGCACCTGGAGGTCGCCCTGCTTGTCGTGGTCGTAGCTGGCGATGCAGACCGTATCGATCACGCGCACCCCCAGCTCGCGCGCCACGATCGCGGCCGGCACCAGGCCGCCGCGGGTGATCGCTATCACCGCATGGAACGGACCGACCTCGTTGAGCCGCCAGGTCAGCGCCCGACAATCCCGGTGGAACTGATCCCACGAGACGGGGAAGGCCTTGCCTGCCCGCTCCTGCGCACTCAGTTCCGGTGCTTCACCAGCCATCGCCTTTCTCCTGCAATCTCGTCCGGCAATCCCTGCTAACGGTTGACGTTCAATCCCGCCAGCATTTCCTTCACCGCGGCCATTGCCGCCCCGAGCTTCTCCGGATCGCGCGAGCGCACCACCAGGTTGGTGTTGGGCTTCTGCTCCTCGTCCATGAAGGGATAGCTGCCGATGATGGTGTCGGGATGGGCGGCGGCGATCGCCCGCAGCGGGCCGCCGATGTCGCCCTCGCGTGCGTTGGCGCGGACCGAGTCGGACAGCATGCGCACGCCCGACTTCAGCTTGGGCGCGACGATGTCCATCATCGCCTGCATGATCGACGGCACGCCGGCCATGACGATGACATTGCCGATCTTGAAGCCGGGCGCGAGGATGGTCGCGCTCTGGATCAGCTCGGCACCGTCGGGAATGCGCGCCATGCGCAGGCGGGCCTCGTTGAGATCCTGCTCGCTCCAGCGCTCGCGGAAACGGGCGACCACCTCCGGGTGATGGTCGATGCCGACGCCGAACGCCTTGGCGACGCTATCTGCGGTGATGTCGTCATGGGTCGGCCCGATGCCGCCGGTGGTGAAGACGTAGGTGTAGCGATGCCGCAGTGCATCCAATGCGGCGATGATGTCGGGCTCGTCGTCGGAGACGACACGGACCTCCTTGAGGTCGATGCCGATATTGGTCAGGTATTCGGCGATGAAGCCGATATTCTTGTCCTTGGTCCGGCCGGACAGGATTTCGTCTCCAATGACCAGAATGCCCGCCGTGACGATCTCGCTCATGCCTTAAGTCCCTCACCTGTGACGCCGACTTTGCCGAGGTAACGCGTTGAAGTCACGCGGTTTTGCTTCTGAAATAAGCAGTCTTCAGCCATTTTTTCAGGCACGCCATCGGCCATCGGCGGCAAATGCCCCTTCTCCATGCTTATCGCGCTGGCCCGGCCCTTGCTACCACATGAAAGTCATGCACTGTTGACGCATGGCCAGGACGTTGCGGTCTTCATCAAGGCCTGACGATCTGTCGAATGGCGCAACGCCTTGCGGAGACAAGTCGGGATCTATGGCAGTCGCGTTTGATGAAATGAACATTCCCGGCGGGGACCTTCGCCCCGCCTATCAGGAGCTGGCACGCTGGCTCGAGGAGACGCCTCCCGAGGCGCTTGAATATCGCCGCCAGGAAGCCGAGCTCCTGTTCCGCCGGATCGGCATCACCTTCGCGGTCTACGGCGATTCCGAATCCACCGAGCGCCTGATCCCCTTCGATGTGATTCCACGGATCATGTCCGCCAAGGAATGGGGCGTCCTGGAGAAGGGCCTGAAGCAGCGCGTGCGCGCGCTCAACATGTTCCTGCGCGACATCTATCACGGCCGCGACATCCTCCGCGCCGAAATCGTGCCCGACGATCTGATCTTCCAGAACCCGGTGTTCCGGCCCGAGATGAACGGCCAGCAGGTGCCGCACGACGTCTACGTGCACATCGCCGGCATCGACATCGTCCGGGTCGACGCCGAGGACTTCATCGTGCTGGAGGACAACGCCCGCACGCCGTCGGGCGTGTCCTACATGCTGGAAAACCGCGAGATCATGATGCGGCTGTTTCCGGATCTGTTCGCCCGCCACAGGGTGGCGCCGGTCGAGCGCTATCCGGACGAGCTGCTCGCCGCGCTCCGCTCGGTCGCGCCGCAAAGCGCCTCGGGCGAGCCGACGGTGGCCCTGCTCACCCCGGGCGTCTACAATTCGGCCTATTACGAGCACTCCTTCCTCGCCGACAAGCTCGGCATCGAGCTGGTCGAGGGCCGCGACCTCGTCGTCAAGAACAACGAAGTGTTCATGCGCACGACGGAAGGGCTGAAGCGGGTCGACGTGATCTACCGCCGCGTCGACGACGACTTCCTCGATCCCCTCACCTTCCGTCCCGACTCCGTGCTCGGCGTGCCCGGCCTGATGTCGGCCTATGCGGCCGGCAACATCACGCTCGCCAACGCCGTCGGCACCGGCATCGCCGATGACAAGGCGATCTACTCCTACATGCCCGACATCGTGAAATTCTATCTCGGCGAGGAGCCGATCCTGAAGAACGTGCCGACCTGGCGCTGCCGCGAGCCGAAGGACCTCGCCTATGTGCTGGACAATTTGAGCGAGCTCGTCGTCAAGGAAGTGCACGGCTCCGGCGGCTACGGCATGCTGATCGGTCCCGCCGCGACCAAGGCGACGATCGAAGCGTTCCGCGACAAGCTCAAGCGCGAGCCGGAAGGTTTCATCGCCCAGCCGACGCTGGCGCTCTCGACCTGCCCGACCTGCACCGCCTCGGGCCTCGCGCCCCGTCACGTGGACCTGCGGCCGTTCGTGCTCACGGGCAGCAAGAGCACGACGATCGTGCCGGGCGGCCTCACCCGCGTCGCGCTGAAGGAAGGCTCCCTGGTGGTGAACTCGAGCCAGGGCGGCGGCACCAAGGACACCTGGATTTTGGACGAGTAGAGAGATGCTGTCGCGTACCGCCGAAAACCTCTACTGGCTCGCCCGCTACGTCGAACGGGCCGAATATCTCGCGCGCACCATCGATGCGACGCTGCGCGTCACCGCGCTTCCCGCCGCCTATATCGGCAAGACCAATGAATGGGATTCGGCGCTGCTCACCGCCGGCGTCGCCGCGAGCTTCTATCAGGCCTATGAGGAAGCCAACGAGCACAACGTCGTCGAGTATCTCTCGTTCTCCCAGAACAACCCGTCCTCGATCCGAAACTGCATCGAAGCGGCGCGGCTGAACTCGCGCTCGGTGCGCACGGCGCTCACCAGCGAAATGTGGGACACCATCAACTCGGCGTGGATCGAGCTGCAGGCGGTCTGGAGCAAAGGCACCTCGACGCGCGAGGACCTCGCAAAATTCCTGCGCTTCGTGCAGGAGACGTCGCTGCGCTTCGACGGCTCGGCCTATCGGACCATGCTGCGCAACGACGCCTATTGGTTCTCGCGCATGGGTGTGCACCTGGAACGCGCCGACAACACCGCGCGCATTCTCGACGTGAAGTACCACGTGCTGCTGCCCGAGGAAGAGCATGTCGGCGGTCCGCTCGACTTCTACCAGTGGAGCTCGATCCTGCGCTCGGTCTCGGCGCTGACGGCCTATCACTGGGTCTATCGCGAGACGCTGAAGCCCTGGCTGATCGCGGACCTCCTGATCCTCAACGACACGCTGCCGCGTTCGCTCGCCAGCTGCTACGGCAACCTCGTGCGCAACCTCGACCAGATCGGCGTCGCCTATGGCCGCCAGGGCCCGGCCCAGCGCCACGCCCGCGGCATCCGCAACCGACTGGAACACAGCAACATGAACGACATTTTCCAGCATGGCGTGCATGAATTCATTCAGGAATTCATCGCGGACAATTCCAGGCTGGGCGAAATCATCACGAAGCAGTATTTGATTTGATCCACGCTGTCGTTCCGGGATGGTCCGAAGGACCAGACCCGGAATCTCGAGATTCCGGGTTCGATGCTGGCGCATCGCCCCGGAATGACGCCAGAACAACGGTCCACTATGCGCCTGCGAATCCAGCACACCACGACTTATCGCTACGAGCCGCCGGCCACCAGCGCGATCCAGATTCTGCGCATGACGCCGTGTAGCCATGACGGGCAGTACGTCGCGGAATGGCAGATCGACGTCTCCACCGACACCAAGCTCGAGATGCATGAGGACGCGTTCGGCAACGTCACCCACGTGCTGTCCTGCGGGCCCGTCGGCGACATCCAGATCATTGCCGAAGGGCTGATCGAGACCCACGACACCGGCGGCGTGCTGCGCGGCAGCGATGAGCGTTTTCCCGCCGGCATGTTCCTGCGCGCCACCGACCTCACCTCCGTCAATCCGGCGATGGCGGCGGTCGCGCGCCAGTTGCGCAGCGAGGCCGAGAGCGACACGCTGGGCTTCCTGCACACGCTGATGACGCAGGTTGCCGATCACATGACGTTCGACGAGGACCCCACCAACAGCGGCACGTCCGCGGCGGAGGCGTTCACGCTCAAGCGCGGGGTCTGCCAGGATTACGCGCACATCTTCATCGCCTGCGCCCGCGCCGGCGGCGTGCCGGCGCGCTTCGTCTCCGGGCATTTCCTGCGCGCGGACGACACCGTGCACCAGGACGCCGGCCATGCCTGGGCGGAGGCCTACGTAGCCGATCTCGGCTGGGTCGGCTTCGATCCCGCCAACAGCATCTGCGCCACCGACGCCCATGTCCGCGTCGCGATCGGGCTCGACTATCTCGGCGCCGCCCCGGTGCGCGGCACGCGCTATGGCGGCGGCGCGGAGACGCTGACGGTCGCGGTGAAGGTCGAGCAGGCCGGCCGCGGCGGGCAGTCGCAATCGCAGTCACAGCGGCAGGGCTAGGCGCGGCCGTCGGGCCGCGTTGGCCGTGCTACACTCGCGGATCAGATCCCGCGAGGTACCCATGGCCACCGTAAAACTGCTTTCGGACGATGAGCTCTCCAGCGAGGCGCGCGCCGTCTTCGACGATATCCGCAAGGTGCGGAAATCGGACTTCGTCAACAATTTCTGGCGCGCGCTGGCGCATGATCCGAAGACGCTGCGGCGGACCTGGGAGAGCATCAAGGAGGTGATGGCTCCCGGCGCGCTCGATCCCAAGGTCAAGGAAATGCTCTATGTCGCGGTGTCGATCGCGCATGGCTGCAGCTATTGCATCCACTCCCACACCGCCGCCGCGCGGGCCAAGGGCATGACCGAGGCCGAACATGGCGAGCTGCTCGCCATCGTCGGCATGGCCGCGGAGACCAACCGGCTGGTCACGGCGCTCGGCGTGCCCGTCGACGAGGCGTTTCTGGTCGATGCGGGGGACTGAGGCCTGAGCGGAGCGCTAAGCCGATTCCTCGTCATTCCGGGGCGCGCGTAGCGCGAGCCCGGAATCCATTCATTCACCAACTCTGCGGCCCGATGGATTCCGGGCTCGCGACTTCGTCGCGCCCCGGAATGACGGCCGGAATCGGGGGTTGGAGTGGCCCCTGAAATTGGCTAGTAATTCCGCGCAAACGCGTTCGGGGACTGGAAATGACCTATTGCTGCGGAATCCTGGTTCGGGACGGTCTGGTGATGATCGCCGACACCCGCACCAATGCCGGCCTCGACAACGTCTCGACCTTCCGCAAGCTGCACATCTTCTCCAAGCCCGGCGAGCGCATCATGGCGATCGCCAGTGCCGGCAACCTCGCCATCAGCCAGTCGGTGCTGTCGACGCTGACCGAGGGCCTCGAAGACCCCAACACGGGCGAGATCGAGACGCTGATGAACGCACCGACCATGTTCCAGGCCGCCCAGCGCATCGGCCGGGCGATCCGGGCGGTGCATGCCACCGAAGGGCCGGCGCTGAAATCCGAGGATGTGTCCTTCGACGTCTCCTTCCTGTTCGGCGGCCAGATCAAGGGCGCGCGCATGCGCCTGTTCATGGTCTACACCGCCGGCAATTTCATCGAGTGCACCACCGACACGCCCTACCTGCAGATCGGCGAGCACAAATACGGCAAGCCGGTGCTCGACCGCGCCATGCATTACGATGTCGAGCTCTACGAGGCGCTGAAGACGGGCCTGATCTCGATGGATTCGACGATGCGCTCGAACCTCGGCGTCGGCCTGCCGATCGACGTGCTGGTGGTGCGCACCGACGCCTGCGAAGCCGATCTCAACCACCGCATCGAGGCGGGCGAGCCTTATTTCCACGACCTGCGCTCACGCTGGTCGGCGGCCTTGCGCGCGGCTCACCAGAACATTCCGCGCCCGCCCTACAAGAACGACAAAGAACCCAAAACCTGACAGCAGAAGAGAAAAGGCAGGAAACGATGAGTGAAGCGAAAAAGATCGCATTGGTGACGGGCGCCGGCACCGGCGTCGGGCGCGCGGCGTCGCTGGCGCTGATGAACACCGGCTTCACCGTGGTGCTCGCAGGGCGCCGGCTCGACATGCTCGAGGAGACGGCGAAGCTCGGTCCCGCCGGGAAAAGCCTCTGCGTCACCGCCGACATGACCAAGCCGGACTCCATCGCCGCACTGTTCGACAAGGTGAAGGCGACCTATGGCCGGCTCGACGTGCTCTTCAACAATGCCGGCATGGGCGCGCCGGCCGTCAACTTCGAGGACCTCAGCCTCGAGCAGTGGCAGGCGGTGGTGAACACCAACCTCACCGGCCCGTTCCTGTGCACCCAGCACGCCTTCCGCATCATGAAGGACCAGACCCCGCGCGGCGGCCGCATCATCAACAACGGCTCGATCTCGGCCCACGCGCCGCGGCCGTTCTCGGCGGCCTATACCTCGACCAAGCACGCCATCACCGGCCTCACCAAGGCCTCTAATCTCGACGGCCGCATGTACGACATCGCCGTCGGCCAGGTCGACATCGGCAATGCCGCGACCCCGATGACCGATCGCATGGTCAACGGCCCCGGCGTGCTGCAACCCGACGGCACCACCAAGCACGAGCCGCGCATGGACGCGAAAGCGGTCGGCGATGCCGTCGCCTACATGGCCAGCCTGCCGCTCGATGCCAACGTGCTGACCATGACGGTGATGGCGACCAAGATGCCGTTCGTGGGGCGCGGCTGAACAATAAGCGCGAAAACAACCCCATGCACAGTAGGCGCCGGGAGGCGCCTATTGTTGCCGGGCTGCGGGGGTGATGTGAGCTAACATCCCGCGCTCCCTCCACAATCGTCATTGCGAGCGCAGCGAAGCAATCCAGGCTGCCTCCGCGGTGAGATTCTGGATTGCTTCGTCGCAAGGGCTCCTCGTAATGACGGCAGAGAGAGCTTCCCCTACTCCAGGCTCTCCACCTTCCGCAGGGTCGGGAACAGCTTCATCCACAAGAGCGCCACTGCAACCGTGCAGACGCCGCCGAGCACGGCGGCGGGCATGGCGCCGAGCAGCGCGGCTGCCACTCCGCTCTCGAACTGGCCGAGCTGGTTCGAGGCGTTGATGAACAGGAAATTCACCGCGCCGACGCGGCCGCGCATCTCGTCGGGCGTCGACAGCTGCACCAGCGAGAAACGGATCACGACGCTGATCGTGTCGGCCGCACCGAGAATCGCGAGCGACAGCACCGACAGCCACATCCAGGACGAGAGCGCGAACACGATGGTGGCGAGGCCGAACACGATCACGGCCTGGAACATGCGCAGGCCGACATGGCGCGAGATGGCGTGACGCGCCAGCACCATGGTCATCAGCAGCGCGCCGACCGCGGGCGCGGCGCGCAGCACGCCGAGCCCGATCGGGCCGGTCTGGAGGATGTCGCGGGCATAGATCGGCAGCAGCGCCGTGACGCCGCCGAACAGCACGGCGAACAAATCGAGGGAGATGGTCCCGAGGATTGCCGGGTTGCTGCGAATGAAGCGGACACCGGCGAAGATGTTGTCCGAATCCATCCCGTGCTTTGCGATCGCCTGCGGGCGCGGGCGGATGAAGCCGGTCAAAATCATCCCCAACACCCAGAACAGCACCATCACGGCATAGGCAAGGTGCGGGGCGACCGCATACGCGATGCCGCCGAGCGCAGGTCCCGTGATGGTCGCGACCTGCGCCGCCCCACTGGAAACGGCGGTGGCGCGCTGGAGCGAGCCCTGCGGCGCGATAAGCGGCAGCAGCGCCGCCGTGGTCGGGCTCTCGAACGCGCCGGCGATCCCGAGCAGGAAGGTCGCGATGAAGAGCTGCACCTCGCTGACCGCACCGAGATAGGTGATCGTCGCGAGATAGAGCGCGGTCGCGGCCTCCACCAGCTGGCAGAGCTGGACCACGCGCTTGCGCTCGTAGCGGTCGGCGGCGTGGCCGGCGACGAACACCAGAAGCGCCGTGGGCAGGAACTGGACGAGGCCGACCATGCCGAGGTCGAAGGCCGAGCCGGTGAGATCGTAGATCTGCCAGCCGATCGCGACCGCCGCGATCTGGCTGGAAAAGCGCGACAGGCTGCGCGAGAGCAGGAAGAACAGGAAGGCGCGGTGAGCGAGAAGCGCGCCGGCGCTGACTGGTCGATGTCCGGATATTGGCTGCTCTGGCATCGCCTGTCGGGTCACCCTCGGACCGCTCGTTCCCTCGATGTCGAAGGCCTTCCGCGTGGCCGAGGTGGCCCCGCTTGTCAACACCGGGGCGTTTCCGGCCGGTCCCGGCATTGCCTTTGCAGCGCAGGCGCGGCCATAATCATTGAGGGTTTGGGGACACCATGCTGCGCTTGCAATCGGCACTCGGCATTTTCGCATTGCTGTTGATCGCCTTCGCGCTGGCGGAGAATCGCCGCGCCGTGTCGCCGCGCCAGGCGGCGATCGGCCTCGCCGCGACCTTCGTCACCGCCCTCGTGCTGCTGAAGCTGCCGGTCGTCGCCCATGCCTTCGGTGCCATCAACGACGCGGTCGGCGCGATCTCGGCGGCTTCGCGGGCCGGCTCCGCCTTCGTGTTCGGCTATGTCGGCGGCGGAGCCCTGCCCTTCGACCTGAAGGTGCCGGGCGCGGACTTCATCCTGGCGTTCCAGGCGCTGCCGATCGTGCTGGTCATGAGCGTGTTGACGACGCTGTTGTTCTATTGGCGCGTGCTGCCACCGATCGTCCGCGGCATGGCCTGGCTGCTGGAGCGCACGCTCGGCGTCGGCGGCGCCGTCGGGCTCTCGACCGCCGCCAACATCTTCCTCGGCATGGTCGAGGCGCCGCTGTTCGTGCGGCCGTATCTGGCACAGATGACGCGCAGCGAGTTGTTCCTGGTCATGACCGGCGGCATGGCCGGCATCGCCGGCACCGTGCTGGTGCTCTATGCGACGCTGCTCGCCCCGCTCATCCCCGACGCCGCCGCGCATTTCGTCATCGCCTCGGTGCTCGGCGCGCCGGCGGCGATCCTGGTCAGCCTGATCATGGTGCCCGAAACATCCGACAAGCGCACCGGCGGCGCGCTGGAGGATCCGGAGATGGAGGTCGCCAGCACGATGGACGCGATCGTCAAAGGCACCAGCGCGGGGATCGAGCTGCTGATCAACATCGTCGCGATGCTGCTGGTGCTGGTGGCGCTGGTCTACCTCGTCAACGCAATCCTCGGCCTGCTCCCGCACATCGGCGGCGCCGCGATCTCGCTGCAGCGGCTGCTCGGCCTCGTCATGGCGCCGGTATGCTGGCTGATGGGGCTGCCGTGGGACCAGGCGATCACCGCCGGCAGCCTGATGGGCACCAAGACCGTGCTCAACGAGTTGATCGCCTATGTCGACTTCTCGAAGCTGCCGCCCGATACGCTCGATCCGCGCTCGCGTCTGATCATGCTCTATGCGATGTGCGGCTTCGCCAATTTCGCCAGCCTCGGCATCATGATCGGCGGCTTAGGGGTGATGGCACCGGAGCGGCGCGAGGAGATCAACGCGCTGGGGCTGAAGTCGATCGTATCGGGGACGCTGACGACGTGTCTGATGGGGGCGGTGGTGGGAGTGTTGACGTAGGCTCTCTCTACCGTCATTGCGAGCGAAGCGAAGCAATCCAGGCTGTTTCCGTAGATACATTTCTGGATTGCTTCGCTTCGCTCGCAATGACGGCGGAACGAACGTACGGCTCAACCGCACAATTTCGACTTCTGCAGGATGCGGCGCACCTCAGGGATCTTGGCACGGCACGGCTCGGCCGCCATGGCCTTCGCCTCGCTGGTTCGCCCCTGCGCCCACAGCAACACCGCCATCAAGCCCTGCGCCCCCGCACGCACCGGCCCACCTGCCACGTCCGAAGCTGCGAGCGACATGGCGGTTCGCGCTTCCGTCTCGGCGGCACTAAGGTTCGCTTTCTCCAGGAAGAAGACCGCACGGTACACGTGAGCCCGCGCGTCTTTCGGGTAGCGGGTGACGAGATCGAGCGACCGTGAGACCATCTCGTCAGCCTTCGCCGGCACTTCCGAGGCGCGGATATAGTGCGCGGCGTCGGCCATGTAAGCCGAATAATGCGCGGCGGCGAAGCCGGCACAGATGAGAGATCCGATGGATCCTACAAGCAAGGTCATGCTCGCACTCCGCGGCAGGCTGTCATAGGACCAGAAGGCCAGCCACGGCGTGACGGCGAGCGCGGCGCCGGCCACCGCACCGCCTGCATGGGCGTAATAATTGACGTTGCCGGACGCGCCGAAGGCAAGCGGCAGCAGTGCGGGAACCCCGAAGAACAGCGACGTCTTCAGCCTCGATATGGTTTGATCGGCGTCGGCTTCTGGATCGAAGCTCGCGACGAACAGCGCGGCGATCAGCCCGGTGATGGCGCCGGAGGCACCGACGCCGACCGTGCCGGGACCGTTGCCCAGCAGCGAGCCGGCCTCGCCGGCCAATGCACTGGCAACGAAGATCAGCGCGAACCAGCCGCGGCCGATCAGCGACTCCAGCCTGACGCCGACGATGAACAGCGCCACGCAATTGCTCACGAGGTGCCACCCGCTGCCATGCAGAAGCGGCGCAAGGCCGATCCGCCACCATTCCCCCCTTCCGACGACGAGATCGTAGCCGGAGGCGCCCTGAGCGATCAGCGAGCGGACATCGAGGTCGCCGTCCCGCGCAATGTCGACGGCCAGACTGCGCTGCAGAGCGAAGATCAGGAGCAGACCGAAGATCAGGCCAAGGGTGAGGAAGGGGATATCGGCCAGAAGCTTGTTGTCGGCAAAGAGCGTCTCCTCGCTTGACGAGGGCTTCTCACCAGCGATCGGCGCGGTGGCGGGTTGAAACGACGCTCTTGGAGCTGGCGCTACGGTGCCGCGTCGGCCAAAAGTGTTGGTCGGCATGAAAGCATTTCCCGCGTTGTCACAGCCTTGAGTTGACGCGAGAGGTATTTTCGACTGGTTAGCGCCGAGGTTGCGGGGCGGCCGAAATCATCACGATTGCTGACCGCCCGGTTTCGCGGATCGACCGCATTTTAGCAATCAAGGGTCGCGCTTACGCCTTCAACTCGACCGTCTTGAACTCCGCCGGCAGGATCACCTCCAGCAGCTCCACGTCGTCCGAATAGTCCAGGATCATGTGCCTGATCTTCGGCGGCTGGGTCCAGGCGCTGCCTTGCTCCATCAAGGTCTCGCCCTGCCCGTCCATATAGGTCTTCACCCAGCCCTTGAGCACGTAGACCATCTGGAATTCGACGTCGTGATAGTGGAGCTTGGAGACCTCGGCCGGATTGCAGGGGCCTTGCAAGCGGATCACATGCGCCTGCGCGAGGCCATGGGTCGCCTCGGCGATGCCGAGATCGCGGTACTTCGCGTAGGCGCGCAAGCCGTCGGCCTTGAAGTCTTCCTCGCGGTGATGGCTGACGGCGATGCGCTGCTTCGGCCGTGCGGCCTTCTTCGGCGCGGCGGTGCGCGCCTTCGCCTTCACGGCCTTGCGTGCAGAGGATCGCGCCGCCGCCTTGGCGCCGCTCCGCTTCTTCACTGCGGTCTTCATTGCGGGTCTTGATGCCTTTTGCTTGGCCATTGTCTGCCTCCCTGTTCTGAGCCGCGCCCGTCGCGCCGGTGTGGCCCGAACGCCAGACTACCCAGTCCCGGGCGAGGCAGCAATTGCGGGCTGATTGTGCTGAGTAGCGCCGCATCTGCGCTTACCCTCCCCTGGAGGGGTCCGGGACGAGCGTAGCTCGCCCGTGGTCGATCGCGCGAAGCGCGAGCGGGGTGGGGTGATCTCTCCACTCGGACACTGTTCGACGTCGAGAGACCGTCACCCCACCCCGTCTCACATTTCGCTCCGCTCAATGTGAGCCGACCCTCCCCCTCCAGGGAGGGTAAGAGGCTGTTGGCCAATCACGCGATCTCCGCATCGATCGTAGCTTGCCCCAGGCTGTCGTGGCGAGCGGCCGTCGTCTCGTCTTCGTTCTCGCGCTGAACTAGTCTCGCCCGGGACATCCGGGGAATGATTCATGGGCAGCAATGTCGGTCAGCGTGCATTTCAAAATGCCCGGCTTCAGAAACGGCAGAAGGCCGAATTGCTGCCCTTGCTCGGGCAAGCGCTCGAACTGCACAAGAAGGGACGCCTGCCCGAGGCCAAGGCTACCTATCGCCAGCTCCTGCAGATCGCGCCCAATCAATTCATCGCGCTGCATATGCTCGGCGCCTTGGAGTCCGATGCTGGGAATTATCAGCAGGCCGAAATCCTGCTGAGCCGGGCGGTTGCCGCGGATCCGCGATCGGCCGAAGCTCATATGACCCTCGGCGTCGCGCTGAACGGGCTGAAACGCCACGCCGAGGCCCGCGAGAATTATCGCAAGGCCCTCGCCTTGCGGCCCAACTATGCCCTGGCCCTGTCCAACCTCGGCAACGCGAGCGCAGCCCTTGATCGCTACCAGGAAGCCCTCGAAAGCTACGATCGGGCACTCGCCATCGACAGCAACCTGGCCGAAGCCCACAACGGCCGCGGCTCTGCGCTCTGCCGTCTGCGCAACTACGACGAGGCTCTCGCAAGCCTGAACCGCGCGCTCGCGATCAAGCCCGACTATACGGCGGCGCTGGCGAACCGCGCCGTTGCCCTCCGGGAACTGCAGCGGTTTGACGAGGCCATGGCGGATTGCAATCGGGCAATCGCCCTCGCCCCTGACGACGTGAACGGATGGCTCTGGCGCGCCAATGTCCTGCTCCAGACCCAGCAGATGGCCCAGGCATTGGCCGATTGCGAAAAGGCGCTCGCGATCGCGCCCGATTCCGATCAGGCTCACCTGGTGCTGGGACTCTGTCTTGCCGGGCTCGGCCGGGTCGACGAAGCGCTCGCCAGTTTCGACAGAGCCCTCGACATCCGGCCGGACCTCGAGAGCGCGATCTCCAGCAAGATCTTCACGCTCGACTTCGTGCCGGACGCCAGCGTCGCGCAGCATCAGCAGGCGCGACGCGTGTGGTGGGAGCGGATCGGCGCGAAACTCGCGTCAGAAGCGGCGGCACCGCATGACAACAGCCGCGATCCGGATCGCCGCCTGGTGCTCGGCTACGTCTCGTCGGACTTCAACGCGCATTCGGCTGCGTTCATTTTCAAGCCCGTCCTGCAACACCATGATCGGGCCCGGTTCGAGATCGTGTGCTATTCGTGCTCGTCGAAAGTGGACGCGACGACACGCGAATTTCAAGCCATCGCCGATCGCTGGCGTGATGCCTCGCAATGGAGCGACGATCGCCTTGCCGCCCAGATTCGCGACGATCGCATCGATATCCTGATCGATCTGTCCGGCCATACCAGAGGAAACCGCCTCGGCGTATTTGCGCGCAAGCCGGCACCGATCCAGGCCCACGGCTGGGGGCACGGCACCGGCACCGGGCTGCCCACGATCGACTATCTGTTCTCGGATCCGGTCGGGATTCCCTTGGCGGTTCGGCATCTGTTTGCAGAGACGGTCGTCGACCTGCCGTGCTTCGTGACCCTGGCGCCGCTGCCGGCCGGAATTGCGCAGGGCAAGACGCCGGCGCTCTCGAACGGCTTCGTCACATTCGGTGTATTCAACCGCATCAGCAAGATCTCGGACGAGGCAGCGGCAGTCTGGTCCAGGATTCTCGAGCGGGTGCCGGGCTCGCGACTGCTGATCAAGGACGTTGCGCTCGACGATCAACTGGTCCGCGACAAGCTGCT
Source organism: Bradyrhizobium sp. CCBAU 11357 (assembly GCF_028128865.1). Classification (NCBI taxonomy): domain Bacteria; kingdom Pseudomonadati; phylum Pseudomonadota; class Alphaproteobacteria; order Hyphomicrobiales; family Nitrobacteraceae; genus Bradyrhizobium; species Bradyrhizobium sp. CCBAU 11357. Next base: position 169,170 of record NZ_LBJW01000108.1, on the reverse strand, counting down.
GGCGCGATTTGCGGCGTGCCGATTGCCGGCCGAACGCATCGATCTGCTCGGGGCCACGTTGCGGGACGAGCATCTGGCATTGTTCAATCGTATCGACATTGCCCTCGATCCGTTCCCACAGAACGGCGGCGTCAGCACATGGGAAGCCCTGCAGATGGGCGTGCCCGTGGTGGCGAAGCTGGGGAGCAGCCTGCCCGGCCGCGCTGCCGGCGCCATCCTCACCGCGCTTGGCCTGCCGGACTGGGTCGCCGACAGCGAGGAGGCCTATGTCGAGATCGCCGCCAGCCGTGCGGCTGAGATTGACGAGCTCGACCAATTGCGCCGCGAACTGCCCACAACGATCAACGCCGCAGCCGCGGGCAACCCCGTCTCATATGCGCAAGCGGTGGACGCGGCCTATCGCGCGATGTGGACGCGCTATTGCAGCGGCGTCTGATTGGGAGATCTCGTAGGGTGGGCAAAGCGGAGCGTGCCCACCGCTGCCAATCGCGGAGGGTTGGTGGGCACGGCGCGCGAAGTGCGCGCCTTTGCCCACCCTACGAGACTGACCTCAGCTCAATGCAGCCGGAACACGCCGTCGACGGCGCGAAGCTCGGCCGGCTTGATCAGCTTGCAATGCGCCACCGTGACCGAATGGAGGGGACCGTCGAGCTTCTCCTGCCAGAACGCCAGGAAGTCGGTCAGCGCGGGGAATTTCGGAAACATGTCGTAGTTCTGCCAGACATAGGTCTGCAGCAGCGAGGGATGATCCGGCATCCGATAGAGAATTTGTGCCGTCGTCAGCCCGTAGCCCAGCATCTGTTTCCGGAATTCCTCGGAAACGCCCCCAACGCGCAGTCCCATGCCAAACCTCCTTTGCAGGAGCGCATTTGCGGGGGTGGCCTGTCCGTGCCCCGGGAGCCACCCGGAAACGATGCGCTCACATGAGAGAAATGTGACGCAAACTGACAACTCATCTCAAGCCCAAAAGTTTAACAAGCTGTTGAAATTCAATGCTTTAGCAGCAGAGGCGACTCCGTGCTAATACGGCGTTCCAAGCGCCTCCAAGAGGCCTGCGCGGCTGGTTAACGATGGCAATGGGTTTCTGGCAGTCCGCACTATCGGCTGCCAATTTTTCTGCTACAAACCCTTGCCTCCGCAAAATTCCTGTCCTATTTCAGCGTCGCCCGTGCTAGCACTCACGGGCAACGATTGCTAACAATCTCAAAACCTCAACCCGAGCAATTGCTTAGGAGGACTGCATGAAATTCCGTCCGCTTCACGACCGCGTCGTGGTCAAGCGCATCGACGCCGAAGAGAAGACCGCTGGCGGCATCATCATTCCCGACACTGCCAAGGAAAAGCCCTCCCAGGGCGAAGTCGTCGCCGTTGGCCCCGGTGGCCGCGACGAAGCTGGCAAGCTGATCCCGATCGACCTGAAGGTCGGCGACCGCGTGCTGTTCGGCAAGTGGTCCGGCACCGAGGTCAAGATCGACGGCCAGGACCTGCTGATCATGAAGGAGAGCGACGTGATGGGCGTTCTCGAAGTCAGCGAGTCCAAGAAGAAGGCGGCTTAAGAGCCCCTCTCCCCCTCCAGTCAAACCTATCCAAGGAAAAATCCAGATGGCAGCCAAAGAAGTCAAATTCTCGGTTGAAGCGCGCGACAAGATGCTGCGCGGCGTCGACATCCTCGCCAATGCGGTGAAGGTCACGCTCGGTCCGAAGGGCCGCAACGTCGTGCTCGACAAGTCGTTCGGCGCTCCCCGCATCACCAAGGACGGCGTCACCGTCGCCAAGGAGATCGAGCTCGACGACAAGTTCGAGAACATGGGCGCGCAGATGGTGCGCGAAGTCGCCTCCAAGTCCGCTGACGCGGCCGGCGACGGCACCACCACCGCGACCGTGCTCGCGGCCGCGATCGTGAAGGAAGGCGCCAAGTCGGTCGCCGCCGGCATGAACCCGATGGACCTCAAGCGCGGTATCGACCTCGCGGTCGAAGCCGTCGTGGCGGACCTCGAGAAGAACTCGAAGAAGGTCACCTCGAACGACGAGATCGCCCAGGTCGGCACCATCTCCGCCAACGGCGATGCCGAGATCGGCAAGTTCCTCTCCGACGCCATGAAGAAGGTCGGCAACGAGGGTGTCATCACCGTCGAGGAAGCCAAGTCGCTCGAGACCGAGCTCGACGTCGTCGAGGGCATGCAGTTCGACCGCGGCTACATCTCGCCCTACTTCGTCACCAACGCCGACAAGATGCGCGTTGAGATGGACGACGCCTACATCCTCATCAACGAGAAGAAGCTCTCCTCGCTGAACGAGCTGCTGCCGCTGCTCGAGGCCGTGGTGCAGACCGGCAAGCCGCTGGTCATCGTCGCCGAGGACGTCGAAGGCGAAGCGCTCGCGACCCTCGTCGTGAACCGCCTGCGCGGCGGCCTGAAGGTCGCGGCCGTCAAGGCTCCGGGCTTCGGCGACCGCCGCAAGGCCATGCTGCAGGACATCGCGATCCTGACCGGCGGCCAGGCGATCTCGGAAGACCTCGGCATCAAGCTCGAGAACGTCACGCTGAACATGCTCCGTCGCGCCAAGACGGTGATGATCGACAAGGAGCACACCACGATCGTCAACGGCGCCGGCAAGAAGGCCGACATCGAGGCGCGCGTGGCCCAGATCAAGGCGCAGATCGAGGAGACCACCTCGGACTACGACCGTGAGAAGCTCCAGGAGCGTCTCGCCAAGCTCGCGGGCGGTGTCGCGGTGATCCGCGTCGGCGGCGCGACCGAGGTCGAGGTGAAGGAGCGCAAGGATCGCGTTGATGACGCGATGCATGCGACCCGCGCGGCCGTGGAAGAAGGCATCGTCCCGGGCGGCGGCGTCGCCCTGCTCCGTGCCTCCGAGCAGCTCAAGGGTCTGCGCACCAAGAACGACGACCAGAAGACCGGCGTCGAGATCGTGCGCAAGGCGCTGTCGGCTCCCGCTCGCCAGATCGCCATCAACGCCGGTGAAGACGGCTCGGTGATCGTCGGCAAGATCCTGGAGAACAAGGCCTACAATTACGGCTTCGACTCCCAGACCGGCGAATATGCCGACCTCGTCAAGAAGGGCATCATCGACCCGACCAAGGTGGTCCGTACCGCGATCCAGAACGCAGCCTCGGTGGCCGCGCTCCTGATCACCACGGAAGCCATGGTCGCCGAGCTGCCCAAGAAGGGCGGCGCCGGCCCCGCGATGCCCCCGGGCGGCGGCATGGGCGGCATGGACTTCTGAGTCTGGCCGTTCAGGCAAAGTCGAGACATGCGAAACCCCGGCAGCGATGCCGGGGTTTTTGTTTGGGGCAAACTCTTCCACTCGTCATTCCGGGGCGCGCCCTCTTGGGCGCGAGCCCGGAATCCATAACCACGAAAGTCAATTGGTTATCCCCGGATAGAGATCATCCCAGTTCGGATTCTGCTCCTCGATGAGTCGCGTCTTCCAGTCGCGTCGCCATTTCTTGAGCTCCTTCTCGCGTGCGATGGCCGTTGCAGGATCGTCGTAGATCTCGAACAAGACGAGCTTGTCGACGCCGTACTTGCTCGTGAAACCGGGAACGGCTTTCGTTCTGTGCTGATACACACGGCGCACGAGGTCGTTGGTCACGCCGATGTAGAGCGTGCCGTGCTTCTTATTGGCGAGGATGTAGACATAGTAGGCCATTCCCGTCCGCCTGTGGTTATGGATTCCGGGCTCGCGCCCAAGAGGGCGCGCCCCGGAATGACGGCTGGATAGAGAGGGGCGCACCAAGCGCTTCGCGCGCCCCGCAATGACGGCCCCCTCACTCCACCTTGCCCAACCGCTCGAAGCGCGGCTCGCCGTCCTCGTCGAGCGACCAGAAAATCCGCGTCACCTTGCCGATGAGATTGTCCATCGGCACGAAGCCGAATGTCGAGAGCATGCGGCTGTCGGTGGAATTGTCGCGGTTGTCGCCGAGCACGAAGAAGTGGCCCGGCGGCACCGTGAAGACGTTGGTGTTGTCGAGGGTGCCGTCGTCGGCGCAGTCGTAGGTCACATAGGACGCGCCGCTCGGCAGCGTCTCGCGGTAGCGCTTGACGGTCGCGCCGTCGTCCACGCCGCAGGCGGCGCCGGCAGGCGTCGCCTCCAGGGCGACGCGCGTCACCGGGCGGCCGTTGAGGACGAGGTGGCCCTGCCGCATCTGGATGCGGTCTCCGGGCAGGCCGACGACGCGCTTGACGTAGTCGACAGAACTATCCTTAGCAGTCCGGAACACGACGATGTCGCCATATTCGGGATCGGCGGCGAGGATGCGGCCCGAGATCCAGGACGGCGCGAACGGGAGGGAATAGCGGCCATAGCCGTAGGCATATTTCGCGGCAAAGACGTAGTCGCCGACCATCAGCGTCGGTGTCATCGAGCCGGAGGGGATGTTGAACGGCTGATACAGGACGAAGCGAAACAGGATCACCGGCGACCACAGCACCGGGATCATCAGGATCAGGACGACGATCGCCTTCCAGTCGCTGGATCGCGCCGCGGGGCGGATCGATTCCTGAAAAACGGTCATGTGCCTTCCCTGATCACAACGTTGCGGCCCCAAGATGACGCAACCTGCGAGCGCGCTCAATCCCCGGCGAACTCAAATTGGTCGCGCCGCGCGCCGATCGCGTTCATCGCAGACGGCGGCAACGCAGATGTGAAGGGCCGCCCGTGGGCGGCCCTTCGGTTCATGCGCTCTCGGGCGCCTTCAGGCGCACGAGCCGGGTCAAGAGCGCATCGAGGCCCTGGCCGTCACCGGCATGGAGGTCGATGCGGCCGACCTTCTCGACCAGCCGCTCCAGCGACTCCAGCTCCTTGAGCCGCAGCAGCAAGGGGTTCTCCTCCATCAGGCGGGCGGTGTTCAGGAGCGAACGCGTCGCCGCGGTCTCCTCCTGCCGGCGGATCAGGTTCGCCTTTGCGACCCGCTCCGCCTCCACCACCTTGTTCACCAGCTCCCGGATCTCGCCGGGCAGGATCACGTCCTTGACGCCGAGCTCGGTGACCTCCACGCCGGACTGTGCGACGCGTGCGCGCACATAGTCGCGCAGCTCCGCATCAAGCGCCGCCTTCGCCGACAGCACTTCGTCCAGCGTCCGGCTAGCTACCGCCTCGCGGATCGCGAACTGCACCAGGCGGTACAGCCACGCATCCACGTCGGGCACGGTCGCAACCGTGCGCTCGGGATCGACCACCTTACGGAACGCCGTCAGCGTCACCCGCAGCGCGATGCGATCCTTGGTCAGCATCTCCTGCGCGGTGATCTCGACCGCCTGGGGCCGCAGGTCGAGGCGCTTCACCTCGATCTTGCGGCCGACGGTCCAGAAGGCGTGCCGGCCGGGCGCGAGCCGCTCGGTGAGCCGGCCCTCGACGTAGAGCAGGCCCGCCTCGTGGTTCTCGACCACCGTCTCCGACGTCACGGCCGAACGGTTGCGCTCGATCATGGCCAGATGCCGCGCGCTGACCTTGGGATCAGCAGACACATCGATGCGCTCGACATCGATGCGGGTTGCGACCTTCCAGTAGACGCGCACCTGCCAGGGCGTCATCAGATGCACGGGCCGGCCGTCGAGGCTGACGATGGCGATCTCGTCCGCCTTGGTCTCGACCGCCTCGAACAGCTCGGCGGCAAGATCAGGCCGCGCGGCCTTCAGCACCGCGTAGGGCTCCGCAGAAAATTCGCTGCGGACCACGTCGAGCACCTCGGCCTTCAGCTCGTGCAGGGGATCGAACAGGCGATGCTTGCCGGGCGCGAGCACGCGCACGAGCTGCCCGTTGCGCGTCAGCAACGCACGCTCGCCATCCTTCACCGTCACGTTCAGCGTCAGCAAGTGCCAGCCCTTGTTCAAAGTCATGGCACGCCTCCTTCATTTGCGCCCGGCCGAATGCCGGACGACAGGTTTCGTTTGCAAAGGACTTGAGGACGCGGACGACGCTTCCCATGAAATCGGCGGGCCGGGGCTTGAGCTTGCACGATGACGGGCGCACGCGCGCGATCACGCGACTGATGTCGCGTGGCCATGCGGAGCCACCCGGCATCGGCGCAAGCGGTATCTACCCGCGGCGCAAAGCCGGTCTCACAGTGTCTAGGTTCGGACGAAAGCCTTTTGGGCAATGCGGCCGGACGGCGACTGAAGCGCGCGTCCGGTCCCCTTCAGAGGAATCAGCTTTTCAGGCTGAAACGGAGCGCTGGAGCGGGATTCGAACCCGCGACAGGATGAGTCACAATCATCTGCTCTACCAAACTGAGCTATCCTTTGTGCAAGAGACCGGAATCGAACCGATGCCTTCGGGTGTTCAACCCGACGCTCTCCATGAGCCACGTCCTGCGTTTCTCCTTCATTCGGCGGAACACGAAACCGGAAGCCGGCCCGCGCCAGTCGGGATCTCAGAGAGCCCGAACCCATGGCCTAGCGAAGGAGCGCGCTAATAAACGAAGCCTGTTCGGGTTGCAAGGGGCGGGCTCAAGATTTTTCGTCGCACCTTGCGCGCTGTGACGCGATCGTCACACCGAGACATCACCTCACCTGCGCGACATCCCCTGGAAACACGCCCTCACCCAATCGATCGTCACGCGCGTTGCGGCGTCGCGCTTGAGGTGGTTCTGCACCAAGAGCCAGACGTCGCGCCGCTTCGGCAGCAGCGTGGCGCGCAGGCGGCGATCGCCGAGCAGATCCGCGCAAACATATTCCGGCAACACGCCGGCGGCATGATGCGCGCGGATCAAATTGCGGATGACGCGAACGTTGTCGGTGACGCAGCGCGCGCGGGCTTTCTTCGTGCGCAGGAATTGCATCTCGGGAATGGCACCGAGCTCGTCCGGATAGACGCAGAGCATCGGCTCGCCTTCGATCCTTGCAGGCTCGAAATAGTAGAGCTTGATGTCGCCGACCCTGGAGATCGCGAAATCGCCCTTGTCGGGCTTGCGCAGCCGGATGGCGAGATCGGCCTCCCAGCGCGAGAATTTGACGTTGTCGCTCGAGGTGAGGAACTGCAACGTCAGGCCGGGATGAGCGCGCAGGAAGTCGCTCGCGCGCGGCGACAGCACCGCCTCAGCGACGGTGTTGGTGGAGGCGATGCGCAGACGTCCGACCGGACCTTCCAGGCTCTCGCTGAGGCGACCGATCTCGGCGGCATGTGCGGCCATCGCTTCGACATGCGCCAGCACCGCCTCGCAACTCCGCGTCGGCCGGCGGACGCCGTCGGCGGCCTCGAACAGACGCAAACCGAGCGCACGCTCGATGCGCGACAACCTGCGTCCGACCGTCGTCTCGTCGATGCGCAGCCGCGCGCTGGCGCCGGCGTAGGTGCCCTCGTCCCTGACGGCAGCGATGATGCGCAGATCGTCCCAGTTCATGGCGCGAGGCTATACCGGCCCCGAGCGGCCTGCAATATCGCAGCCACCCGCTGCAATATCCCTGCATATCGGCAGGCCTCCGCGGCGCTATGTTTCGTTCAGCTTTGCCCCGGAGATTTCCAAGACCATGACGACCGCGAAGACCCTGCTGCAGCTCGCCGGCGCCGATCTCACCCCGCCGCGCCTTGCCGACGCCGCGCTGGTGCTGATCGATATCCAGAACGAGTATCTCGAAGGTCCTCTCGCTTTGCCCGAGGCGAGACCTGCGATCGCGCGGGCGGCTGCGCTCCTGGCACGGGCTCGCGACAGCGGCGCCGCGATCTTCCATATTGCCCATCGCGGCAAGGCCGGCAGCCTATTCGATCGTGGCGCGGACCGCGGCGCCATCGTCGCCGAACTCAGCCCCCGGGCCGGCGAGCTGGTGATCGAGAAGGAGTTGCCGAATGCGTTCGCCGGCACTGATTTGCGGGCGCGCCTTGCCGAAACCGACAGGAAGAACATCGTGCTGGCCGGCTTCATGACGCATATGTGCGTCAGCTCCACCGCGCGCGCCGCGCTCGACCTCGGTTTTCGCACGACGATCGATGCCGATTCCTGCGCCACGCGCGACCTGCCGGACGGCCGCGGCGGCACGCTGGACGCTCGGACCATCCATGAAGTTGCGCTCGCCGAGCTATCCGACCGCTTCGCCATCATCGCGCGCGGCGATGCACTGAAATAATGGAGCAACGCGATGCTGCAACTCTATTTCTCGCCGATGGCCTGCTCGCTCGCGAGCCGCATCGCGCTGATGGAAGCAGGCCTCGATGCGCACTATCGTCTGGTGCATCTCAGGACCAAGCAGGTCGTGGACGACGACAGCGACTTCCGCGACGTAGCGCCGAAGGGGGCGGTGCCGGTCCTCGTGCTGGAGAACGGCGAACGACTGACGGAGAGCGCGGCGGTGCTGCAATATATCGCCGATCTGAAACCGGAGACGGGTCTTGCGCCGCGGTTCGGCGATCCCGATCGCTATCGCCTGCAGGAATGGCTGAGCTTCGTCGGAACCGAGATCCACAAGGCGTTCCTGTTTCCGACCTTCTGGTACAAGGACGACGGCTCGCTCGCCAAGCCGCGCGCAAGGATCGGACAGACCTTGTCGGTGCCGTCGGCGCATCTGGCGGGCCGCGAATTCCTCGTCGGCAACGGCTTCACCGTGGCAGATGCCCATCTCACCTGGGCTTTGCTGCTGCTCCGTCCGGCAGGGGTAGACATCACGCAATGGCCGCCGCTGGCGGCCTATCTCGAACGCATGCAGGCGCGGCCAGCCATCAAGGAAGCGATCGCGACCGAGATGGCCCTGCGCAAGACGCTTGCGGCGAGCCCGGCGTGACACGTCACTGGCACAGCGGTTGGCGATTGGGCTAGATCTTGCGACCGACGGCACGGCACGGGAACAAGATCATGCTATCGCACGACACGACGAGGATATTGACCGGCAAGGTCGCGCTGGTGACCGGTGCGGGACGCGGGCTCGGCCGCGCCTTCGCAGAGAAGCTTGCAGCGCTCGGCGCGGACGTTGCCGTCCATGGCATGCGCGAGAACGGGCCGGCGGAATATGGCGAGGGCACCACCCTCACGGCGGTGGCCGCAGAAATCGGTCAACAATTCGGCGTCCGCAGCCAGCGCGTGCTGGGCGATCTCACCAAGGGCGAGAATATCGCGCGCGTGATCGCCGAGACGGAAGCCGCGCTCGGGCCGATCGACATTCTCGTGCACAATGCCGGCGGCGACATCGCGGCCGCCGGAGGCAAACCCGATCCGAACGACGCGGTGAACATCAGCGAAGCCGACGTACGCGCGGTGCTGGAGCGCAATCTGCTGTCGACCATCCTGACCTGCCAGGCTGTCGCGAAGGGTATGATGGAGCGGCGGCGCGGGCGCATCGTCACGCTCGGCTCGGTCGCTGCTTTCAAGGGGCGCACCCAGGGCTCGATCTATGCGGTGTCGAAGGCCGGCGTCACCCATTACACGCGATGTCTGGCCGATCAGCTCCGTCCCTACGATATCGCCGTCAATTGCATCGCGCCTGGCGATACCCGCACCGGCCGTTTCCTCGGCACGCGCGCGGTGGACCCAGGCAGGATGGTCGAGACCGGCACGCTCGACCGGATCGCAACTGTCGACGAGGTCGCCCGGGTCGTCGAATTCTTCGCAGGTCCCATGGGCGCGTTCGTCTCCGGCCAAGTACTGAGGATCGATGGCGGTGGACAGTGCTGGCCGGGCTGACAGGTCGCGCAAAAAGAAAGGGCCGCTGCGAGCGGCCCTTTCGATCAACCGGGATCGGCGAAGATCACTCCACCCGCGCCAGCACGGCGAGCTTGCGGATGCCCTTGTTGCGGTAGGCGTCGAGGAACGCGTAATAGTCCTTGAACGACACGCAGCCGTTGGAATCGCCGTTCGGCCCGAGCATGAAGGTGTGAGCGAGCAGGCCGTCGCGGCCGTGGATCGCACTCTCGCCGCCGATCGGGGTCAGGCGCAGCGCCGGCACGCCGTGGAACAGCGCCTCGCGCGGCTTCAGGGTGTAGATGTGCGGCGGCGTCACGCCGCGCATGCGGATTTTCGAGGAGCGCGGATCGTCGAGATTGGAGCCGAGGCCGGAATGCGCCTCGAGCCTGGTGCCGTCGGGCAGATACACCGTCTTGGCGGTGATGTCGTAGACCGCGGTGTCGCGCTCATAAGGCGGCGCGCCGCCGAGCATGGGGTTCTGCTCCTTCGGCGCGATGGATGCCGTCACGCTGGCATCGGCCGAGGCGTAGGCGAGCAGTCCACCGGACGGCTCGCGCTTGCCCCAGAGCTTTTCGACCATCGACTGGCGCGGCGCGGTGATCGACAACACCGCGGCCTTGGCGCGATCGGCAAAGGATTTCGGTTTCGCTTCGGGCGTCGGCACGATCTCGGCCGGGTCGGCCGAAGCCAGCTGCATCTGGCCCTCCACCGCACGCTTGGCCTTGTCGGTGGTCTTGTCAGCGTTCTTGGCCGCCGGCTTCAGCGCGTCCGCGACCTTCGCGATCACGCTCTGCTTCGGGGCGTCCTTCGAAGTCTCCTTGGCGGCGGCAACCTGGGTTGCGGGTGCGCTTGCGGCATTCGACGGCACGCCTTGCGTCGCGGCCGCGGCAAAGCGCTCGTTGAACATCTCGCGGGAGATCGGAGCTGCGACCTGGAGCCGGTCGGGCAGCAGCGCGAAAGTTTCCTTGATGGCTTCGCCCGCCTCACGCAGTGCCACCCTGGGCGCGCGCTTGATCACCGGCTCGTCGTAGCCGATGCTGCCCACCGTCGGGTAGACGCTCGCGCCGAGGATGTTGCTGTGGATGGTCCAGCCGGCGCCCATCACGACGCAGCCGATCGCCGCGGCGCCAAGCCAATTGGTCGTGGTCATTTTCCGGGAAGATTTCCGCGAATTGTTCTTGGAGAAATTCTTGGACTTCCGTGCCGCGTTACTCTGCGCAGCGATACTCGTACTCATTCGCCTTGCGTCCAGGACGGTGTCACTCAGTCCCCCTTCGAAGCGCCGCTGGTCACGATCCGGGAACAGCATCTCGCAGAGGGTCGGAGCGTCATTAAGGCGACTTTTAGTTAAATGCGGATTAAGTTCGGGCGGATCTGGGGCAACTCGTTAACGTTGTCCCGTTTTGAGAAATAAGCCCGCAGAACTACGGACTTAGTCGGGTCTGTTAACCATAATTCTCGGCCGATTCAGCACGCTCTGCGGACGTCTTCGGCCACATCCATGACGCACTCAACAACGTCATTTTCGTGATCCTCAACTGCCCCCAAACCGTAATGCGCAAACGTTGCGTGAGGCTGGTGGAGCACGCGTCCGATAGGCCTCTTCCGCCGGCCATGCGGCACCGGCGCAGGCGCATGACGCGCCGCGCGATCTCAAGCGGCACGGCGCCGTGACTGAAAGTTGATCGCGTCGGTTCTGGACATCGCCACCGCGAGAAAATAGCTGCCACGTCGGCACTTTTCAGCAGCCTCTGCGTGTGATACGGTACCGTATCATCCCGCCCTGACCTGTGCCGAGCACGCAAACGGAGGCTGGCATGAGAGGAATCGCGCGCGCAGGGCTTTTCGCCCTGGCGGGGTCGTTTCTGTTGATTGGATCTGCGATGGCGCAGCCTGCGGCCGATGCGGGCTGCACGGCATCGCCCTCGGCTGCCGGGACGCAGACCTGGCGCTGCGACAACGGCATCACCATCGTTGCAGAAAACGGCGCCAAGTTTGAACTGAAGGACGCCAACCGCGACGGACATATAGACTCGGTCGAATTGAGCAGCAAAGCCTTGCTGCTCGAAGTGCCCAAAACGCCGCGAGGCAATCCCTTCAAAGTGCTGACGCCGCAAGCGATTGCTGCGGTGCGCGGCACCAAATGGGCGGTCGATGTCGCTGACGCCAAGACCTCGGTGTTCGTCGCAGACGGCCGGGTCGGCGTGAGCCGCAGGGCTCGTGGACGCGCCGTCGTGCTCGGCCCCGGTGAAGGCGTCGATGTCGAGGCAACCGGCCCCCTGACCGTCAAGACGTGGGGCCAGCCGCGCGTCAATGCGCTGATGGCAAGACTCGGGCAATGAGACTTGGGCAATAAGACTCGGGCAATGAGCCTCGACAAGGCACGGCCCGTCTAATTTGGACAACAGGATTGCAAGACGACCGCATGCGCAGCCGACGCGTTCAGATTCTGGTGGCACTCGTTCTCGCCGCGCTGTGGGGTGCGGGCATCTATGCCGCGCACGCCCACGGCCATCTGCGCTTTCTCGATCGCCTCGAAGCCACGTTGACGGATTGGCGGACGCAGGCCCGCGGCGTGCAGCGTCCGCCGGATCTCGTCACCATCGTCGCGATCGACGACACCGTGGTGAAGCGTGGCAGCACCTATCCGCTGCCGCGCGCCGATCTCGCCCGCGTCGTCGACACCATCGTGCAATTCAAGCCGAAGGTCGTCGCGATCGACCTGCTGCTGGTCGATCGTAGCGCCGCGATCGGCGATGCGACACTCGCCAACACGCTCGCCACCGGGCCCGTGGTGCTCGCCGCCGCGGCGATCTTCTCCTCCGCCAGCGAAACCGTGTCCCCCAGCAGCGAAGGTCTGCTGGCCGTGCTGCCCGAGGCCGAGCGCTTCCTGCAGCCGTTGCCCGCATTTGCCGATCATGCCGAGGTCGGCGTCGTCAACGTCGCGACGGGGCAATCAGGCTCGCCGCTCGCGGTGCCGATGCTGTTCCGGACGCGCGACCAGGTCGAGCTGTCGTTTCCGTTGCGCGTCGCAGCCCGCGCGCTCGACAAGCCGCTGACAGTCGCGCCGGACCACCTCATGCTCGGCGATCGCCTGGTGCCGACCGACAGCAATCTTTCATTGCCCATCACCTATTACGGCCCGCGCCGCACCATCCGAACCGTCAGCGCACAGAGCATCTTCGACGGCACGCTCGATCGCGCGGCCATCGAGGGCCGGATCGTCGTGATCGGCGCCTCCGTCGCCGGCGGCGGCGACTTCTATCCAACGCCGTTCGATTCCCTGATGCCCGGCGTCGAGGTGGTCTCGACCGCGATCACGCATCTCGTTGCTGGCGATGCCATCATTCGTGACCGCAGGGTGCGCATTGCGGATGCGCTCATTGCGATCCTGCTGCCGATGCTGCTGGTCGGCCTGCTCGCCTGGCGGCGCATCGCGCTCGGCACCATGGCCGCGGCCGCGGTGATGATCGCCTGGGCCGGGCTCAACCTGTTCGCGTTCATGCATGGCGTCTGGCTGAACGCCGCGACCACGCTCGCCGCGGCCGTGCCGCCGGTTGCGGTCTTTGCCGGCGTGCAGCTGTGGGCCGGGGGCCGCCGCACGCAATATTTCGCCGCCCGGAGCAGGTCGCTCGCGCAATTTCAGGCTCCGGCGCTGCAGGATTGGCTGGCGCGAGATCCGAACTTCCTGTCGAAGCCGGTGCGGCAGGACGCAGCCGTGGTGTTCGTCGATCTCTCCGGTTTCACCGGTCTGAGCGAGCGGATCGATCCGGACCAGCTCACGGTTATCCTGAAGGCGTTTCATGCGCTGATCGACCGGACCGCGATCGATTGCGGCGGCATGATCACCGGCTTCCTCGGCGACGGCGCCATGATCCTGTTCGGGCTGCCGCGCGCGATGCCCGACGATTCGGCACGCGCGCTGAAATGCGCGATCGATCTGCATCGCGGCCTGGCAGGCTGGATCGCCTCGCTGCCGCCAGCGATCGCAGGTCAGCTCGGCTTCAAGATCGGCGCGCATTGCGGCCCGATCGTCGCCTCGCGGCTCGGCGAAAGCCATCAGCACATCACGGCGACGGGCGATACCGTCAACGTGGCAAGCCGGCTGATGGAGATCGCTGCCCAGAACGATGCGCGCCTCGCGCTGAGCGACACGCTGCTGGATGCCGCCGACTTCCAGGGCGCGCCCGACGGCGTTCTGTCCGGCCCCCTGCTCGCCCAGGTCCGCGGCCGCTCCGGCGTCGTGACCGTCTGGTTCTGGCGCGATCGCGATGGGCCGGGCCAGGATGCGGCCAAGGCCGAGATGATGGGCTGAAGCGCGATGAAGTGAGGCTCGATCGCTGCAAAGACGGAGGTGCGCTCCCTCTCCCGCTTGCGGGAGTTGGGGAGAGGGTGTTTCCGCAATGGGACAATCCCCTAGAGGAGAATACCCTCACCCGCGCCTTCGGCGCGACCTCTCCCGCAAGCGGGAGAGGTTGCACCGAGCCCGCGGCAATCGATTCGACCTAAAGCCATTCCGCTCTAAGGCGCTACCGCGCTTCCGGCGGCGGCGAGCGGTCCAGCACCTCGCCCTTGGCACCTTCCAGCAGGTCGATGCCGTAGGTCTCGACCACGAGAGGCCCGCGCTTGCGCTGCAATTGCGCCACCTGCGTCACCTTGGCAAAGAGAGCATTGAGGGCGGGATTGGCGTCGGCGCGCAATTCGTCGACATAGAGCAGCTTGCCGGCGAGCAGCTTGGGATCGGGCTCTTTCATGTTGATCCAGCGGATGCGCTGGCTTTGCTGCGCGACGCAGGTGCCGCGCGGCAGATAGAATGCGAGCCAGCTCGTGGTGCCGTAATCCTGCGCGAGCACACAGGTGGCACCACTGCGCGCGCGCACCGCTTCGATTCCCGCCGCGAGCTCGCGCCAGCCGACACCGACACTGCGCACGGTGGCATCGCGGCGATATCCGGACAACCAGCCGGTATTGGCCTGCACAATCAAGGCTGCGAACATGACGATGCCCACAGGCGCGGCCCAGCGCAGGCAAAAGTCGACGAGGCGCCGCTGACGCGGCTTCCACTGCGCGAGGTTGGCTGCGACGGCCGCGGCAATGACAAACGGCGGATAAACCGGCGCAAACCAGTTGGCCTCAACGCGGGCATGCAGCGAATGCCAGACGAAATAGGCGACGATGGTCCAGAACATGGTCGCAATCAGCACGCGCGAGGCCAGCGCCCCGGCGCGCTGCCAGGTCAGCGCGTGCAGGCCCATCGCGCCGAGGATGAAGACCAGCGGCGTTGCGAACGCGATCTGGGTCGGGACGAGTTCGGCGATGAAGACGGGGCGGAAGTCCTCGATCCTGGCGCGGCCGAGCTGCTTTGTAAACGAGACCCATTGATGGTCCGCATTCCAGAGGATCACCGGCGAGAACAGTGCGAGGGCGACGAGGCCGCCGAGATAGGGCCAGGGCGAGAGAAACCAGCGCCGGAGTTTTGGCACGGATGCGAGCCAGATCAGGATCGCCGGCCCGAAGAACATCGCGGTGTATTTCGACAGCAGCGCCGCGCCAACCGCCACGCCGACGGCGAGCCACCAGGCGCCCCGTCCCGTCTCCAGCACCTTGGCGAGGAAGAACAGCACGAAGCTGGAGGCGACCAGCAGCGGCGCATCGGGCGTGACGATCAGTGTGCCGACGGAAGCCAGCAGCGTCACATTGAGCAGGATGGCGCTGGTCGCGGCCACGCGTGCGCCGCCGAACAGGATCGCGGCGGAGCGATAGACCGCGTAGCTCATCGGCAGCGCCAGCAGGATCGAGACGAGGCGGACGCCGAGCTCGGTATCGCCCGCGATCATGGTGCCGGCGCGGATCACATAAGCGACCATCGGCGGGTGGTCGTAATAGCCTCCGGCGAGGCTCTTCGACCACATCCAGTAATAGGCTTCGTCGAACGTGATCGGGGTGAACGCGGCTGCAACGAGCCGCAATCCCACCAGCGCGAGAATCAGCAGCGCGGTATTGCGGACGATCCGCGCGTCAGCTCCGCCCATGTCGCGCTATTTCTTGCGCCAGACGAACAGTCCGGACATCGCGTAGTTCCACACCACGCCCATCAGCGCGCCGGCCATGCCGGCCAGCCACCAGATCGGCTCCTGGTCGTAGACCGAGAAGGCGACGCCGACATTGGCGAGCAGGCCGACGCTACACACGATGTAGAAGGCGATCAGGCCGCGCAGCAGCGCAAAGCCCTTCAGCCGCTGGTCACGATAAGTGAGGAAGTTGTTGAGGATGAAATTGCTGGTCATGGCGACGATGGCGCCGGCGGCCTGCGCCTCCGCGAATGGCGCGTTGAACAGGCGAAGCGCGATGAACAGCGTGGTCAAATGCACCACGAGGCCGAAGCCGCCGACCATCGCGAACAGGATGAAGCGCAGCGAGACGACATCGTTGGTCAGCTTGGCGAAGACGAGACCGAGGAAGTCGAGCGCGACCATGGAATCGAGCTTGCTCTCGCCGTGCTGGCGGGCGCCGAAGGTGTAGGGAATCTCGACCGCCCGCAAGCTGCCATGCGCCGTCGCGACGATGTCGAGCAGGATCTTGAAGCCGTGCACTGAGAGCTTCGGTGCGAGCTGCTCGAAGCGGTCGCGGCGGATCATGAAGAAGCCGCTCATGGGATCGGCAATCTCGACCCGCAGCATCTTCTTGGCGACCTCGGTCGCGAGCGCGCTGGCGCCGGCGCGCTGCTTGTTGAAGCCTTCGCTCTTGTAGCCCTCGATGTAGCGGCTGCCGACGACGAGGTCGGCCTGATCGCTTGCGAGCAGCAACAGCATCTTGGGCAGCTGCGTCTCGTCGTGCTGGAGGTCGGCATCGATCACGGCCACATAGGGCGCGCTGGAAGCGAGGATGCCCTCGATGCAGGCGCCCGACAGGCCGCGGCGGCCGATGCGGCGGACGCAGCGCACGCGGCTGTCGCGCTGCGCCAGTTCGCGCACGACGTCCCAGGTGCCGTCGGGCGAATTGTCGTCGACGAATACGACCTCCCAGGCGACGTTGGCGAGCGTCGCCTCCAGGCGCCGGTACAGCACCGTGACGTTGTCGCGCTCGTTGAAAGTCGGGACGATGACCGACAGTTCCGGCCCCTCTTGAGCCTGGCTGTCGATGCCCGGTCTGATCGCTTCGTTCATGACGGCAGCGTATATCCGCCGCATCCTGCGCTGCCAAGCCGGGGTTCTGGGGAATGGCCGAAAAGGGCCCTAAAATGCCAACGACCCCGGAACGGCGGGCCGCGCGTACATCCGGCGCAGGCTTTAAGCTATTCCAAGGTCGTTCCAGCGACGGAGGTCTTTACGCTCAACGTCGCCGTTAGAAGCTAGATGGGGACGGCAAAGGCGTTCCGCAAGGGGCGGAAACCCGGTTTTCATGCCCTATTGGTTGGGCACTTCCCGGATGATCGGCCCGCGCGGCGCGGGCGCGGCGGGGGCTGCCGGTGCCACCGGGGCGGGCTCGACCTTCGCCGGCTTGGGCGGCTTGCCGTACTGACCGATCGGCCCGAACACGACGGCAACCGCAAGCACGACCGCCGCGACGATCGCCCCCAAAATGCCACCCACCGACTCAGACGACATGCAAGTCCATCCCCGCTCCAGACCGGCCCACTGATACCACGGATGCGCGCGCGGCCGGAAGAGCTCGCAGACAGCACTAGCGACGGGCTACTTCGCCGGCGGCCGGTGCTTGACGAAGGCCATCACGATGTCCTTCTGCGCCGCCTCCACCGCCCTGTTCGCGGTGGCGAGATGGGCGCCGGCATCGATGTCGGGATACTGCGTGGTGAGATAGTCGAGCAGCGCCACCCGGTAATATTGCCGCTCCGACGGACAGGCGCCCGCAACCGAGCGGCCGAAATCCTGCTCCGACAGGCCTTGATTGGAGTCGCGCGAATATTCCCGCGCCAGGCAATGCCAGTAATCGTCGCGGCCCTGCTGGGCGAGCTTCTGCGCGCCCTTCGCGTCGTCGTCATCCGCCACGGCAGAACTTGTCATGGCAGCAGATGTCATCATGACGAGCGCGACTCCCACCGGCAGCATCCGCATCTTGTTCTCCTTCTTCGCGGGCCCAACGCGAGCTTAGACCGCACCGGCCAACTGGCCAATCACATCTGGTTTGATTAGGATGAGATCCCTCCCCGTCGATGCGAGATCCTCCCGTGGCCAAAGCAAAAACCGCGTCCAAAAAATCCGGCAACATCTTCATCGGCATCGGCGGCTGGACCTTCGAGCCCTGGCGCGGCGTGTTCTATCCGGAGAAGCTGACGCAGGCGAAGGAGCTGTCCTATGCCGCCTCCAAGCTGACCTCGATCGAAATCAACGGCACTTACTACGGCTCGCAGAAGCCGGAGAGCTTTCGCAAATGGGCGAGCGAGGTGCCCGAGGGCTTCGTGTTCTCGGTGAAGGGACCGCGCTTCGCGACCAACCGCCGCGTGCTCGCGGAGGCCGGCGATTCCATCAAGCGGTTCTACGATTCCGGCGTGCTGGAACTCGGCGATCATCTTGGGCCGGTGCTGTGGCAGTTCGCGCCGACGAAAAAGTTCGACGGCGCCGATTTCGGCAAGTTCCTGGAGCTGTTGCCGCGCAAGCTGGAGGGGCGCGCGCTGCGCCATGTCGTCGAGGTCCGCCACGACAGCTTTTGCACGCCGGACTTCGTGACGCTGATCCGCGAGTTCGAGACGCCCGTGGTGTTCGCCGAGCACGGCAAATATCCTGCCATCGCTGACGTCGCCGGCGATTTCGTCTATGCGCGGCTGCAGAAGGGCAATGACGAGATCAAGACCTGCTATCCGCCGAAGCAGCTCGATGCCTGGGCCGAGCGCTTTCAGGCCTGGGCTTCGGGCGGTGAACCCGACGACCTCCCGAAGGTTGACAAGGCCAAGCCGAAGAAGGAGCCGCGC
Organism: Bradyrhizobium sp. CCBAU 11357; assembly: GCF_028128865.1. Lineage (NCBI taxonomy): Bacteria > Pseudomonadati > Pseudomonadota > Alphaproteobacteria > Hyphomicrobiales > Nitrobacteraceae > Bradyrhizobium > Bradyrhizobium sp. CCBAU 11357. The sequence continues at coordinate 150,613 of NZ_LBJW01000108.1, read as the reverse complement.
GACGTGTTCGCCTATGTCATCCACGAGGGCAAGGTGCGCGCGCCCCACGGCGCCATGGAACTGATCGCGCGGGTGAGCTGAGGTTCACATGGCAAAGGCGAAGAAGCTGTTCACCATCGGCTATGAGCAGACGCCGCCCAAGGCCGTGCTGGACGAGCTGGAACAGGCCGGCGTCAAGCTCGTGGTCGACGTGCGCGCGGTGACGTCGTCGCGCCGGCCGGGCTTTTCCAAGAAGCAGCTTTCGGCAGGCCTCGACGAGCGCGGCATCGGCTATGTCCATCTCGCCGCGCTCGGCACACCGAAGGAAGGCCGCCTCGCCGCGCGCGGCGGTCAATACGACGTGCTCGAGAAGATCTATTCAAAACACCTGAAGACGCCGCAGGCGAAAGAAGAGATGGACGAGCTCTCGGCGCTGGTGAAGAAGGCCGGCCCGGTGTGCCTGCTCTGCTACGAGCGCGACCACACCCATTGCCATCGCCAGATGATCGCGGAGATCATCGAGGAGCGCGATGGGGTTGCGGTGAAGAATTTGGCGGGGCGGCAGGTGTAACTGCCCGCCGTCATTCCGGGGCGCGCCTCTTGGCGCGAGCCCGGAATCCATTTCTCCACCGTCTCTGCTGCCCGATGGATTCCGGGCTCAGCGCTTCGCGCTGCCCCGGAATGACAACCTACCCCTCTCCCGCCAACCGAAACGTTCCCTCCATCATCTGCACGCAAGCGCCGCCGACATGGGCGGAGACGATCTTGCCGTCCTGCTTGCGCACGCGCGTCGAGAGGATGCTCGGGCGGCCCATGTCGAAGCCCTGGCCGATTGTGAGCCTCAGCTCACCGTCGCGCGCGGGATCGAGATCGGCGAACAGTGCGGCGGCGGCAACCGTGGCGCTGCCGGTGGCGGGATCCTCGACGAGACCGCTGGATCCTCGCATGAACATGCGCGCCTGGCGCTCGCAAGGCGCCTCCGCCGCGGGCACGTCACGCGTATAGAACCACACCGAGCGGGCGCCGTCGCGCGGCAAGACCCTGCCGAACGCGGCCGCGTCGGGCCGGGCCCGCTTCAGCGCCTCGCGCGAATGCAGCTCCAACACCAGAAACCCGTTTCCGACGGTGACGATCTGCGGCTCGTGATTGTCGGTCTTGACGTCCTCCGCAGCGAGCGAGATGCAGCTGGCGGCTTCGGCAGCCGACAGCCTCGCAAGCCGCTGCAGCGGCTGCGGTGCGGTGAGCTCGGTTCTGGTCACCCGGCCGTGCTCTCGCACGATGTCGACCGGCACGAGCCCGGCCCTCTCCTCGAACAGCAGACGCGGCTTCGGCTCCTTCGCCATCGACGCCAGCACAAAGGCGGTGCCAACATTGGGATGGCCCGCAAAGTCGAGCTCCTGCACCGGCGTGAAGATGCGCACCTCCGCATCATTGGCCTTGTCGCGCGGCGGCAGCACGAAGGTGGTCTCGGAATAGTTGAACTCGGTCGCGATCGCCTGCATCTGCTGCGTCGTCAGCCCGCCGGCATCGAGCACCACGGCGAGCTGATTGCCGCCGAAGGCGCGGTCGGTGAACACGTCGACGGTGATGTAGCGGCGCTGCATCTGCACTTCCCCCATGCAAGTCGCGGCCGCAACCGGCCGCATCGCGCAGCACTCTACAAGCCGGAAACATCGCTCGTCATGCCCCAAAATTGAGTGCAATCGGAGCAATCGCTTGGATGAAAGAGAACTGCGCGCACCGATGTGTCATGCGCGTTACCCCAGCTGAAACACCGGCACTTTCTGCTCGTAGCCGCGCACCTCGACTTCGCCGAGCGCGACCGCATCGCTGCCGTCGGCACCCAGCGCCTCGCGCACGGATGCGGAGATCAGGAGCTGCGAGCCGAAATCCTTGTTCAGCGCCTCAAGCCGCGAGGCGAAGTTCACGGTGTCGCCGATGACGGTGTATTCCTTGCGCCGGGGCGAGCCGATATTGCCGGCGACGACCTCGCCGAAATGGATGCCGATGCCGATCCGCAGCGGCCAGCTGCTCTCCGCGTTGATGCGATCCATCGCCCGCAGCATCTCGCGGCCGGCGGCGACCGCGCGGTGCGCGGCGTCGGATGCTTCCAGCGGCGCGCCGAACAGAGCGAGAAAGCCGTCGCCCAGGAACTTGTTCACGATGCCGCCCTCGCGGTCGAGAATGTCGACCAGCACGGCGAAGGCGCCGTCGAGCCGGTCGACCACCTCCTGTGGCGTACGCGACTGCGCGCCGGTCGTGAAGCCGCGGAAATCGACGAACATCACTGCGACGCGGCGGACATCGCCGCTGGTGCGCGGCCCTGCCGTCATCAGCCGCTCCACCACCTGCGGCGAGACGTGCTGGCCGAACAGATTGGTGACCCGGTCGCGCGCGGTGGCGGCCGCGATGCTCGCGGCGAACTGCCGCCGCAATTGCGCGCCGACAGCGCCCGCGAGCACGCCGCAGATCAGGATGATGGTGCTGCGGACGGCGTGAAAATAGAGCTGGGGCTCGCCGATGCTGCTCGAGGGATCGTAGACCAGTGCGACCGCGAACAGCTCGGCAGCAGCGACGAAGCCGGTGAAGGTCGAGAGCCAGAAATCGAGCCGCAGCGTCGAGAGGATAACGAAAATGAAATACATCAGCGGCACGGCGAAGCCGAGGGCCTGGGTCGCGCCCATGGTCCGGATCTGCAGGATGAGGATCAAGGTCGGCAGCGACGTCTCGATCAGCGTGCCGATATAGCGCCTGGCCACCGGCACGTCGCGATCGAGGCGAAGGTTCTTCCTGATCTGGGTGTGGACCCAGACCTCGAACAAAATGAAGCCGACGAGCAGGCCGTAGACTTCGGCGAGCCCCTCGGTGCCGCGCCAGACCCGGTTCACCACGGCGGGATCGACCAAATAGACCGCGGTGAGGAACAGCGTCATGACGCAGCCGGTCGCGATCAATGCCCGCACCCGCAACAGCTCGGTGCGCAGCACCTCCCGCGTCAGCTCGCGCTCGAAGTCCTCCGACAAGGCGGCATGCTGCCGCGCTTTCCTGCTCGCAAACTTGGCCATTCCACCCCTCGATTCCGGGGTATTGTGCCTCAATCCAGCGTACGGCGGAAGCGCGTCACGGCGACGGTCATGGCGAGCAGCATCAGGGCCGCCAGCGCCAGCGCGTCGAAATGCAAATTTTGCATGGTCGCGCCCTTCAGCATGATGGCGCGGACGATTCGCAAATAATGGGTCAGCGGCAAGGCCTCGCCGAGATATTGCGCCCAGGCCGGCATGCCTGCGAACGGGAACATGAAGCCGGAGAGCAGAATGCTCGGCAGGAAGAACATCATCGACATCTGCATGGCCTGGAGCTGGTTCTGCACCAACGTCGAAATCGTGTAGCCGATCGACAGATTGGTGGTGATGAACAGCGTCGAGAGCAGCGCCAGCAGAACGAGATTGCCGAGCACGGGCACGCCGAACAGGCCGACGCCGATGCCGATGATCAGGAAGGCCTGGACGAAGCCGACCAGCACGTAAGGGATGATCTTGCCGAACATCACCTCGACCGGCTTGATCGGCATCGATAGCAGGCTCTCCATGGTGCCGCGCTCGACCTCGCGCGTCACCGAGAGCGCGGTGAAGATCAGCATGGTCATGGTCAGGATGGTGCCGACGAGCCCCGGCACGATGTTGAGGCTGGAGCTAGCTGCCGGATTGTAGCGGGCATGGGCGCGGATCTCGAACGGCATCTCCGGGGGATCGCCGATATAGAGATCGTGCTTGAGCGCCGTCTGCACGACCATGCCGAGCGAGCCGATCGCCGCGCTCGCCGCGACCGGATCGGTGGCGTCGGCCGCGACCAGCAGCGCCGGCCTGTCGCCGCGCCGCACCGCCCGCTCGAAGCCGCGCGGGATCTCGACGCCGAACAGCACCTTGCCCGATTTCAGGAGATTGTCGAAATCATCGACGTCGTGCACCTCGTAGAGGAAGCGGAAATAGGCGGTGTTCTCCAGCGCCTTCAGGATCGAGCGGGCGAGATCGGAATCCTCCTGGAGCAGCACCGCGCTCGGCAGATGGTGCGGCGTGGTGTTGATGGCATAGCCGAACAGCATCAGCTGCATCACCGGCAGCATCACGATCATCGCGAACGAGACGCGGTCGCGCCTCAGCTGGATGAACTCCTTGATCAGCATCGCGTAGGAGCGCCGCAAAAAGCCGAAGCGCTCGCGGATTTCGCGCCGTGGTGCAGGATGGTCGACTGCGCTCATTGGAAATTGTCCTTGGAGCGGCCCATCAGCTCGATGAACACGTCTTCGAGCGAGGGCTGCGACTTCTGCCAGTGCAGCCCGCTTTTCTCGCGCCAGGGCGCAATGCTGGCTTCGAGCGCCGGGACGTCGCGGCCGGACACATGCAGCGAGGTGCCGAACGGAGCCACCATGTCGATGCCGGGCCTGCCCGTGAGCGCGGCGCCAAGCTCGTTGAGGTCGTCGCCCGTGACGGTGTAGGTCGTCAGCGCCGATTTCGCGATCACCTCCTCCACCGTGCCGTGCGCCAGCAGGTAGCCGTAGGCGATGTAAGCGATCTCGTGGCAGCGCTCGGCCTCGTCCATGTAATGGGTCGAGACCAGCACGGTGAGGCCCTCGGCGGCGAGCGCGTGGATCTCGTTCCAGAAATCGCGCCGCGCCTTGGGATCGACGCCGGCGGTCGGTTCGTCCAGCAGCAGCAATTGTGGATTGGGCAGCGTGCAGGCGCCGAGCGCCAGCCGCTGCTTCCAGCCGCCGGAGAGCTCGCCGGCGAGCTGCTCTTCGCGCCCGGAGAGCCCGAGCCGCTGGATCATGTCGCGCGCCGCGCCGCGCGCGTCGGTGAGGCCATAGAGCCGCGCGACGAATTCGAGGTTCTCGCGCACCGAGAGGTCCTGGTACAGGCTGAAGCGTTGCGTCATGTAGCCGACCTGGCGCTTGATCTTCTCGGCATCGCGGCGGATGTCGTAGCCGAGGCAGGTGCCCTCGCCGCTATCAGGCGTGAGCAGGCCGCAAAGAATGCGGATGGTCGTGGTCTTGCCCGAGCCGTTGGGACCGAGGAAGCCGTAGATCGAGCCGCGCTTCACCTGCATCGACAGATCGTGCACGACTTCGCGTCCGCCGAATGATTTCGTCAGGCCTTTGACGTCGATGGCGATGCCGTTGCCGTTGCTCATCGCTTGTCCGCCACCGGTGTCTTCGGGTTGAGGTAGACGTCGATCGGCTGTCCGACGCGCAAGGCATCGGGCCGCGAGGGTCGCGCCTGGATCAGATAGACCAGCTTGTTGCGCTCCTCGAGGCTGTAGATGACGGGCGGCGTGTATTCGGCCGAAGTCGCGATGAAGTAGATCTTCGCGGTGAGATCGGCGGCGCAATTGTCGCAGGAGACGCGCACCGTGTCGCCGATCGCGAGCTTCGGCAACTCGGTCTCCGGCACGAAGAAGCGCAGCTTCATGTTGCCGGGCGGCATGATCGAGAGCACCGGCCGCTGCGCCGCCACCATCTCGCCTTCGCGGAAATAGATCTGCTGGATGGTGCCGGCGACGGGCGCGAAGCCCTTGCGCCGCGCCATCCGCGTCTCCGAGGTCGCCACCCGCGCCTCCGCGACGCGCAAGGCGGACACGGCGGAATCGAGATTGGCCTGCGTGCCCGAACCGGTCTTGTTCAGCGAGGCCGCACGGTCATAGGTCTGCTGCGCGTTCGCGAGCGTCGCCTTCTGCTGGTTGAGGTCGGCAAGCTGAAGATCGTCATCGACGGAATAGAGGTGATCGCCGACCTTGACCTCGTCGCCCTCGCGGACGTTGAGCTTGGTGACCCGCCCGGCTTCGTCCGGGCTGACGAAGATCATGTCGGCCTCGACCCAGCCCTGGAAGCCGGGATCGCGCTTCTCCTTGCACCCGGCAAGCCCGGTTGCGAGCACAGCGAGCAATGCCAGAACAGAAATTGTTTGCGACGACCTCATGTCGTCCTCCGTTCGCCAAAAATCAAATCGAGATGCACGCGCAGCATCTCCTGCGCGTCGAGCGGCGCATGCCGCGCAAACAAGCTCTGCCAGATCACGGCGATCATCGCGGGCGCGACCAGGATCTGCGGATAGCGCGCGAGATCCTTCTGCCGGATCTCGCCGCGGGCGATGCCGAGCTCGATCAGCGCGCGCATCGCGGCGACCCCGCGCGAGACCACCTCGCGGTAGTAGAAGTCGGCGACCGACGGAAAGCGCGGCCCCTCCGCCACGATCAGGCGCACCAGATCGCCGCGCCTGGTGCCGATCACCTCCTTCAGGAAGTTGCCGGCGAAGGTCTCGACGAGGTCGCGCACCGAGCCCGCCGGCGGCGGCAGCGTGGTCAGCCGTGCGACCACGGGAACGATGACGATGCGCACCAGCTCCTCGAACATCGACTCCTTGTCCTTGAAGTGCAGGTAGATCGTGCCCTTGGCGACGCCGGCGCGCTTGGCGATGTCGTCGAGCCTGGTCGCGGCAAAGCCGCGCGCGATGAACTCCTCCATCGCCGCCTCGACGATCGCCGCACGCCGCTCCGCCGCACGCGTGGCGCGGTTCGAGGCAGGTGCCGCGTCGGGGCCTGCAGACGCAGGGCCGGTCGCGTGGGGGGCCGCAGAGGGCAAGGCGGCTTTGGTCGGTTTCTTCGTCATTTGAAATTTATGACTGACTAGTCAGTCATAGTCAAGACCACAAAGCAGGCCACCCGACGAATTAGTATTGACTAATGCATTAGCATTCACTAATTTAACGACATGATCGAAGCCGCCCGAAACAGCGTCACCACCGTGATGCGCGCCCTTGCCGATCCGACCCGCCGCGCCGTGTTCGAGCGCGTGTTCGACAGCAAGGAGATCAGCGTCGCCGATCTGACGCGCGGCAGCGGCGTGACCCAGGGCGCGATCTCGCAGCACCTGAAGTCGCTGAAGCAGGCTGGCCTCGTCGCCGAGCGCGCCGAGGGCCGCAACGTCTACTACCGCGCCGCGCCGCAAGGACTCGAGCCGCTGGTCACCTGGATGGACCATTACGGCGTCTTCTGGCGCGAGCGTTTCCAGAACCTGCGTGACCTCTTGAAGGAGATCGACCCGTGAGTGCTGCCGCGTTGAAAGCCGACACAAGAGACATCGTCGTCGACGAGGTCTTCCCTCACACAGCCGAGACGATCTGGAAGGCGCTGACCAGCGCGCAGCTGATCGGGCGCTGGCTGATGCAGCCGACCGGCTTTGAAGCCGTCGAAGGCAAGGCCTTCACCTTCCAGACCACCCCGGGCGGCAAATGGGACGGCGTGATCCATTGCCGGGTTCTGGAGGTCGTGGCTTTCAGGCGCCTCGTCTACGCCTGGAAGGGCGGCGACGACCGCAACACCGGCTATGGCGCACCGCTCGACACCGTCGTGACCTGGTCCCTCACCCCGGTCGAAGCCGGCACGCGGATCCGCCTCGTCCATGCGGGCTTCGTCCTGCCCAGGAACGAGTCGGCCTACACGGTGATGAGCGGCGGCTGGAAGAAGGTCGTTCGCAAGCTCGATGAGATCAGCGGCGAAGGTTGAGTGGGAGATATCGCGATGGAAAAGCCCTATACCGGCGGCTGCGCCTGCGGCGCCATCCGCTATTCGATCGAAGGGGAGCCCCTCTTCAGCAATCACTGCCAGTGCCGGGACTGCCAGCGGGAAAGCGGCAGCGGCCATGGCTCGTACGCGACCTTCGCGCGCGCAGGTGTCACGCTGACGGGCGATGCGAGGCGCTGGGACATGGTCGCCGACAGCGGCAAGGTGAAGACGCGCGGCTTCTGCACACAATGCGGCGTGGCCGTCTACATGACCTTCGCCGCGCAGCCGGACGTCTTCACGATCCGCGCGGCAAGCCTCGACGAGCCCGCCCGCTATAAGCCGCAGGCGGTGACCTTCGCCGCTCGCGGCCACGAGTGGGACCCTCTCGACGCTGGCCTGATGAAATTCGAGGGCATGCCGCCGGGGTGAGCACGCACTCCGTCATTGCGAGGAGCGAAGCGACGAAGCAATCCAGAAAACCTGCGCCAAACGATTCTGGATTGCTTTGCTTCGCTCGCAATGACGATGTGGGAGCTTTTGAGCGGTGCGACTAACTATGGAACTTCAACCCGTCGACGATCTTGTCGATCACCTTGCGCTCGGCGCGCATGGCGATGCCGACGAGATTGAGATCCGTGCGTGCAACCGCCCTCACCGCCTCGCGATTGGCGGCATCATGCGTCGTCTTGAACATGTCCTCGGTGTAGACAGCCGCCTCGACGTTGCGGGTGAGCGCGCGGTCCAGCGCGCGCGACAATGCAGGACCATCGGCGCCGTAGATCAGAATCGGCTGGCCGATCAGCGCATGATACTTGGTGCCCGAGGCGTCCTCATAGGCTTCGCCGATGCATTCCGGAAAGGCCGCGGCGATGCCGCTGGTGAGGAAGGACGCGACGTTGAGCTTTTGCCAGGCTTGAAGATCGGTACGGATCACGACCGCGATCTTGGTGTCGAACTGCATGTGTTCCCTCGATTGTCATTCCGGGGCGCGCCACTTGGCGCGAGCCCGGAATCCATCCATCCACCTGCTCTGTAGCACGATGGATTCTGGGCTCGATGCTACGCATCGCCCCGGAATGACGGCAAGAAAAAATCAACACTCGACGAAATCAACGCTCGAGGAAATCACCCCACCAAGAGAAATCAGCCCTTCGCGTCGCAGGCCCAGGCGCGGATCACGCACTCCTTGCCGCCGTATTTGTAGCATTCGCGCGTAGCGGCATTGAGCGAGGCCGAGATCTTCGGCTTGACGGCGTAGCCATAGGCGCCGCACGGATTCGTCATATCGACCGACATCGCGGCGCAGGCGCGCTTCATCGTCACGGTGGTGCAATCGCCCTTGCATTGCTTCTGGGCCGCCGCACGCGCCTCGTGCTCGTGGCCATAGTCAAAGGCCTGGCCGTAGGCGCCGCACTTGCCGACTGCAAACGCGCCGGCCGCGTGCGCATCCGTGATGTGGCGAGCCCCGGCGACGCAAACGGAGAGCGCAAAGAAAAACATCGCGCAACGGCGCGCGACGACGTTCGAAGCCATGGAAAAACCCCTCCCCCCAAGGCAGGTCGGGGCAACTCTAAGCGGCGGTCGTTTCCAGATGGTGAATGAGGCGTTGAAATCGGGAGGCTTGGGAGGCGCCGTAGGGTGGGCAAAGCGCAGCGTGCCCACGAATTGTCGATCGCAATGACGAGACGGTGGGCACGGCGCGGCGCGCCTTTGCCCACCCTACGGCACCCTCATCCGCGTCTTGCCGCTTCCAATGCCTGCGGGGTGTCGATGTCGAGGAAGGCGCTCTCGCCGTCCACCGGCACCTCGGCGACGGCCTCGGTGTGCTTGGCGATCAAATGCCGCGCGCCGATGTCGCCGTCGAGCGTCATCAGCTCCTTGAAGAAGCGCCGCGACCACAGCACGGGGTTGCCGCGACGGCCCTCGCTGACGGGCACGACGATGAGGTTGCCGCGGTCTGGTGCGAAACTGTCGATGAGCCGGTCGATCAGGCCGGCGTCGATCAGCGGCATGTCGCCGAGACACACCACGGCGCCGTCGCAGGTCTCGGGCACGGCCGCGATCCCGGCCTTCACAGAACTTGCGATGCCGCCGGCGAAGTCAGGATTGCGGACGAACTTCACCTTCAGGCCTTGCAGCGCCTGCTCGACCAGCTCGGCCTGATGGCCGGTGACGACGATCACTTCGGATGCCTTGGAGGCCAGCGCCTGCTCGGTCGCGAGGCGCACCAGCTTCTTGCCGTCGAGCTCGGCGAGCAGCTTGTTCGGCCCGCCCATCCGGGTCGAGCGGCCCGCCGCGAGCACGATCGCCGCGACCTCGCTGTTGCCCTCGGTCTCCGGCTTGGCGCGCGGCTGCGGCCGCGTCACGATCTCCATCAGGAGGCCGCCGACGCCCATGCCCATCAGCTCGGACCGCGTCACCTCGATGCCGGCGAGAAGCCGCATCAAGACCCAGTCAAAACCGTTCTCGACCGGTGAGCGCGCGCAGCCCGGCGCGCCCAGCACCGGCACGTCGCCGGCGCGGGCGATCAGCAAGAGATTGCCGGGGTCGACCGGCATGCCGAAATGCTCGATCTCGCCGCCGATCCCGGTGACGGCTGCCGGAATGACGTCGCGGCGATCGGCAATCGCGGATGCGCCGAACACAATCACGAGCTCGGCGCCGAGCCCAAGCAATTCCTTGATCGCGGCCGACAGCGCCTGCTCCTCGTGCGGGACCCGGCGCTCGGCGATGATGCCAGCGCCGGCCGGGGCCAGCCGTTCGGCGGTGACGCGCAGCGTCTTGTCGATCACCTTGGAGGACAGGCCCGGCAGCAGCGTCGAGACCACGCCGACGCGCTTGATCACGTAAGGCGCGACCTTCAACACGTCCTTGCCCGCCGCCTTCACCGCGGCATCGCGCAAACTCGCTTCGACGCCGAACGGGATGATCTTGACGGTGCCGACCATCTCGCCCTCGACCACCGGCTTGTAGGCGGCGAGCGTCGCAAAGGTGATGGCTTCGTCGATGTTGTTGATACGGTCGACCGCGGCGCGGTCGATCACCAGCACGCCCGCTCGCGCGGCGAACAGATTGGCGCGGCCGGTGAAAGCGCGCTCGACATGGATGCCCTCGCCGCCGATGGCGAGCGCGATGCTGGCGGCCGCAACGTCTTCGGAGACGTCGCCCGCCTCCATGCGCACCACGACGATGTCCTTGATGCCGGCGCGCTCCAGCGCCTCGACTTCGGCAGGCCCGATCGTCGTGCCCTTCTTCAGCACCAGCGATCCCTGGCGCAGGGTGTGGACGGTCACCCCACCGATCGCATCCCTCGGGCTCGCCGGGCCGAACTTCATGCCGCTTCTTCTTTTTCCTTGGAAGGCAGCCGAAGCACCGCCGTGATCTCGGCCATGATCGCCACCGCGATCTCGGATGGCGAGACCGCACCGATCGCTAGCCCAATGGGCGCGTGGATGCGCGCAATGTCGCTTTCCTTGGCGCCCTGCGCCCGCAGCCGGTCACCACGCTTGGCATGCGTCTTCCGCGAGCCGAGCGCGCCGATATAGAAGCAGTTGCGCTCGAAGGCGTGCAGCAGCGCGGGGTCGTCGATCTTGGGATCGTGAGTCACCGCGACGAACGCCGTGTAGGCATCGACGTTGAGCGGCGGCAGCGCCGCGTCAGGCCATTCGGCGATCAGCGGAATGTCCGGAAAGCGCTCCGGGCTCGCGAAGGCCGTGCGTGGATCGACCACGGTGACGTCATAACCGAGCGAGCGCGCCAGCGGCGCCAGCGCCTGGCTGATATGGACCGCGCCGACGATGACGAGCTTTGCCGTCGGGGCGTAGACGTTGAGGAACAGCTTCTTGCCGCCAGCCTCGACACTGGCGCTCTTGCCCATGCGAAGCTGCTTGTCCAGCTCGGCGCGCAGCGGATCCCTGGCGAAATCCTGCGCCTTCACCAGGCGCTGCTCGCCGCTCTCGGTGTCCGTCACCAGGATGACTGGCCGGCGCGCCGCGCGCTCGGCATTGAGTTCGTGCAGGATATCGAGCTTCACGGCTAGCCGACCTTCTCGACGAAGACGCGGATGGTGCCGCCGCAGGACAGCCCGACATTCCAGGCGGTCTCGTCGGCGACGCCGAACTCCAGCATCTTCGGTTTGCCGCTCTGGATCACATCCATGGCTTCGGTGACCACGGCGCCCTCGACGCAGCCGCCGGACACGGAGCCCAGAAAGGTGCCCTCGTCGTTGATGACGAGGCTGGAGCCCGCCGGGCGCGGCGCCGAGCCCCAGGTCTCCACAACCGTCGCCAGCGCGACGCCACGGCCGGCCTTCTGCCAGTCCTCCGCCGCCTTCAGGATGTCCTCGTCGCGATCGAGCATGGCTGGCCTCTCAAGCTGCGGAGCGGATCAGGCTGCGGTGATGCGGGGGCAGCGGCTGGGAGAGCGTGGTGATCAGCTCCTGGATCGAACTCAAATTATGTACCGGGCGGAATTCGTCAACGTGGGGGAGCATCATTTTGATGCCCTGCGCCTTGGCCTCGAAGCCGCCGAACCGCAACAGCGGGTTCAGCCAGATCAGCCGCCGGCAGGACCTGTGCAGCCGGTCCATCTCGAAGGCGAGCCTGGAATCGGCCTCCCGTTCCAGCCCGTCGGAGATCAGGAGCACGATGGCGCCCTGGCTCAGCACCCGCCGCGCCCACAATTTGTTGAAGTTATGCAGCGAGGCCGAGATGCGGGTACCGCCAGCCCAGTCCTCTACCGACGCCGAGCAGCTCGCCAGCGCCTCGTCCGGATCGCGTTGGCGCAGCGCGCGGCTGACATTGGTGAGGCGCGTGCCGAACAGGAACACCGAGACCCGCTTGCGGGCATCCGTGATGGCGTGCAGGAAGTGCAGGAACAGGCGGGTGTATTCGCTCATCGAGCCCGAGATGTCGAGCAGCGCCACGATCGGCGCCGGCTTCTCGATCCGCCCGAGGCGACGGATGTCGATGATGTCGCCGCCGGTGCGCAAAGATGCGCGCAGCGTGCGCCGCAGGTCGAGGCGCAGGCCGCGGGGATCGGGCCGTTGCCGGCGCGTCAAGAGCTCGGCCTGCGGCAGATGCATCCGCTCGACGGCACGGAGCGCCTCGGCGATCTCCGCCGCGCTCATCTGCGCAAAATCCTTCTTCTGCAGGATCTCCTTGTCGGAAACCGACAGGCGCAAATCCTGCTCCTGGTGCTGCGGCGTCTCGGTCATGCGCGGCTGTGACATCGCCTCCTGGACGCGGCGGGCGCCGGCTTTCGGCTTCTTCTTGGCCTCCTCCGGCAGCGGCACCGAGTCCAGCATGTGCTTCCACTCTTCCGAGGCACGGAAGAACAGGTTGAAGGCCTGCTTGAAGATCAGCGCATGCTCGTGACGCTTGACGAAGATCGCCTCCAGCGTGGTGAAGACGTCGGATCGGTTGCCGATGTCGATCACCTGCAGCGCGCTCATGGCATCGATGACTGCGCCCGGCCCGACCGGCATGCCGGCGGCACGCAGCGCGCGGGCGAAGCCGACGATGTTGTCGGCGAATTGCTCGGTCTGTTCGGGGGCAAGGTGGTTGATGGCCATGGTCTATCCTCGCTCCGTCATTCCGGGGCGCGCCACTTGGCGCGAGCCCGGAATCCATCCACCGACTCTGCGGCCCAATGGATTCCGGGCTCGCGCTACGCGCGCCGGAATGACGAACTCAATCTGACGCGAGATCAATTCTCGCTCGTCGCGTCCTTCAGCACCTTCTGCAGCGTCTCGCCCTGCATGCGGGTGATGTCGTCCTGGTACTTGAGCAGCGCGCCCAGCGTGTCGCCGACCACTTGCGGGGTCAGCGAGCGGGCATCGAGCTCGGACAGGGCGGTGGCCCAATCGATGGTCTCGGCGACGCCCGGCGACTTGTAGAAGTCCTGGTTGCGCAGCGCCTGCACGAAGCGCACGACCTGCTGCGACAGCTTGGCCGAGATGCCGGGCACGCGCGTCTTGACGATCGCGAGCTCACGCTCGGCGGCGGGATAGTCGACCCAGTGATAGAGGCAGCGCCGCTTCAGCGCGTCGTGAATCTCGCGGGTGCGGTTGGAGGTGATGATGACGATCGGCGGGTGCGGTGCCTTCACCGTGCCGAATTCGGGGATGGTCACCTGGAAGTCACTGAGGATCTCGAGCAGGTACGCCTCGAACGCCTCGTCGGCGCGGTCGAGCTCGTCGATCAGCAGCACCGGCGGGCCGGCGACATCGGGCTCCAGCGCCTGGAGCAGCGGCCGCTTGATCATGTAGCGATCGGCGAAGATGTCGCTCGACAGCTGATCGCGATCGGTGTCGCCGGCGGCTTCCGCCATCCGGATCGCGATCATCTGCGCGGCGCTGTTCCACTCGTAGACCGCCGAGGAGACGTCGAGGCCTTCATAGCACTGCAGGCGGATCAGCTTCCGCCCCAGCGCCGCCGAGAGCACTTTGGCGATCTCGGTCTTGCCGACGCCGGCCTCGCCTTCCAGGAACAGCGGCCGGCCCATGCGCAGCGACAGATACGTCACCGTCGCCAGCGAGCGCTCGGCCAGATAGCCGCGCGACGTCAGGAGTTCGAGCATCGCATCGACCGATGCCGGCAAAGCACCGGAAGAAGTGGCCGCTGAAGTCATGAAAAAGCCAGTCTCGCTACGCCCTCACCGGGACAGGTCTGGATCGAGGAATGAGGCCAGCTCATTCCTTGGCATTGGCGGCGTCGACGGCGCGGCGCGTCAGCACGCCGATGAGATGCGCGCGGTATTCGGCGCTGCCGTGGATGTCGCTGTTGAGGCCTTCCGCCGGTACCGCGATGCCCTCCAGCGCCTTCGAGGCGAAGCGCTTCTTCAGGGCCTCCTCGAATGCGGTGACGCGGAACACGCCTTCGGAGCCCGCACCGGTGACGGCAACGCGCACATCCGACGGACGCCGCGCCACGAACACGCCGACCAGCGCATAGCGCGAGGCCTGGTTGCGGAACTTGACGTAGGCGGCCTTCTTCGGCAGCGGAAACATCACCTTGGTGATGATCTCGTCCGCTTCGAGCGCGGTCGTGAACAGGCCCTGGAAGAACTCTTCCGCCTTGAGGCGACGCTTGTTGGTGACGATGGTGGCGCCGAGCGCGAGCACCGCGGCGGGATAGTCGGCCGTCGGATCGTTGTTGGCGAGCGAGCCGCCGATCGTGCCCCTGTGGCGCACGGCGGGATCGCCGATTCCGCCGGCGAGATTCGCCAGCGCCGGGATCGCCTCACCGACGATGGCGGAGGTCGCGACCTCGGCGTGCTTGGCGGTGGCGCCGATCACCAGCGAGCGGCCCTTCATCTCGATCGTGTTGAGCCCCTCGATGTGGGAGAGGTCGACCAGATGCGGGGGGCTCGCGAGGCGCTGCTTCATGACGGGAAGCAGCGTGTGACCGCCGGCGATCACCTTGGCGTCCTCGTTCTTCACCAGGAGGTTGGCCGCCTGGCGCACGGTGCCGGGGCGATGATACTTGAATTCGTACATTTGAATGTCCTGATCGCGGGGTGCGCGTTACGCGAGATCGGATTTCGCCATCGCCTTGGCGCCGGCGGAGATCGACGCCACGATGTTCTGGTAGCCCGTGCAGCGGCAGAGATTGCCTTCGAGCTCCTCGCGAATGGTGTGGTCGTCGAGCTCGTGACCCTTGCGGTGCACGATGTCGATCGCGGTCATGATCATGCCGGGCGTGCAGAAGCCGCACTGCAGGCCGTGGTGCTCGCGGAAGGCCTCCTGCATCGGATGCAGCGGCGCGCCATCGGCAGCGAGCCCCTCGATCGTCTTGACCTCGTGACCGTCCGCCATCACCGCAAGCGTGGTGCAGGACTTCACGGCCTTGCCGTCGAGATGCACGACACAGGCGCCGCACTGCGAGGTGTCGCAGCCGACATGGGTGCCCGTCAGCCGCAGATTCTCGCGCAGGAATTGCACCAGAAGCGTGCGGGGATCGACGTTGGCCGTCACAGGATTGCCGTTCACGATGAGGGAGATTTTTGCCATAAGCACTCTCTATCAGCGCCCCAACGGGTCCCGTCGAAGCGGTTCTTATAATTATTCCAACCCATCATATGGGCCATTATGCCCCGGGGCAACATCGCCCAGGGCGCAAGGCGCCATGCCGAAGGCGCTATGCTAAAGGTATTGGACCTTCAGCCCTGCACCGCCTTGGCGAAGTTCGCGAAAAACTCGTCGGCCAGCTTCTTGGCGGCGCCGTTGATAAGGCGTTGGCCGAGCTGCGCCAACTTGCCGCCGATCTGCGCCTCGACATCGTAAGAGAGCAGCGTGCCGCCGTCCTTCTCGGCGAGCCTGACCGCCGCGCCGCCTTTGGCGAATCCGGCCACCCCGCCCTCGCCCTCGCCGGAAATCTTGTAGCCGTTCGGCGGGTCGAGATCGGACAGCGTGACCTTGCCCTTGAAGCGCGCCGACACCGGCCCGACCTTCATTTTCGCCGTCGCGCGGAAGCCGCCGTCGTCGGTCTTCTCCAGCTCCTCGCAGCCGGGGATGCACGCCTTCAGCACCTCGGGATCGTTGAGCTTGGCCCACACGGCCTCGCGCGGCGCCGCAAGCTGGACTTCGCCGTTCATCGTCATGGCCATGAGGGTGCCTCCCGGATCGCGCAACTATAGTGCTGATCAAGTAACGCAGCGACGCGGCAAAGAAAAGGCCGGCGCCCGGTCACGTGCAATGCATATTCGCAACTGCAAAATGACGTGTGCGGGCGGTGGGGGATTGGCAGGGCCGGGCCATGATGATTAGGTCGCGCGCAACATGAGCACATCCATCTCCCCCCTGCTCGCACCGATGCTGTCGAGCGCCGCCATGCGCGCGATCTGCGACGACCGGTCGACCCTGCAGAACATGCTCGATTTCGAGGCAGCCCTGGCACGCGCCGAGGCCGCCACGGCGGTGATTCCGGCATCCGCCGTCGGACCGATCGAGGCGGCGTGCAAGGCCGATGGCTTCGACCTCGCCGCACTGGCCGAGGCCGCGACGCGATCGGGCAATCTCGCGATTCCCCTGGTCAAGATGCTGACCGCCAATGTCGGCAAGAATGACGCGGAGGCCGCGCGCTACGTGCATTGGGGCGCGACCAGCCAGGACGTCATCGACACCGCGACCATGCTGACCCTGCGCGCCGGCATCGCGGCATTGGACGCCGACCTCAGCCGCGCCATCAAGGGCTTTGCCGCGCTGGCGCGCAGCCATCGCAACACCGCGATGGTGGCGCGGACCTGGCTCCAGCACGCGCTGCCGATGCCATTCGGGCTGAAGGCCGCCGAATACGCCTCGAGCCTTGCCCGCGCCCGCTGCCGCCTGCGGCGGCTCTCCCGCGAGGGCCTCGCCCTGCAATTCGGCGGCGCCGCCGGCACGCTCGCTGCGCTCGGCGACAAGGGGCTCGCGGTGGCCGAACGGCTGGCACAGGAGCTGAACCTGCCGCTGCCCGAGGCGCCCTGGCATACCCATCGCGACCGCATCGCCGAGGCTGCATCCTGCTTTGCCATTCTCGCCGGCAGCTGCGGCAAGATCGCGCGCGACGTCTCGCTGCTGATGCAGACCGACGTCGCCGAAGCGTTCGAGCCGGCCGGCGAAGGCCGCGGCGGCTCCTCGACCATGCCGCACAAGCGCAACCCGGTCGCCGCCGCAAGCGCGCTGGGCGCCGCCACCATGGCCCCGCAGCTCGCCGCGACGATCTTCGCCGCCCAGGTGCAGGACCACGAACGCAGCGCCGGCCCCTGGCACGCGGAATGGCCGACGCTGCCGCAATTGATGCTGGTCACCTCCGGCGCGTTGGCTGCCGTCGTCGACATCGCCGAGGGTCTCGAGGTCGATGCGGCCCGCATGCGCAGCAATCTCGATGCGACGCACGGGCTGATCATGGCGGAGGCCGTGACCTTCGCGCTCGCCGAAGCCATCGGCAAGAGCGACGCACATCATCTCGTCGAGGCCGCGAGCAAGCGCGCCGTCGCCGAGAAGAAGCATCTGCGCGAGGTGCTGTCGGCCGATTCGCAAGTCACCGCGCACCTGACGCCGGAAAAAATTGCGGCATTGTTCGAGCCGATGGCCTATCAAGGGGCGTCACAGGCGCTGATCGACCGCCTGCTCGATAACCTCGATCAAGACTAATTGTTTGAGCATGATCTTGTCGGAAGACCGCTCCACACTTTTCCGGATCATGCTCCAGAACGGAGACGCCGCATGCCCATGATCGATGCCGACGGATGCCTCCTCAACGTCTCCGTCGAAGGCCGCGACGGCGGGCCGACCTTGATGCTGTCGAACTCGCTCGGCTGCACGCTGCAGATGTGGGAGCCGCAGATGAAGGCGCTGACGCAGGTGTTCCGCGTCATCCGCTACGACCGCCGCGGCCACGGCAAGTCGAACGTTCCGCCCGGCCCCTACACGATGGAGCGCTTCGGCCGCGACGTGCTCGCGATCCTCGACGATCTCAACATCGAGAAGGTGCACTGGTGCGGCCTGTCGATGGGCGGCATGGTCGGGCAATGGCTCGGCGCCAACGCGCCCGAAAGGTTCGGCAAGCTCATCCTCGCCAACACCTCCTGCTATTATGCCGAGCCGACCCGATGGCTGGAACGGATCGAGGCGGTGAAAAAAGGCGGCATCGCCGCGGTCGCGGACGCCGTGATCGCGGGCTGGCTCACCCAGGATTTCCGCGAGCGCGAGCCTGCGATCACCGCAAAGATGAAAGCGATGCTGCTGGCGTCACCCGTTGAAGGCTATCTCGCCTGCTGCGAGGCGCTGTCGACGCTGGACCAGCGCGCGCTGCTGCCGAAGATCAAGAGCCCGACGCTGGTGATCGCCGGCCGCCACGACGCGGCGACGCCGATCTCGGCGGCCGAATTGATCCGCTCCAACATTCCCGGCGCCAGCATGACCATCATCGACGCCGCGCACATTTCGAACGTCGAGCAGCCGCATGCGTTCACGGATGCGGTGGTGGGGTTCCTGACGCAGCGCTGATCTCACAACTCGTCATTGCGAGCGCAGCGAAGCAATCCAGACTGCGGCCGCGGAAAGATCCTGGATTGCTTCGCTGCGCTCGCAATGACGAAGGAGGAAACAATGGACGACCAGAAGCGCCGCGATGCCGGCATGAACGTGCGCCGCAAGGTGCTGGGCAATGCCTGGGTCGACAAGTCGATCGCGAACCGCAATGCGTTCAACACCGACTTCCAGGACCTGATCACCCGCTACGCCTGGGGCGAGATCTGGACGCGGCCGCATTTCGACGAGCGCACGCGGCGCGTGCTTGTGATCGGCACCATGGTCGCGCTCGGGCAATGGGACGAATTCCGCCTGCACGTGCGTGCGGCGCTCGCCGAGGGCGGCTTCACGCCCGACGACATCAAGGAGATCCTGCTGCAGCAGGCGATCTATTGCGGCGTGCCAGCGGCGAACCACGCCGTCAAGGAAGCCTCAGCGATTGTGCAGGAGCTCGGCCTGCTCAAGACCTAAAGGCTGAAGATTCGGCGGCGCGGCGGCCTCGGCCGTTTTCGGCGCAGCCGCCGGCTTCTCGATCACGACCACGATGGCCGCACCGAGCAAGAGCAGAAGCTCGGTGGCGTGCAGCCGAAGCGCGGCCAACTCGCCGACCTTGGAGGCCATCACCATGCTGGCAAAGGAGATCAGGCTGCCGATCGCCAGCGCAATCCCGAGCGCCTCGTCACTGCCGCCGCCCTTGCGGGTTCGGGGAATGCAGAGCAGCACGAGATAGATCGCGAAGAACGCCACCACGGTCAGCCGTCCGAGCGCCAGCAGCCAGGCGGCACGCACCGTGTCCATGCCCGCCATCTGCAGGTGGTCGCTCAGATACAGCGCCACCGCGACGCTCGGCCGCTCGTAAAGGCCGTGCACGGGCGCAACAATGATGTTGAAGGCGACGAGGCTCCAGACGGGAATGAAATAGGCCGCCAGCAGGGCGCCGTTGACCGAGCCGATCCGCCAATTCCTGAACATGCCGCTTCCCGCTTGGTTTGCCGCGCCTTCGATGGAAGGCGGCGG
This sequence comes from Bradyrhizobium sp. CCBAU 11357, assembly GCF_028128865.1. Taxonomy (NCBI): domain Bacteria; kingdom Pseudomonadati; phylum Pseudomonadota; class Alphaproteobacteria; order Hyphomicrobiales; family Nitrobacteraceae; genus Bradyrhizobium; species Bradyrhizobium sp. CCBAU 11357. The sequence continues at coordinate 131,046 of NZ_LBJW01000108.1, read as the reverse complement.
CCATGCCGGAGCTAACTCGCATCAGACTGTGGCGGCAATTTAAACCCTTTGTTTACCTTAACTGCCTGCTCCCGTGGCGTCATTCGGGTGCGCAGCCCCAGACCCGGAATCTCGAGATTCCCGGTTCGGCTCTTCGAGCCGCCCCGGATGACTCGTCAATAAGGAAAAGGCCCCGCCTCTCGGCAGGGCCTCACCCTCTTTAGTTCTGGGCTCCCAAACTACTTGTCCTGCTGACCCTGCTGGCCCGGGCGATCACCCTGGCGCATCGGATCGTTCTGCTGCTGCTGTCCGGGTTTCTGACCGCCGCCCTGCTGCTGCCCGGGGCGCTGCTGGCCGGGGTTCTGGTTCTGCTGACCCGGATTCTGGTTCTGCTGCTTCGTCATTCGGGGAAACTCCCTTGTTGGACGTCAGAGGGAAGACAACGGCCGTCATCCACTTTAGTTGCCCCGGGAACCCGGTTCCTCGCAGCTGCGAGGAACCCAGCGGCAAAATGATCTCTGTACAAGCCTTAAGGCGGAGACCGGGCCAGTTGCAGCCGCCAGTTCCCTCCTGTTACAAAACCATGTGAACGCTCAAGGGCTGCCGGGGCCCAAGAACTCTCTGCAAGAGCTCCCTTTGAGCCGCGTCAAGTTTGGGTACGGCAGCTTATGGATTATTTCGCCCAGCAGCTCATCAACGGCCTCGTGCTCGGCTCCATCTACGGCCTGATTGCGATCGGCTACACGATGGTCTACGGCATCGTCGGCATGATCAACTTCGCCCATGGCGACGTCTTCATGATCGGCGGCTTCATCGCCCTCATCACCTTCCTGATCCTGATCTCGCTCGGCCTCACGGCCATCCCCGTGATCCTGCTCGTGGTGCTGCTGGTGTCGATGGCAATCACCGCGCTCTATGGCTGGACCATCGAGCGCATCGCCTACCGGCCGCTGCGCCATTCCTTCCGCCTCGCCCCGATGCTGTCGGCCATCGGCATGTCGTTCGTGCTGACGAATTATTCGCAAGTGGCGCAAGGCGCCCGCGTCAAGCCGATCCCGCCCTTCATCACCGGCGGCTATACGCTGCACGAGAGCCAGGACGGCTTCGTGATCCAGCTCTCCAACATCCAGATCATGGTGGTCCTCACCACCATCGTGCTGCTGGCGATCTTCACCTGGCTGGTGTCGCGCACCCGGCTCGGGCGCGACATGCGCGCCTGCGAGCAGGATCAGACCATGGCGGCGCTGCTCGGCGTCGACGTCGACCGCACCATCTCCATGACCTTCGTGATCGGCGCCGCCCTCGCCGCCGTCGCGGGCCTGATGTACCTCCTGTATTACGGCCTGGTCGACTTCTTCATGGGCTTCGTCGCCGGCATCAAGGCCTTCACTGCCGCCGTGCTCGGCGGCATCGGCTCGCTGCCCGGCGCCATGCTCGGCGGGCTCGCGATCGGCCTGATCGAGACGTTCTGGTCGGCCTATTTCTCGGTCGAGTACAAGGACGTCGCGGCGTTCTCGATCCTGATCGTCGTGCTGATCTTCATGCCGACCGGCCTGCTCGGCCGTCCCGAAGTCGAAAAAGTCTGACGCGCGTGACAGCTCCCTCGACCCACACGACCAAACCTGCAACGGGCCTCCCCGCCCTCCTCAAGACCGCCTTCATCAACGCAGTGATCGCGCTGGTGCTGTTCTCGCTGATGGTCGGCATCCGCACCGAGGCGGGCTCCGACGGCCAGCTCACTTACTGGACGCGATTCGGCGAGCTAGCCTCCCTCGTTGCCGCCGTGTTTGGCGGCTCGATTGTGATCGATCTGCTCAGGCAATGGATCGGCCCGGCCGGCACCGAGAAGCTGGTGCCGCCAGCGGTGCAGAAGGGCATGTCGCTGGTCGGCCGCTACCTTGCACCCGCGCTGCTGATCTTCACGCTGCTGGTGCCCGTCATCTTCTATAACCAGCGCTACATCCTCGACCTCGCCATTCTCGTGCTCACCTATGTGATGCTGGGCTGGGGCCTCAATGTCGTGGTCGGGCTCGCCGGCCTGCTCGATCTCGGCTACGTCGCGTTCTATGCGGTCGGCGCCTATTCCTACGCGCTGCTCGCCACCAATTTCGGCTGGTCGTTCTGGATCTGCCTGCCGCTCGCCGGCATCCTCGCCGCATTCTGGGGCGTGCTGCTCGGCTTTCCCGTGCTGCGCCTGCGCGGCGACTATCTCGCCATCGTCACGCTCGCCTTCGGCGAGATCATCCGCCTCGTCCTGATCAACTGGCAGAGTCTGACCGGCGGACCGAACGGCGTATCCGGTATTCCACGTCCGACCCTGTTCGGCATTCCGCTGAGCAACACCGACGATGGGCTGGCCGCCATGCTCCGCATCGAGTATTCGCCGACCCACCGTATCGTCTTCCTGTTCTATCTGATCCTGGCACTGGCGCTGCTCACCAACTGGGCGACGATCCGCCTGCGCCGGCTGCCGATCGGGCGCGCCTGGGAAGCCCTGCGCGAGGACGAGGTCGCCTGCCGCGCGCTCGGCATCAATACCACGACGACCAAGCTCACGGCGTTCGCGACCGGCGCCATGTTCGGCGGCTTTGCCGGCGCCTTCTTCGCCACCCGCCAGGGCTTCATCAGCCCGGAATCCTTCACCTTCCAGGAATCGGCGCTGGTGCTCGCCATCGTCGTGCTTGGCGGCATGGGCTCGCAGCTCGGCGTCGCGCTCGCGGCGCTGGCGATGATCGGCGGGTTCGAGCTGTTCCGCGGCCTCGAGACCTATCGCATGCTGGTGTTCGGCTGGGCGATGGTGCTGATCATGATCTGGCGACCACGCGGCCTGGTCGGCCATCGCGCGCCGACCGTCTATCTGAAGAAGTCGCAGGCCATCTCCTCCGACCTCGTCAAGGAGGGCCACGGATGAGCGGCGAGCGTATCCTCCACGTCGATCAGCTCACCATGCGCTTCGGCGGCATCGTCGCCGTGCAGGATCTGTCGTTCGCGGCGGAGCGGCGCAAGATTACGGCGCTGATCGGACCGAACGGTGCCGGCAAGACCACCGTGTTCAACTGCATCACCGGCTTCTACAAGCCGACCGGCGGCGCCATCCGCCTCACCCACGATGACGGCCGGGAAATCGCGCTCGAGCGGCTCAACGACTTCCGTATCGCCAAGCAGGCCAAGGTCGCGCGCACCTTCCAGAATATCCGCCTGTTTCCCGGGATGACCGTGCTCGAAAACCTGATGGTGGCGCAGCACAACATGCTGATGCGCGCCTCGGGCTTCACCTTGCTCGGCCTCGTCGGCGTGCCCGCTTATCGCGACGCCGAAAAGCGCGCGATCGATCTCGCCACCGACTGGCTGAGGCGAGTCAGCCTGCTCGACCGCGCCGACGATGCGGCCGGCAATCTCGCCTATGGCGATCAGCGCCGCCTCGAGATCGCGCGCGCGATGTGCACCGAACCTGCACTCCTGTGCCTTGACGAGCCGGCTGCAGGCCTCAACGCGCGAGAGAGCGCCGCGTTGAACGAGCTCCTGCTTTCGATCCGCAACGACCTTGGAACGTCGATCCTCCTGATCGAGCATGACATGTCGGTCGTGATGGAGATCTCCGACCACATCGTGGTGATGGATCACGGCGTGAAGATCGCACAAGGCACGCCGCGCGAGGTGCGCGACGATCCCAAGGTGATCGCCGCCTATCTCGGCGCCGACGAGGAAGAGGCCATGGCCGTCATGGAGAGCGGATCGTGACGGCGGCATCCCCCCTGCTCGCGATCCGGGGCCTGCGCGCGGCCTACGGCAAGATCGAGGCCTTGAAGGGCGTCGACGTCGAGATCAATTCCGGCGAGATCGTCGCGCTGATCGGCGCCAACGGCGCCGGCAAGTCGACGCTGATGATGACGATCTTCGGCAAGCCGCGCGCCCGCGCCGGGCAGATCCTGTACGAGGGCAAGGACATCACGGCCGTCCCGACCCACGAGATCGCCCATTTGCGCATCGCGCAGTCGCCCGAAGGCCGCCGCATCTTCCCGCGCATGAGCGTCGCCGAGAACCTCCAGATGGGGGCCGACGTCACCGAGAGTACGCCGGCGGAACGGGAGAGCACGCTCGAGCGCGTGTTCGCCTTGTTTCCCCGCCTGAAGGAGCGTTTCGCCCAGCGCGGCGGAACCCTGTCCGGCGGCGAGCAGCAGATGCTGGCGATCGGCCGCGCGTTGATGAGCCGCCCTCGCCTGCTCCTGCTCGATGAACCCTCGCTCGGGCTCGCCCCGCTCATCGCGCGGCAGATTTTCGACGCCATCCGCACACTGAACCGGCAGGACGGCCTGACCGTGCTGATCGTCGAGCAGAACGCCAACCATGCCCTCAAGCTCGCCCACCGCGGCTATGTCATGGTCAATGGCCTGATCACGCTGGCCGGCAGCGGCGCCGAATTGCTGCAGCGCCCCGAGATCCGCGCCGCATATCTGGAAGGCGGCCGGCACTGACCGGCGCCGCCCTGCGCGAGAATGCGGCTAGATATCTTGACCTATGCCCGTATTTTGCCGGTGACTTCTCCTCGAATTCATTCAAGAATGGCGCCGGTTTGAACCGGGCATGCCCGGCAACTTCCACAGGCGACCACCCGCGAGGTATCTCATGAAATCACTGAAGCTCATCGGTCTAGCATTCGGCGCATCGCTCGCGCTGTCGAGCGCGGCATTCGCGCAGGATGTCACCGTCGCAGTCGCAGGCCCGATGACCGGCGGCGAGTCCGCCTTCGGCCGCCAGATGAAGAACGGCGCCGAGATGGCCATCGCCGACATCAACGCCGCCGGTGGCGTCAACGGCAAGAAGCTCGCGCTCAACGCCGAGGACGACGCCTGCGATCCGAAACAGGCCCGCTCGGTGGCGGAAAAGATCGCCGGCGCCAAGATCCCGTTCGTCGCCGGCCATTTCTGCTCGTCGTCTTCGATCCCGGCCTCCGAAGCCTATGCGGACGGCAACGTCCTGCAAATCACTCCGGCTTCGACCAACCCGCTCTTCACCGAGCGCAAGCTGTGGAACGTGGCGCGGGTGTGCGGCCGCGACGACCAGCAGGGCCTGATCGCCGCGCAATACATCGCCAAGAACTACAAGGGCAAGAACATCGCCATCCTCAACGACAAGACCACCTACGGCAAGGGGCTTGCGGACGAGACCAAGAAGGCGCTCAACAAGGCCGGCATCACCGAGAAGCTCTACGAGAGCTACAACAAGGGCGACAAGGACTTCAACGCGATCGTCTCGCGCCTGAAGAAGGAGAATGTCGAGCTCGTCTATGTCGGCGGTTACCATCAGGAAGCCGGCCTCATCCTGCGCCAGATGCGCGATCAGGGCCTGAAGACGGTGCTGATGTCGGGCGACGCGCTCGCCGACAAGGAGTACGCCTCCATCACCGGTCCCGCCGGCGAAGGCACGCTGTTCACCTTCGGTCCCGATCCGCGCAACAAGCCGACCGCGAAGAAGATCGTCGAGGCGTTCAAGGCCAAGGGCATCGATCCGGAAGGCTATACGCTCTATACCTACGCTGCGCTGCAGGTCTGGACGCAGGCGGTCAAGAAGGCCGGCACCACCGACGCCAAGAAGGTCATGGAGACCATCAAGGCCGGCAAGTGGGACACGGTGCTCGGCCCGATCGAAATTGACGCCAAGGGCGACCTCAAGCAGATCGACTATGTCGTCTACAAGTGGGACGCCAAGGGCAATTACGCCGAGCTCGGCGCCAAGGGTTCTTGATCAAGGGTTCCTGATCAAGGATGCTCTTCGGGGATCCCGATCAGCGATCCCCCGAAGGCTCTGCCATCGCGACCGCGCCCCGGCTTGCCGGGGCGTTCTTTTGCCCGGTCAGACCGCGGCCGAGATCTCGCCGCCCGCCGCGGCCCGGGCCTTGCGTAGCGCTTGCAGCAGATCGTTCGGCCGAAACGGCTTTTGCAGGCAGGCGACGTTGGCGAGGTGAGGCGATTGGTCCATGAAATCGAGCGCCGTCATCCCGGATACCGCAATCACGGGCAGCGCCGGCGCGCGCTCGCGCAGGGCCGTGATGACATCGACACCATTGGTGTCGCCGAGGAAGATGTCGACGATCGCCGCGTCAAAGGGGCTTTCCGCAAAGGCCTTGAGCCCAGCCGCGCCGCTTTCGGCCTCCACGACCTCGAAACGATTGACCCGAAGCACGATCGCGATCATCGCACGGACGTCCTTCTGGTCGTCGATGATGAGCACGCGTGGCATCGGAGCAACTCCCGATCTCGAAACCAAAATCGCCTGTTTCAAACCTGGAACCCGCCGCAGCGGATGGGCATTATGACCCCGCCCCGTAAAGCGCACCTTACTGATCCCTGTTCCGCGCATCCACCGAAATTAGGTAAGCTGTAACCCTCGGTTGAGTCGCAAACCGGTTCCGTCATGACCCGCGCCCAAAACCCGCTACGATGAACGGATTGCCGGCGAATGAGACTAGCGGAGATGCTCAAACCCGACCTGCTCACCACCGAGGCGCGCGAACTGGACGTGCCTGCGACGATCGACCGAACCACCTTTCTGTCGACCCTGCCGGCCACCTCGACCGACCGCACTGCAGCATTGACGATTGTCGGTGTGTCCTCCCTGCTGTTCGCCGCGGCCGTGCCCTTCGCCGGTACCCCGCTCCTGCCGGTCCCCGCCTTCGTCGCCAGCTATCAATCCGCGCTGGCCGTGAGCGACATCGTCACGGCCGTGCTGCTGCTGTCGCAATTTGCGATTCTGCGAACCCGCGCGCTGCTGTGGCTCGCGAGCGGCTATCTCTTCACCGCCGCGGCGGCGCTGGTACATGCCCTCACCTTCCCCGGCCTGTTCACGCCGACCGGCCTCCTGGGCGCGGGCCGGCAGACCACGGTCTGGCTCTACATGATCTGGCACGCCGGCTTTCCGCTCTGCGTGATGGCATATGCCTGGCTGAAGGAAAAAGACGGTGGGCCCCGGGTCCGCGGCGCAGCAAGCAACGCGATTTATGGCAGCGTGCTCTGCGTCATCGCCGCGATGGCCGTCTTCGCCTGGATCGTCACCGCGCAGCACGATCTGTTGCCGGTCCTGCTGAGCGAGGGCCGCTACACGGCGACCATGATCGGAGTCGTGTCCTTCGTGTGGTCGCTGAGCTTTGCCGCGCTGGTCTCGCTCTGGTTCCGCAGGCCGCATACGGTGATCGATATCTGGCTCATGGTGGTCATGTGCGCCTGGCTGTTCGACATCGCACTGTCGGCGATCGTCAACGTCGCGCGCTTCGATCTCGGCTTCTATGCCGGCCGGCTCTACGGCCTCGCCGCGGCGACCTTCGTGCTCGCGGTGCTTCTGATCGAAAATGTCCGCCTGCAGGCGCGTACGGTGGGCCTCGTCGGAAGGCTGCGCCAGCAATCGGCCTCGGAACGCGACTATTTCGGCAAGCGCCTCGCGCTGTACGGCGCAGTGGTCGAATCGTCCAATGACGCGATCATCACCAAGTCGCTCGACGGCATCATCACCGGCTGGAACAAGGCCGCCGAACATCTGTTCGGCTACTCCGCCGCCGAGGCCGTCGGCAAGCCGATCGACATCATCGTGCCGCCGGACCGCAAGAGCGAAGTCAGAAGCATCCTCAACCGGATCGCCAGCAACGAGTCGATCGCCCAGCACGAGACAGTCCGAACTCGGAAAGACGGCCGCCCGCTCGACGTCGTCCTGAACATCTCACCGCTGCGGACCGACGATGGAGAAATCATCGGCGCTTCCAAGATCGCCCATGACATCACCGAAGAAAAGCAGGCCAGAGAGAAGCTGCGCCGCGAGACCGAGGAACGCCAGCGCATCTTCGAGACATCGCAGGACCTGATCCTGGTCACCGACGGCTACGGCAATTTCGTCCAGGTCAGCCCGAGCGTGCAGAACATTCTCGGCTACAGCCCCGAGGACATGGTCGGGCACAGCGCGATCGAGTTCATCCATCCCGACGATCTCGAGAAGACGCGGAGCGAGATGCGCGCAGCCCGTCGCGGCGCGGTCAAGCGCAGCTTCGAGGCGCGCTATTACCATTACGACGGTCACGAGGTCTCGCTGAACTGGATGGGCACGTGGTCCGAGCCGGTAAAGCGCCACTTCTTCATCGGCCGCGACCTCACCGACAAGCAGGCCGCGGAAGCCCAGCTCCGGCAGGTTCAGAAAATGGACTCGATCGGCCAGCTGACTGGCGGTGTCGCCCACGACTTCAACAACGTGCTGACCGTGATCACGGGTACGATCGGCATTCTCAGCGACGCGGTCGCCGACCGGCCCGAGCTTGCCGCCATCACCAAGCTGATCGACGACGCCGCCGAGCGCGGCGCGCAGCTGACCAAGCATCTGCTCGCCTTTGCCCGCAAGCAGCCGCTCCAGCCGCGCGAGATCGACGTCAACGCACTGGTGCTCGAAGCCGCCAAGCTGCTGCATCCGACGCTCGGCGAGCAGATCAGCATCATGCCGCAGCTCACCGAGGATGCCTGGCCGACGCTGGTCGACCCGGGCCAGCTCTCCACCGCGATCCTCAATCTCGCGCTGAACGCGCGCGACGCCATGCCCGAGGGCGGCACCCTCGTGCTGGAGACCCGCAACATCTTCCTCGACGACGGCTATGCCAGCATGAATCCCGACGTCGTCGCCGGCAATTACGTGATGATCGCCGTCAGCGACACCGGCAGCGGAATTCCTGCCGAGCTGATCGACCGGGTGTTCGATCCCTTCTTCACCACCAAGGAGGTCGGCAAGGGTACCGGCCTCGGCCTCAGCATGGTGTTCGGCTTCGTCAAGCAATCGGGCGGCCACATCAAGATCTACAGCGAGGAAGGCCACGGCACGAGCGTGAAGATCTACCTGCCGCGCTCCACCGGGGTGCAGGAGACCGAGTTCGAGGCGCTCCAGAATGCGCCCATCACCGGCGGCAACGAGAAGATCCTGATCGTCGAGGACGATGCGCTGGTGCGGCAGTATGTGGTGACGCAGGTCAAAAGCCTCGGCTATACCGCGCTCGAGGCCGCCAACGGCGCCGAGGCGCTCAATATCATCGACAGCGACGAGACCATCGACCTGCTGTTCACCGACATCATCATGCCCGGCAACATGAACGGCCGCCAGCTGGCCGACGAAGCGCACAAGCGCCGCCCAGATTTGAAGACGCTGTTCACCTCGGGCTACACCGAAAACGCCATCGTCCATCACGGCCGGCTCGATTCCGGCGTGTTGCTGCTGGCCAAGCCCTACCGCAAGTCCGAACTCGCCAAGATGCTGAGGACCGCGCTCGCCTGTTGAGCCTGCGGCATTGCTGCGCTATCGCAGATCGTGAATTGCTCTCGACGACGAGGCCGCCGTGAAGAACCTTCTCACCGACATCGCCGGCGTCCGGGTCGGCCATGCCGAGGACCCGAAAGTCGGCTCCGGCGCGACCGCGATCATCTTCGATTCTCCCGCGATCGCCGCGATCGACGTTCGCGGCGGCGGCCCCGGCACGCGCGAGGATGCACTGCTCGATCTTGCCAACACGGTCGAGCGCGTCGACGCCATCGCGCTGTCGGGCGGCTCGGCCTTCGGCCTCGACACCGGCGGCGGCGTGCAGGCCTGGCTCGCCGAGCAGGGCCGCGGCCACCGGGTTCGCGAAGCGCTGATCCCGATCGTTCCGGGGGCGATCCTGTTCGACCTGCTCAATGGCGGCGACAAGGCCTGGGGACGCTTCTCGCCCTATCGCGACCTCGGCTATGCCGCGGCGACCGCCGCCGCCAGCGCGGATTTCGCCCTTGGCAGCGTCGGCGCCGGCTTCGGCGCCACCACCGCGACGTTCAAGGGCGGGCTCGGCTCGGCATCGGCCGTGACGCCGAGCGGAATCAAGGTCGCGGCGGTCGTCGCCGTCAACGCCGTGGGCAGCGTCACCGTCGGCAATGGCCCGTGGTTCTGGGCGGCACCGTTCGAGGTGGACGGCGAATTCGGCGGACGCGGCCTGCCGGACAAGTTCACCGAGGACATGCTCCGCATGCGCATCAAGGGCGGGCCTGCCGCAAGCGCGCGCGAAAACACCACCATCGGCGCCGTCGTCACCAACGCGGTCCTGACCAAGCCCCAGGCCAAACGGCTGGCGATGATCGCGCATACCGGCTTCGCCCGCGCGATCTATCCGGTGCACGCGCCGACCGACGGCGACGTGCTGTTTGCCGCCGCCACGTGCGAGAAGCCGATCGAGCCGCTGGTCGGCCTCACCGAGCTCGGCACGATCGCCGCCAACGTCGTCGCCCGCGCGATCGCCCGCGGCGTCTACAGCGCAACGGCCTTGCCCTTTCCGGGCGCGCAGGCGGCCTGGAAGGACCGGTTCGGCTAGGCGAGAAACGAAACGGCCCCCAAAGCGTTACCCGGCGGACCAGGTGCGCGGCCATGCCCTCTTCCGTGATCCGCTTCTTTCGCTATGCGCCCGATACACGCGAGCTGAAGGTGACGTTCGTCAGCGGACGCCTCTATGTCTATGAGGATGTTCCGCCCGAGGTCGCTGCCGCGTTCAGGGATGCGCGCGCAAAAGGAACGTTCTTCAATCGCGAGATCCGCGACCGCTATGCCTATCGTGACATCACGCACGAATATGCGGGCTAAAGCGCGATGCGATGAGGATGAATCGTCATCGCGCTTTAGGTTATTGTTTGAGCATGATCTTTTCGGAAAACCGCTACGCACTTTTCCGGATCATGCTCTAGCTTCGGGATGAGCTCACACGCTGATCGACATCGATGAAGCCGCTGCTCCCGCGGTGGCCTGCGCCTGGCGCTGCATCATTTGTCCGAACCAGTCGTAAGGCGAATTGCCGCCACCTTTCGCATTCGACGCGCTGGCGGCGCCCGGCACCGTCGTCGACATCTTGAAGCCGTCGGCATAGGTGACGGTGGTGGTGGTCGAGCCGTCGGCATTGGTCGTCGTGGTCGACGTCGAGCCGCGGCTGGATTGCGACGAGGAATCCGAGCCATCTCCCGCGCCTTGCGCGTGATCACGGCCGTGACCGCCCCTCAGCGCCTTCGTCATCTCGCCGAGATTGATGCTGCCATCCGCATTCGCGTCCATCTTCGAGAACACGTCGTCGGCCTGGGCCAGGTTGGTGCCGCCCGCACCGAGCGCGTCCTCGAATTCGGACTTGGTGATCTTGCCGTCGCCGTCCGCGTCGATCTGCGAGAACAGATCCTTCAGCGCAGCCTCCCGGCTCTTCGACGTCGAAGAGGTCGAGCTCGACGAGGCCGCGCCGTCGGCCGATTGGCTCTGCGCCGCGAACAGCGCGTTCATCGTCTCCGACGAGATCTGCGGATATTTGCCTGCATTGACCGACGAGGTCGCGCCGGCCGTGCTGCTGCTGCCACTGTCGATTGCGAACGGATTGACCGGCGCGCTCTGCGAGGCGCCCGTCTTGTGCGCCGCCGAGGACGATTTCGAGTTCGTCAGCGACTGGATCGCGTCGAGGGCGCTCGATACCGCACCTAGGGCTAACAACATTGCACAACTCCAACAGGACGCGGCATGCCGCGATCAATGTTCTGCGGCTGAAGTCAGCAAGCACCGTGCCATCGCGAAAAGCTCAATGAAATCCGCACCCATCAGGTCGTGCAGGGCGCGGGAACATCGGCAATTCATGCCGCCAGCGGCAGAAATTTCCGCCCACAGGAAGTGCCTCCCTCCTGCATTGCCCCCCACAAGGGCCCATGTTAGGCGAGGCCATTCGTCGTCCGTCCGCCACGGGAAAACGCGCCATGACCCAAGCTTTCGCCCCCCGCCCACTGGCCATCGCCCCCTCGATCCTGGCCTCGGACTTCTCCAAGCTCGGCGAGGAGGTGCGCAGTGTGGACGCCGCCGGTGCCGACTGGATCCATCTCGACGTGATGGACGGGCATTTCGTTCCGAACATCTCCTACGGCCCTGATGTCATCAAGGCGATGCGCCCGCACACCAAGAAGATCTTCGACGCGCATCTGATGATCTCGCCCTGCGATCCCTATCTCGAGGCCTTCGCCAAAGCCGGCTGCGACCACATCACCGTGCACGCGGAGGCGGGTCCCCACCTGCACCGCTCGCTCCAGGCGATCCGCGCGCTCGGCAAGAAGGCCGGCGTCTCGCTCAATCCGGCGACGCCGATCAGCGCGCTCGAATATGTCCTCGACCTCGTCGACCTCGTGCTGGTGATGTCGGTCAATCCGGGCTTCGGCGGCCAGGCCTTCATTCCCTCCGCGATCAACAAGATCCGCGACATCCGGGCAATGATGGCGGGCCGTCCGATCGACATCGAGGTCGACGGCGGCGTCGGCCCCGATGTTGCGGGCGCGCTCGCCGCGGCCGGCGCCAACGCCTTCGTCGCCGGCACCTCGGTGTTCAAGGGCGGCACGCTGGACGCCTACAAGACCAACATCGCCGCGATCCGCAACGCGGCACTCGGGGCACGCGGCGAGGCGATCTGAGACCATCGCTAACCGAACCGGAGCTGCGGCCGCTGCGACCAACGGGGATGGATGAACTCCGCACCACTCTGTTTTGCGCAGGCCTGCGGCGCCTGCTCGCCGAGACCCTTCAGGAGGGGGAGCAGGTGGTCTGGCAGGGTCAGCCCGACGGCGTTGCCCGCATGATGATGTGGCGGTTTCTCTGGTGGATCGGATTCCCTTGGCTGTTGCTGACAGTCATCGCCGTCAGAAACGATTGGATCGACCAAGCGGCCCAACCTCTCGCGATGCTTGGAGTTGGGATGGTTGCAGCTCCGTTCGTGATGCTGCTGCAAGACCTGCAGACGCTTTATGTGATCACCGACCGCCGCGCGCTGATCGTGCGCACGGCCTGGAGCAGACGCAGCGTGACTGCTACTTCGTTCGATGCCATGGATGCAGTGTTCGAAATCCTCGACATCGGCGGCGGCGTCGGCCACCTCAACTTTGCGTCAGGGTGCTCGACCCGTTCGCCCGATACCGACTACACCGGGCGATATGGGTTTCGCGGTGTTCGAGACGCACGGCGCATCCGGGATATCCTCGATCATGCGCGCACCGGCAAAGAACGTCGGTCGCACCCGGGAAGAACTGCGGCTTCTACGGGTTCTGCAACGCGCAAAGCTTAAAATTGTAGCGTTGGTCCGTACTCATCCGGACTTCACTGATTCGCGCAAATCACTGCAAGTGATTCCTGCCTGTTTTCGCGGGAGCACATCATGACGACGACCCTGGTTTGGACTGGCGTGGCGTTGTGGATTGGTTTCAGTGCGTTTGTCGTGTTTGGTCCATCGGCCGGCCCGGTCGAGGCCCCGGCCCGTTCGGCCCGCAACATCCGCCGCGCCCGCGACAGGGGCGGACGTCCATGCAGATCGCACTCGTGAAGCGTCGGCCGAAGCGCAGGTGCCGGATTCCACGGCGCCCGCATCCGAGCCTCGATGATTTCTTCGGCCGCCTTGAGCGCACCGATGGCACGCTGGACGCTAATACCGGGCCCGACAATTCGGACCTCGAGCGTTCGCTTGGCCCGCCGCGCCGCCACTGAGACTTCTTTTCCGGACCGCCCCATGAAGCCCCATTGCCCGAACTGCCTGAAGGAAATGACCAAGGCCTCCGCGTCGCGTAACCTGTTCAATTGCGAGCCCTGCCGCGAGATCATCCAGTATTTTGGCGGCAGCGCGGATCACGGCGAGCCGGGGCCGCAATTCTCCTGGCCGATCCGCCGCAAGCGCGCCATGGCCGTCCACGCGGCCTGATCCAGCCCCGCAAATCGCCCCGGCCGGCCTAAGCTTCGCCGGCCTCCGGCCCGCCGGCGTCCCCAGCCATCCGCGGCGGCCGCACCACGGTGACGGTGCAGCTCGCCTCCGAGGCCACCTTGGCCGACACGCTGCCGAGCAGCGTGCGCCGGAACGAGCTCTGCCGGGCGCCGATGATGACGTGGTCGACCTGGTTGGCCTCGGCAAACTCCAGGATCGCGGCGGCGGGGTCGACCGCCTCCAGCACGTGAGCCGATAGCCGGCTCTCGTCCAGCTTGAGCGGCGTTGCCCAATGCCTGAGCGCGACCAGGCGCTCGATATGCTTGTTGGAGCCCTGCTCGTCCAATGTCCGATCGATCGCGATCCGGTTCAGCTTGAGCACGTTGACGCAGGCAAGCCGCGCCGAGGGCAAGGTGGCGAGGATGCGCTCGGTGGTCACGCGCAGCGCCTCGTTCAGCTCCGGAGCGCCCTCCGCGGTGTCGAGCGCAACGGCGAGGATCGGGCTCGATGCGATCTGGGCTGCGACGTCCGATTTCGCGCGCGGCGCCATGGCGCCCTGGTTGAAGCGCCGCCGCCAGGCGACACCGAGGGAATCGCGTTTCACCCGCTCCGAGCGTGCGGTGAGCTTGACCTTGTCGGGATGGGCGAGATCGAAGGCGAGCTGGGACGCCGTCGGATAGCGCCACACCGGCTCGATCTCCAGACACCGCAACACCACCTCCTGAAGCCAGGGCGGATAATCCGCGCGAAGCTTCCGCGGCGGATGCGGATCGCGCCACAGCCGGCGCCGCATCGCCCGTAGCGTCTCGCCCTCGCCAAACGGCCGCTCACCGGTGGTGAAGAAATAGAGCAGCACACCGAGCGAAAACAGATCGCTGCGCGGATCGTCGCGCACCCCGAGCAGCCGCTCGGGTGCCATATAGGGCGCGGTGCCGTAAGGCAGGCGGAATTCCTCCTGGAGGAGGTCCGGCAGGTGGTTGTGATGCGACAGGCCGTAGTCGATCAGCACCGCCTCGCCGCTCTCGCGAAACATGATGCTGCTCGGCTTGATGTCGTGATGGATCACGTTCTGCCGATGCAGATCGGCGAGCGCTGTCGCGATCCTGGCGACGAGCTGCCGCGCCTCGTCATAAGGCAGCGGCAGGTCGGGGAGCCGCTTGTACAGCGTGGCACCTGGAATGCGCTCGATCACGACATAGGCTTGGCGGGCGAAATCGCCGGTGCCGAAGCAGGCCGGCACGTGCGGCCCCGCAAGCCGCGGCAGGATCATCATCTCCATCTCGAAGGAGACGATCGCGGCGGGGTCCTCGCCCTCCGACACCCGCGGGATCTTCATCAGCATGGGCACGTCGATGCCGGGATGGGTGACGGTCCACAGCGTCGCCATGCCGCCGGCATGCACGCATTCGCCGATGGTGTAACCGTCGATCTCCGCACCTGATCTGACTAGGGGCTTCGGCATCGGCCTCTAGCGCCCCTGCGACAGGCGGTCGGCGAGCCAATGCGGCAGGCCGTTCTCGCGGATCCGGCTCGCGGCCGTCTCGATATCGTAGGGCGCACGGCAATAGGTGATCTGGCTCGAGACCGTGTCGAACAGTACGAAAGACGCCGACGGATCACCATCGCGGGGCTGGCCGACCGAGCCGAGCACCGCGAGCCATTGCCGTCCGCGCAGGAGCTGCACGGGGACGTCGGTCTTCGGCACGAAGCTCGTCATCTTCGCCGTCACCGACATCGAATAGAGCGCCGGCCTGTGGATGTGGCCGCAGAAGGTGACGTGGGCCTGCGTCGCAATCAGGCTCTTGGCGGCGTCCACGGTCGAGCGGACATAGTGCCAGCGCTGCGGATGCGAGGCTTCCGCGTGCACGAACAGGCGGCCGTCGTCCTCCACCTGCATCGGCAATTCGGCCAGGAACCGCCGCTGTGCGGTGTCGAGGCGGCCGCGGGTCCATTCGATCGCGATCTGCGCCTCGGTGTTCATGGTCTCGGCCGTGGAATTGATCGCCTGGTCGTGATTGCCGCGCACCGCGACGGCGCCCTGCGCGACCAGCTCCATCGCGGTGTCCACCGCCCATTCCGGATCGGCGCCATAGCCGACGAAATCGCCGAGCAGGACGAACTGCTCCGCGCCCCTGGCGCGGGCAACCTTCAGGCAGGCCTCGAACGCCTGCCGGTTGCCATGGATATCCGAGAAGACAGCGAGAAGCACGCACCCTCCACCCTCAAATTCTTATTCGAGGCCGATGAGGCCAAATTGAGGGACGTCAACAAGATGCGCCAGCACCGGGCCGTTTGCCAGCACTGCCCTGCCGTGATGGTGAAAGGCCTATTGCTCGTCCTTCGGCGGCATCCGAGGCGGCGGAATCGGGGTGAACACGGCGCCTTGGGCACCGGCCGGCGGGGCATTGAACTCGCCGGTCGAGGAATCGCCGCCGCTGGTCTCCAGGATGGTCTTGGGCGTCACATACTCCCGGACCATGTCGATCAGGCTGCCGTCGCCGCCGCCGAAATCCGCGGCGCGCCCGCCTTGCGGATGACCGGCCGCGATCTCGTTCTCCGCGGCGTGGGTCTTGTCGGCCAGCCGGTCATTATAGGGCACACGAAAGGCGCGCGGGATGCCGCTCGGACGATTGTCCTCATCCAGCGCCTCGACCCAGAGATAGATCGAGCCGGGATCGCCCTGAAGCGAATGCGGCTCGACGATACGGGCCTTCAGCAGCTTGAAGGTCGCCGGCAGCCGGTCGGAGCTGGCCCAGCCGAGCAGCCCGCGCATTTCGGTGAAGCTGACGACGTAGAAGGTGCTGGTCACGACCACGGCGACCGCCTTCAGCGACCAGTGCAGCCGCGCATAGACCAGAACGACCAGCAGCAGCGCGCCGATGACGGCATAAGCGACCGACAGCGTCAGGATGACCGTCTGCGGATTACTCACGGCGCACCCTCACAGCGTTCCTGCTCACACCGGTCTTGGGATCGACGTCGGCGCCGTTGCGCCAGCTGCTGCGGAACGTCTCCAGCAGCGATTTCGGCCGCTGATCGACATTGACGACCTTACCTTCCGCATCGATGCGGAATCGGACCGCGGTCTTCTCGTCGCCGGTGTGGTCGAGCGTGAACTTGTTGTCGAAGATCACCTGCGCGATCGGATTGAGCTTCTGCACCTTCACATTGGCTGTCACAGGCGCGCCGGTGGTGGCGACGAAATGCGAGACGTTGACGGTGTATTCGCCGGCGAGGATGCCACGCACCGTGACGATCTCCTCGCGGATCGGCGAGGCGATCTTCTTGCCGTTGACGATGATGAAATCGTTGGCCCCGCCGCGATCGTCGCGATCGAGCGTCAGGAAGCCGGCTTCGCGATGGCGATACCAGGCGATGTTGCCGGCGGGATCCTGCACGAACAGGTCGAGATCGTCCGGGTGGTTGTCCGGCCAGTCCAGCGTGATCATGAACTCCGCCTTGGAGTCGATCTTGCCGTCCTTGGCATCCGGAGAGACCGCGAGCAACGCCAGGAAGAACAGGAACGCGATCACCTGCAGCGCCTTGAATAGCATCACGCCGAGGGGATCGAACGGCTCCTCGCGCGGATAGAGACCGAAATCATCCATCATGACGGCGTTCCAACGCCTTTCATTCCAGCGCCTTGGCGCTCGAGCACCGGCGTCACATAGGTCTCGGTCAGCACGACCGCATCCGAGAACACGCGCTGGGTCGCGGCATCCAGCATGTAGTACTGGATGCGGACCAGGATCGAGCCGACGAGGCCGGCGAGCGTCGTGTACATCGCGACCGCCATGCCGTCGCTCATCAAGCCCATGGAGGAGCGCATCGCGACCTTGTCTGCGGCATCGAGCCCCGCAATCGGCGCCAGCATGATGATGAAGCCGATGATGGTGCCGAGCAGGCCGAGCTTCATCAGCGTGTCCGAGACGAAGGCCCCGAATCCGTTGGAGCCGCGCAGGCGGTCGGCGAGCGTCCGCAGCAGCAGCGTCTGATCGACCGGGCGATAATCCTGCGCGGCGGCCTTGGTCACCAGGCTCTCGATGTGGTCGCGCACCAGTCCGCGCGGCAGCGCCACGGAGCTCGCATCGAGCGCCTGGCTGCCGCCAGCCGCCGACAGCACCGCGCGGCAGCGCCGCGCCGCCGCCCCTTCCCGCGCGATCGCCCGCGTCCGCAGGAAGCAATGGCCGCAGGTGAAAATGTAAAGCGCCGCGATGACGCTGGAAATGTAAGTGCGGTCCGAGGTCAGCATCAGATGGATCAGGCCGAAGCGCCACAACAGCACGACGGCAAAGATCGAGAGCCCGGTGAAGATCATCCAGAACAGCAACGCGCTGCGCTCGGATGGATCGGCAGCCTGGCTCGCAATTGGTCCAATCGTCATCGAACTCATGCTGCACCGCTCCTGGCTTGCAAGCACCGGCCTGCAACGTGTCCTCGCCGATTAGATCAAAGCCGCCGTTTCAGGTCCAAAGACCCATGCCTAATCCGGCTTGGGAAATTTGCCCGAGCTGCAATCCCGGCGTTCGCTGCGATTGGCAAGGCACGGCGGCGTTGTTAGGCTGACCTTACCAAACGTCGGGGGTGATCGCATGCGCCTCGTGCTTCAGCTTGTCGCCCGCCTGCTTCTGATCGTAGCGCTGTGCCTGGCAGCCGCGACCGTATGGGCTACGTTCGACGCCTATCGCAGCGTCGATCGGGCGACGGCGGCCTCGGCGCAGCGGGTCGCGCAGGCGCTTCAGGCGCTGTACTGGCGCGAACTGTTGTTGCGCAGCAGCAGGGCGCGCGAGCATCTCCTGCCGGTTCCGGACTGGCGTACCCTGGAGACCGTGAAGCTGATCTCACCCGGCGTCTGCGTCGAGTTCCAGCCCGCCGCGGCATTCGAGAAGCCGCTCTGCGGCCAGAGCGAGGGGCTAGGCAAGACGCCGCCGCGCTGGTTCGCGGCCATCGTGCCGACCTTCCTCGGCAGCCACGCCGAGGTGGTGCGGCCCGTCAGTCCGCGCGCCGCGGCCGCCGGCACCGTCGTTGCGACGCCGGATGCTACCGCCGCGATCTCGCTCGCCTGGGACTACATCCTCAACGTCATCGACGTCGCGCTGCTGATGGCGGCGGCGATCGCCCTGCTCGCCTCGCTCGCCATCGCGCACGCACTTGCGCCGGCGCGCGCGATCGTCACCGCGCTTCAGCGCATGGCGCGCGGTCAGTATCGCACCAGGCTGCCGCGCTTCCGCTCCATGGAGCTGGCGATGATCGGCAGCGCCGTCGGCGAGCTCGGCGGCCGGCTGGAGGAAGCGACCGAGCAGCGCGCCGCGCTGACGCGGCGCCTGATCGAGATCCGCGCCGACGAGCGCCGCGCGCTCGCCCGCGAGCTGCACGACGAGTTCGGGCAGAACCTGTCCGCCATCCTCGCCTTCGCCAACACGATCGAGACGGCGAGCGCGAAGCAGAACGGAGACGATGGGATCGCGCAGGATGCGCGCATGATCTCGCAGGCGACGCACCATCTGATGGCCTCGCTGCGCGATGCGCTGAAGCGGCTGCGCAATCCGCTGCCGGAAGAGCTCGGGCTCGAGGCGAGCCTCGTTAATCTGGTCGACAGCTGGCGCTCGCACAGCGCGGCGCGGCCGGCGATCCAGCTCGATCTCAGGGGCGACCTCACCGACGTCAGCGGTCCGGCCGCCACAACGGCCTATCGCGTGGCACAGGAATGCCTGACCAACGCGCTGCGCCACGGTGCAGCGCGCGAGATCTCGCTCCGCGTCGAGCGGCGCGCGGGCGAGGAGGATGCGCTGCTGATCCGCGTCGAGGACGACGGCGGCGGCGATGCGGAGCGCGTCGCGCAATCGGCCGGCTTCGGCCTGACCGGTATCCGCGAGCGCGTCGCGGCGGCCGGCGGATCGCTGTCGATCCTGTCCGCCCGCGGCGGCCTCAGCGTGGCCGCAACCATTCCGCTCGCTGCGTGAGGCGGAAATGAGCGAGGTGGCGGCAACAGGCATCTCCGTGCTGCTGGTCGACGACCATCCGATCGTGCGGCAAGGCTACCGGCGCGTGCTGGAAAGCCAGGGCGATCTGCATGTCGTGGCGGAAGCCGACAACGCCGCGGACGCCTACAGCGCGTTCAAAGCGCATGACCCCGATGTCGTCGTATTGGATATCTCTATGCCCGGCGCGAGCGGGCTGGAGGCCATTCGCAACATCCGCGCGCGCAGCCCGCGTGCACGCATTCTCGTCTTCACCATGCACAACGAGGCCGTGCTGGTGAAATCAGCCTTCGGCGCCGGCGCATCCGGCTTCGTCACCAAGAGCAGCGAGCCGTCCGCAGTCGTCAACGCCATCCGCAGCGTCGCCCGCGGCGAGCGCGCCATGAGCGATGACATCGCACATGTGCTGGCAGAGGACAGCCTGTCGCCGACCGGCTCGGTGCTGGACCAGCTGGGAGAGCGCGAGATCGAGATCCTGCGCCAGTTCGCCGGCGGCGCCACCAGCGAGGAGATCGCGGCGCATCTCAATCTCAGCGTCAAGACCGTGCAGAACTATCACTACCTGATCAAGTCGAAGACCGGCGCGCGCACCGATGCGCAGCTGGTGCGGCTCGCCGCGACCTGCGGGCTGACGAGGATTTAGCAGCAAAGCTGCCGCACAGCCCTCGAGGGTGCTTCAATCTGCTGAACGAAATTGGAACGGTTCCGATCCAGCCCCGGTTAGTACGGCAGAGAAGGAGTAAAGGGTCATGAGTAAGGGTCACCCCAAGGCAATCGACCATCCCCCGATCATCACCGTAGGCGAGCTCATCGACGAACTTTGCCGCCTGCCGGACACGGCCATCGTCCACTTTCGCTGCCCGATGTTCGATCAGGAACTGACATTCTACCGGCTTCGAAGGCGGTCAAAGGACGCCGTCGAAATCGCAGTCAATGCCTATCCGGATAGTCCGCCGGTCGTGCCGTCGTCCGATCCTGCCTTCCACACGCGAAGACATTCGGCACCCTCGCTCCGCGACGGCGCCGCTCTCCAGAAGACGCGAGGTTGATTGAAAGACCAAGGCGTGAAAGGCGGCCTTAGGCCGCCTTCAACCCACGCCGCAGCAGCGCCAGTGTCGCATCGACGCGCGCGGTGAGATCGGCGTCCTTCCATTCCTCGGCATGGGCCGGATGGTGGAAGCGCACGGTCGCATCGAAGATCGCGCGCGCGGTCGCCTTGACGTCACCCACGGCGAATTCGCCGTTCTTCACTCCGTCGATCAGGATCCCCGCGATCTGGTCGATCATGGTGTCCTTGTGGCATTTGACGGCCGCGCAGGCCTCGCGTGCCAGGGTTAGATAAGTTTCGAACATCTCGGGATCATCGAGCACGCGCGAACGCTTGGCCGCGAACAGGGTGCGCAGCCAGCGGTCGAGCCTGTCAGGCGCCGGCCCCTGCTCCTTGGCGATCGCCAGCAGCGGGGCATCGATGCGGTCGAGCCAGCGCTTGGCAACGGCCTCGCGCAGCGAGGCCTTGCTGGGGAAATGGCGGTAGACGCTGCCGTGGCTCACATCGAGCGCACGGGCAACGTCGACCACGGTGGCCTTGGCAAGTCCGTAGCGCCTGAGCACGTCCTCGGTGACTTCGAGGATCCGCTCCGGCGTCAAGACAACGGCTTCATTCATGCCAGCACCATGTTCCCGTTAGGGGCTCAGTTACCCGGCAGTAGGGCTGCTTCCGAAGCGCCCGTGCCGGTCGTTCGGAAAGCCTATGCCTTAATGAGGCAGTTTTGCAGCCTGCGCCGCGATCTGGCGCGCCACCAGCAAATTGAGCCAATGCCCAATCGCGCCGGTGAAATTGAGGATTTCGGTCGTCATTGTCCAAGTCTCCATTCGTCCGCGGTCCCGTTCTTCAATCCGCCCTCCGATCCGCTGTGGATGTCGGGCTCCCCGGGGCTGTCGCGGGACGCCCAATCGGAGCGTCCGGGAACGGATATACACATCTCGCTGACAGATTTCAATATCTGTCAGTCAATGATCCGTGATTGACAGTTAATATCTGCGGCCAGGCGCCGCCATCCCGGCCGGCCGGTCCGGTGGAAAGGTCGGCGATCCCTCTCTCCCGAAGGCCCAGATCGTTTGTTTCGCCCTGCCCGCTCTGTTAAATCACGGCGTAAAAAGCATTTTGGCCGGCGCCGCCCTTTTCGGGACCGCCCGCCCACCTTCCTGGAGCCGCCCAATGATCCCCCGCTACACCCGCCCGGAAATGGCCTCGATTTGGGAGCCGCAGACCCGGTTCAAGATCTGGTTCGAGATCGAGGCGCATGCGGCGGACGCCCTCGCCGAGCTCGGGACCATCCCCAAGGAGGCCGCCAGGACGGTCTGGGCCAAGGCCAAGGACGCCGTCTTCGACGTCGCCCGCATCGACGAGATCGAGCGCGAGACCAAGCACGACGTCATCGCCTTCCTCACCCACCTCGCCGAGATCGTCGGCCCTGAGGCGCGCTTCGTCCACCAGGGCATGACCTCCTCGGACGTGCTCGACACCTGTCTCAACGTCCAGCTCACCCGCGCCGCCGACCTCTTGCTCACCGACCTCGACAAGGTGCTGGCTGCACTGAAGAAGCGCGCCTTCGAGCACAAGATGACGCCGACCATCGGCCGCAGCCATGGCATCCATGCCGAGCCCGTGACCTTCGGCCTCAAGCTCGCTTATGCCTATGCCGAGTTCACGCGCGCCAAGGAGCGCCTGATCGCGGCACGCAAGGAAGTCGCGACCTGCGCCATCTCCGGCGCCGTCGGCACCTTCGCGCAGATCGACCCGCGCGTCGAAGAGCACGTCGCGAAAGCCATGGGCCTGGTGCCGGAGCCGATCTCGACGCAAGTGATCCCGCGCGACCGTCACGCCATGTATTTCTCGACCCTCGGCGTGATCGCCTCCTCGATCGAGCGCATCGCGGTGGAAGTCCGCCACATGCAGCGCACCGAGGTGCTGGAGGCCGAAGAGTTCTTCTCGGAGGGACAAAAGGGCTCCTCCGCGATGCCGCACAAGCGCAACCCGGTGCTGTCGGAGAACCTCACCGGCCTGTCCCGCATGGTGCGCGCCTATGTGACGCCGGCGCTGGAGAACGTCGTGCTCTGGCACGAGCGCGACATTTCGCACTCCTCGGCCGAGCGCATGATGGGCCCCGACGCGACCGTGACGCTCGACTTCGCGCTGGTGCGCCTCGCCGGCCTGATCGACAAGCTGCTGGTCTATCCCGCCAACATGCAGA
The DNA here is from genome assembly GCF_028128865.1 of Bradyrhizobium sp. CCBAU 11357. Classification (NCBI taxonomy): domain Bacteria; kingdom Pseudomonadati; phylum Pseudomonadota; class Alphaproteobacteria; order Hyphomicrobiales; family Nitrobacteraceae; genus Bradyrhizobium; species Bradyrhizobium sp. CCBAU 11357. The sequence continues at coordinate 108,094 of NZ_LBJW01000108.1, read as the reverse complement.
AGAACCTCGACCGCCTCGGCGGCCTCGTGCATTCGCAGCGCGTGCTGCTGGCGCTGACCCAGAAGGGCGCCAGCCGCGAGGACGCCTACAAGCTCGTGCAGCGCAACGCCATGCCGGTCTGGCGCGGCGAAGGCGACTTCCTCCAGCTGTTGAAGAAGGACAGTGAGGTGAAGAAATATCTCACCGACGCCGAGATCGAGGAGCAGTTCGACCTCGGCTATCATCTCAAGCACGTCGACACGATCTTCAAGCGCGTGTTCGGCGAGAGCTGAACTTCCCGTCATTCCGGGGCACGCGAAGCGTGAACCCGGAATCTCGCGCTACAATCTCGAGATTCCGGGTCCGAAGTGCTGCGCATCGTCCCGGAATGACAAGAGACCACACAAGAAACGGATGCCCTCATGCCCATCGTCAACCGCGTCGCCGCCCTCTCCGACGAAATGGCCGCCTGGCGCCACGACTTCCACGAGAACCCCGAGCTGCTCTACGAAGTCCACCGCACCGCCGGCATCGTCGCCGATCGCTTGCGCGAATTCGGCTGCGACGAGGTGGTGACGGGCATCGGCCGCACCGGCGTGGTCGGCGTGATCCGCGGCCGCAAGTCGGCATCCGGCAAGACCATCGGCCTGCGCGCCGACATGGACGCGCTGCCGATCATGGAGACGTCGGGCGTGCCCTACGCCTCAAAGGTGCCCGGCAAGATGCACGCCTGCGGCCATGACGGCCATACCGCGATGCTGCTGGGCGCGGCCAAATATCTCGCCGAGACTCGCAATTTCGACGGCACGGCCGTGATGATCTTCCAGCCCGCCGAGGAAGGCGGCGGCGGCGGCAAGGCCATGGTCGAGGACGGGCTGATGACGCGCTGGAACATCCAGGAGGTCTACGGCATGCACAACATGCCGAACCTGCCCGAGGGCCATTTCGCCACCACGCCCGGGCCGATGCTCGCCTCCTCCGACAACATCCAGATCACCGTTCGCGGCAAGGGTGGCCACGCCGGCGCCGGTCCGCACAAATCGGTCGACAGCGTGCTGATCGGCTCGCAGATCGTGGGTGCGCTGCAATCGATCGTGGCGCGCAACGTCGATCCGTTGAAGTCCGCGGTCATCTCGATCACGCAATTCCACTCCGGCACCGCCTTCAACATCATCCCGGAGGTCGCCGAGCTCGCCGGCACCGTGCGCACGCTCGACCCTGAGGTGCGCGATCTCGTCGAACGCCGCATCGGCGAGGTCGCCGACAGCATCGCCCGCGCCTATGGCGGCTCGGCCGAAACGAAATACACGCGGATGTATCCGGTGACGATGAACCATGCCCGCGAGGCCGGCCTTGCCGCAGACGTCGCGCGCGACATCGTCGGCGCCGATCGCGTCAACGACAAGTTCGTTCCGATGATGGGTGCCGAGGACTTCTCCTTCATGCTGGAAGCACGCCCCGGCGCGATGGTGCTGGTCGGCATGGGCGACGGCAACGAGTGCCACCACCCGGCCTACGTCTTCAACGACAACATTCTGGGCCACGGCGCCTCGTTCTGGGCGCGCCTGGTCGAAACGCGGATGCCGGTGGGTTAGGACCGGTCTCGATAATGGGAGACGAGGCGCGGTCTGGTCAGTTGCAGATCTCGCCGGTCATCTTCATGACTCCGCTGCCTGGACTGGCCACCGTACCAAGACGGCAGCCCTTTGCGACCGGTCTGCAGCCGGCTTGATTGCAGATCATCTGACCCGACGCTTGCGATTTTGGTGCTGCAGATTCCGCCTCTTTCCTGTCCTGATCGCGCTTCCTCGGTTCCTCGCGGGTCGCGACCGGCTTCTTCTCTTGCACCTTCTCGCATTCGTTGTCGTCGCCGACGCGATAGCCGGCGCGGCAGGTGATCTTCACGCATTGGTCGCCGTCGGCCTTGAAGCCGAAATTGCACACCAGCGGACAGACCCGTCCGGGCTTTGCCTTCAGCGCGTCGAGTGCGTCGATGCTGGCGAGCTTCACGTCGAACTGGGTGCCGGCGTATTTGTTGAAGAGCGTCAGCGAACGCTGCGCGGCCGAGCTCCACTCGCCCTCCGCCGCTGAGGTCAGGCAGCCGACGCGGCGCAGTTCGCTCTGCACGGATTTCGCGAGTTCGGCCGCGGATAAGGTCGTCTTCGGCCCCGGCGAGAGCGCAGCCACTTTCTGGTTCTCGACTTCGGGCATCTGCCGATCGGCGGCCGGCTTTGCGCCCTGCTCCGCTTTCTCGGCGGCCTGCTTCGCGGCCAGCTCGGCCTTGGCCTTCTCCGCCGCCTGTTTCTCTGCGAGCGCTTGCGCCGCCGCCGCCTCGGCGGTCTTGCGCTGCTTCTCGGCCGCTTCCGCCTTGGCCTGTTCGATCTGCTTTTGCTTCTCCGCAGCGATTCGCGCCTCCTCGGCGGCCTTGGCCGCAGCAGCCGCCTTCTCCTGCTCGGCCTTCTGGGCGCGCTCGGCGATCAGCCTCGCTTTTTCCTGCTCGGCCGCCTTGGCCTTATGTTCGGCTGCCACGCGGGTCTCTTCGGCGCCGATCTTGTTCAACTGCCCCTTGGCGAGGTTGGCATAGAAGCCGTCCGGATACGCCGCCAAAAAGGCTTCCCAGGCATCGCGCGTCGCAAGCTGAAGCGCGAGCTCGTAGTCCCTGCGAACGGCGTCCTGTGGGTTTGCCTGCGGACCGGTTGCCGCCGGCTTCACCACGAGCGGCACGTCGTCGCCGCCAAGCGAGCCGTAGACGTAAGGCTCCTGCTTGTAGCCGGTGGTCTTGAGCACGTCGTCGCGTACGAAGCCGAACGCCTTGCGCAGATCGAGGCCCGGCTTCGGCAGGTGCTCGACCAGCGCGGTAGCAAACGGACTGTTGCGAGAATCGCCGTCGGATGCGGTCGAGCCGGCCTTCGCAGCGAAGGCAATCATCGTATTCGGGCTGGTTGGCTCCACCTTTGCGAGGCCCCGTCCGATCGCCCGCGAGGCCAGCGTGCGCTTCATCGTCTTCGCAAACGGGTTATCGCGGCAGGCATCGAGGATGATCAAACGCAGCTGCTTGGCGGGCTCGACTGCGAACAATGCGCGCTCGACAGGGATGGTCTCGTCGAGAACGTCGCCATCCGTCTCCAGCGTCGCGTCGGTCGGAATGAGATAATTGTTGCCGTCGAGCTCGATGCCGTGGCCGGCATAATAGATCACCGCCATTTCCGCGTCGCGCGACCTGCCGGCGAACTCGCGCAACATGCGCCGCATCTCGCTCGCACTCAGATCCAGCCTGACATCGACGGAATCGAAGCCCGCCTTCTTGAACATGCCGCCGACCAAAGTGGCATCGTTCACGGGATTGGTGAGCTTGGGTGCGCTCTTGTAGGCGGAATTGCCGATGACGAGCGCGACCCGCCGATCGGCATGTGCCGATCCGCAGGCCAGCAAGGTCGCAAAAATCAATAAACCAAACAGCCGAAACGGAATCACTTGCGTCCCCCCGGATGCAATTCCCTGAGACTATCCGGAGCATCGATGAAAGCCAAATTTTCCTATGTGAGGTCGATCACATAAACTCCTCGATTGCGGCTTATGGCTAATGCAGTCGGGCCTCGCCCCACAGGCGCGGCGCGAGCTTGGTCGATCCGACGTGCCATCATACCTATGCCTGCACCACCTCGTGGCGCATCACGAAGGGTGCGAGCAGCGCGTGGACCTCTGTCTCTACCGCTTCGCGCTGGCTCGCCGGCAGGCCCGTCAGCGTCACGGTCGCGATCGAGCCGTGGCTGCCGTGAGGACCGACCTTGACCTTGCAATCGATGCCGCGCTCGACCAGCGGCGCCAGCACCTTGGTGAACACGCGCGCGGCCGCATCCCAGCGCAGCTGCGGCTTGAACACCTTGCCGACGCCCGTCACCGGCATCGGGTCGATCGGGATGACCTGCACCGGAACGGCGGCGCGTTCCGGCGTGCGCTCGCGCACCCAGGCTTCCAGTTCGCCCGGCTCGACCTTTGCACCGGGCTTCAGCTGCACGTAGCCCACCGGCAGTTCGCCGGCGTAAGCATCGGGCTGGCCGACCACGGCGGCGAAACCGACGGCGGGATGGCGGAACATGATCTCCTCGATCGGGGCCGGATCGATGTTGTGGCCACCGCGGATCACAAGATCCTTGGCGCGGCCGGTGATCCAGAGATAGCCGTCGGCATCGAGCCGGCCGAGATCGCCGGAATTGACCCAGACCCCGTCGATGAAGGCACCCTTGTTGTGCTCGTCATTGAGATAGCCGCTGAACACGCCGGGGCCGGCCATGATGACGACCCCGATCTCGTCCGGCTTGCAGTCGCGGATCAAGCAGCCGTCAGCGTCGAGCTGCACGATGCGCACCCGCGCGTAAGGCATGGGAAGGCCGACCGAGCCGAGCCGGATCGGCCGGTCCGGATAAGCGAGCGTGTGCACGCTGGAGGTCTCGGTCATGCCGTAGACCTCGACAACCGGCAGCTTCAGCTTCTCCTGAATCGCCGAGCCGACCGCGACCGGAATCGCCGAGCCGCCGCCGGCCGCATATTTCAGGCTCGAGATATCCGCATTCCCCGGCGGCACCGCGAGCGTCGCGGCGAGCACCGTCGGCACGCTCGACAGCGCTTCGGGCTTGAAGCGCTCGACGAGCTGCCAGATGTTCTTCACCGCATTCGGGTTGCGCCAGCCGCTCGGCGACAGCACGACCAGCGAGCCGCCGCTCGACAGCATCGTCAGCACCTGTGTCAGCGATCCACCGACGTGAAACAGCGGCATGCCGAACAGCAGATTTGCGCCGGGCTTCCCCTTCAACAGCAGATTGAGCGCCCAGGCCTGATAGACTTGGTTGGCATGGGTATGCCGCACCAGCTTGGGCGTACCCGTGGTGCCGCCGGTGTGGAAATAGGCGGCGATATCGCTGCCGCGAATCTGGCGTCCGCTGACGAGCCGGTCCGACGGCTGCTGCTTGATCAGGTCGCTGAAGGCGAAGATGCCATTGGCCGGATCGCCGCCGCCGAACACCTGCACGATGGCCTTCAGATGCTTCAGCTGCGGGCGGATCTGCTCGACCTTCTGCCAGATGTCGGTGCCCGGCATCGGCCCGAGCGCCACCAGGATCTTGGTCTTCGCAGCTTCCAGGATTTCGGCGATCTGGTGCGGCTCGAGCAGCGGATTGACGGGATTGGCGATGCCGGCGGCCTCCGCGCCGAACAGAGTGATGAAAGCATCCGGCACCAAGGGCAGCATGAAGCTGATGACGTCGCCCTTCCCGGCGCCGAGCGCGTGAAACATGTTGGCGGCCTGGGTGACGCGCGCGATGAAATCGCCGTGCGTGACGACCAAAGGCGTGTCGGCCGGATCGGCATTTTGCAGGAACTGGATCGCCGCCCCGTCGGGATTGCGCTCCGCACCAAGCCTGATGGCGTCATAGGTGCTCTCGGCCGCGACGCGCTCGGCGTAGGGAACCTGCTCGAACGCCCGGACCTCCTCGTCCGTGAGCAGAGCCGGATAGTCGTTGCCGATCAACCGATCGAGCGCGTGGATGCCCGCCATGAAATTCCGTCCTCCCTCAGATGCTTGTCCCCGCCCCGTATCTTTTGACGTTTTGGCTCGGCGAAGGGCTCGGCCTAATGCCCGGCCGACCCGGACCAGAATGATGGATGATTTCGCTTTCGTCCATTGCCAAGCCGCAGTGACGCTTGAACCTCTGCGCCTGATCCGGGGACCAAGAACTGGCACTGAATTCGGCCGCCAGCGCCCTGCCGCAAGACACGAGGTCACCATGACGACGCCCCTGCGGAACCGGATCACACGGCTGATCGCTGCGTTTGCGACGGTATCGGCGATCGCCCTGCCCGGCGTCGCGCTTGCCGACAGCCAGCTCGACAAGGTGCGCGTCAAGGTCGCGGCCTTCATCGCCGACAAGATGGAGAAGCTGGGCGGATCGCGCATCGTCTACAGGGTGGAGGCCGACGCCTTGCGCGAGGCCGTCGTCACGGATTTGCGCGACGACGTCTACAAGATCCTGCGCGAGGGCCGCATCGCGTTCTCCGGACTTGCGATCCGCGACGGCGGCGTCGACGTGAGGATCGCGGACGCCAAAGGCCGCGAACAGCTCGCGCGCAAGCTTGCCGCGGCGGCGGAGGGATTGCCCACACACGCGCTCACCGTCACCGACGCCGGCGACGGGCTGCTCAGGCTCGCGCCGACCGATGCCGCATCCGCCGCGCGGCTGCGCGATCTGGTCGAAGATTCCATCGCCATGATCGAGCAGCGCCTCAAGGACGCCGACGTCAAGTTCGCCAGCGTCCAACCTGAGGGGACGGACCGCATCCGCATCTTCCTGCCGGGGATGATGGAGCCCGAGCAAATCACCGCGATCTTCGCCAGGAAGGTCAAGGTCGGCTTCCGCCTGATCGACCTCTCGATGTCCGCAGAGCAGGCGCAATCGGGCACGCCGCCGGCGGGCACGGAAGTCCTGCTCGGCTTCAAGGACCAGCGTCCTTATCTCGTCGCCAAGGACAGCGCGCTCGAGGGCGGCGATATCAGCTATGCCGGCCCGGGACTGACCGGCGAGAGCAAGGAGCCGATCGCCTCGTTCCGCTTCAACGGCCGCGGCACGCGGCGCTTTGCCCATATCACGGCAGAGAACGTCGGAAAGCCCTTTGCCATCGTGCTCGACGACAAGGTGATCTCCGCTCCCGTGATCCGCGAGCCCATCACCGGCGGCTCCGGCCAGATTTCCGGCAATTTCACCCTGGAGGAGGCCAACAGCGTCGCCATGCTGCTGCGCGCCGGCTCGCTGCCGGGGCGCCTTGGTCTCGTCGAGCAGCAGGTCGTGCAACCCGCCGCCAAGCCGTAAGCGAAGGTCCCCTTCGCTGTCGCCCAGCCCCGTCCGCGACGCCCGATCCTCCGCGGCTGGCCCGAATCACGGCCTCCGCGGCCAGACGCGCAACCAACGGGCAATTGCCGAAACGCCCGATCAGGCTAAAATTTGCCTCTTGCGGCACGATGGCCGGAAGCGTCATTCAAGCGGTCGTCATTCGATTTCGGCTATACGGGTGCCGACCAGGACTGAATGCCTTACGTGGGGTTAGTACCATGCCGTCCGGCAGCGCAGACATTTCGTCGATCCTCGACCGCATCCTCGAGGCGGCCACGGACAACCTCAGGATCGCGAAAATCCTGGTCCAGATGGGCCTCGATCCCGACAACGTCACCTACGACGCGATCTTCAATCGGCTGCTGGAGATCTTTGTCCACAACATCACGTTCGCCAATTTGTTCGCAGCGGTCGGCGCCGGCTTCTTCGTCGCCACCCTCCTGATGCGGACGATGGTGCCCCTGCGGGTGGCCAACATGATCGGCTGCGCGTTCTTCGCCGCTTTCGGCGCACTCACCGCCAACGTCGCCACGTTCCTGCTCTATCTGCTGCTGCTGCCGATCAACGCCCTGCGCCTGCGGCAGATGCTCAAGCTGGTCAAGAAGGCGCGGCATGCGGCCGAAGGCGACATGTCGATCGAATGGCTCAAGCCGTTCATGACCGAGCGCAGATATCGCCGCGGCGACATCCTCTTCAAGCTGCGAGATCCCGCGCAGGAGATGTTCCTCACCGTCACCGGCAAGTTCCTGGTCAAGGAGATCAACGTCGAGATCCTGCCTGGAGCGCTGATGGGCGAGCTCGGCTTCCTCACACCGGACAACCGGCGCACCGGAACGGTCGAATGCATCGAGGACGGCCAGGTGCTGACGATCACCTATGACCGGCTGCTGGAGATCTACTTCCAGGATCCGCAGTTCGGCTATTACTTCCTGGTGTTGACCAGCCAACGCCTGTTGCAGAACATCGACCGCCTGCAGAAGCAGCTGGCAACCGAGCGCGGGACCACCACGAACAGGATCGCGTAAGCGCTGCCGCTCAGCTCAAGAGCAGCGCCATGCCGGGATCGCCCTTCTCCATCGCGCGACGGTATGCCGGGCGGGCGCCGATACGGCCGAGATAATTGACCACGTTCTGACAGCGCGCGAGATCATAGCGCTGGAAATAACGCATCGTGGTGAGCGAGAACACCGTCATAATGTCGGCCGTGGTGAAGGCGCTGCCCGCCAGATATTCGGACTCGCGAAGCCGTGCGTCGAGAAGATCGTAGGCGCGGTCGAGGCGTCCCTTCATCGCGAGCAGGGTCGGGTTGTCCCTGGCGAGATCGAGCCGGCTTAGGATCATCATCCGCCCCATGCCGGGCTGCAGTGTGCCGTTGGCGAAATGAAGCCAATACAGAAATTGCGCGAAGGCGGGATCATTGGGACCGAGCACGAGCCGGCCGTTGCCGTATTTTGCAACGATGTAGTCGACGACGGCGCCGGATTCCGCAAGCACCAGCTCGCCGTCGGTGATGACCGGCGCCGTGCCGGCCGGATGCAGCGCCTTGTACTCGGCCGGCGCCAGCATGGTCGCGGCATCGCGCGTGTAACGCTTCATCTCATAAGGAATTTCGAGCTCCTCGCAGAGCCAGACAATGCGTTCGGATTGCGATTTACCGAGATGGTGGACCGTGAGCATGTTGCTTTCTCTGCGAGATCGCCGACCGGCGAAACGCCGTCTTGTTCCGCGGCTCGTGTGAGCTGTCAACCTGGGAGCGGACGTCCCTTGCCGCTTCGGCCGACCGATGGCGAATATCGCATAAGCCGGAAATTCGGCGTCCCGACCTGCGGTCCCGGCCCACGCCGCAAAATCGCCCCAAAAACCGAATGGTAACCATGCCGGGCTAGGGTAGCGACGTGACCAATTCTCCGACGATCCTGGTGTTCGATTCCGGCCTTGGCGGGCTCACTGTGCTGCGTGAGGTCGTAGCCGCCCGCCCGGACGCGCATTACGTCTATGTCGCCGACGACGCCTTCTTCCCCTATGGCCACCACAGCGAGGACGAGATCATCGCCCGTGTCGTGCCGCTGATGGGGGAGCTGATCGGCCGGCATGATCCGGACCTCGTCGTCATCGCCTGCAACACGGCGTCCACCCTGGTCCTGTCTCACCTGCGCGCCGCCTATTCCGTGCCCTTCGTCGGCACCGTGCCGGCGATCAAGCCGGCCTGCGCGCAGTCCAAGACCCGCCGCGTCTCGGTGCTCGGCACCAAGGGCACGGTGAAGCGCGAATACACCAAGGCGTTGATCCGCGATTTCGCGCAAGGATGCGAGGTGACGCTGGTCGGCTCGCCCGAGCTCGCTTCGCTGGCCGAAGCCGAGCTCAGCGGGGATCCGATCAGCGACGAAGCCATCCTCGCCGAGCTCGCTCCCTGCTTCGTCGGCGACCCCTCGGATGCAACATCGCGCACCGACACCGTGGTGCTCGCCTGCACGCATTACCCGCTGCTGCTCGACCGGATGAAGAAGCTCGCGCCCTGGCCGGTCGACTGGATCGATCCGGCGCCCGCAATCGCGCGCCGCGTCTCCGACCTGCTCGGCCAGCGGATCGGCGGCATCGTGCAGTCCGGCGCCGAGATGATTTTTACGTCGAACCGCGTGCATGGTCTCAGCGCCACGCTGACGGCGTTCTTCGGCGGACGCGCGCCGGCCTGAGCTTGCGCCCTAGCGGCGCGCTGCTAGGCTTTGCCGTCGCCATCGTCCCGCAGGTTTTTCCATGTCGGTCCCCGCAAAGCCGCTGAACCGCCTCCGTCAATTGTGGCGCGAGGGCCGCCCCGCCTTCGGCGCGATCGCGACCATCCCGAGCGTGCAGATGGTGCAGATCATGGCGCGCTCGCTGGACTGGATCATCGTCGATCTCGAACACGGCCCGATTGGATTGACCGAAGCACATGCGATGATCGCCGCGACCACGGGCACACCGTGCACACCCCTGGTGCGGATCGCCGCGAACGAGCCGTGGCTGGCGAAAGCGCCGATGGACATCGGTGCCTTCGGCATCAACTTCCCGATGATCACGAGCCGCGCGGATGCCGAGAAGGCAGTGCGCAGCGTGCGCTACCCGCCGCGCGGCGACCGGCTCTGGGGCCCCTTCCACGCGCCGTTCCGCTGGGGCCAGTCGATGCCTGATTACATGGCCTCTGCCGACGAGGAGATGATCTGCATGATCACGATCGAGCACGTCGATGCGGTCGATCGCATCGACGAGATCATGGCAACGCCCGGTATCGACGTCGCAGTGATCGGTCCCGGCGATCTCGCCACCTCCATCAACAAGCGCGGCCAGATGGACGATCCGCAATTGCTGGACCTGATCGCGCGCGCCGAGGCCGGCATCCTCAAGAGCGGCGTGCCGATCGGCGGGGTGGCGCGCAGCGCCGACCAGGCCAATGCGCTGATCGACCGCGGCTACCGCGCTATCGCGCTGGGCTTCGACTGGTCGCTGTTCCAGCGGGGCATCATGGCGGCATACGAGGGGGTCAGGCGCTGAACGAGCCGATTGACGCATTACCGACCGGCGTCGCCAGGACCGCGCGTTCAAGATATAAATAATTGAAAATAGATGATTTTTTGGGTCTAAGTGAGGTTCGTCTTTGGCGATGCCTAGTGCGGCGAACCGACCGGCCCCAAGCGGATTGGTTCATGCTAAGCGAGCGGGCGGGCTCCGCTCGCTGCACATATTTTGATCTTTGATTTGGAACCGGAGGCCTATGCGCGGGACGCCCAAGACCATTTCGCTGCGGCGCCGTCTGATCTGCGACCTCATGCACGCCTCGATGGGCGTACCTTTCGTTTCACTGGCCCGTTCGCTCGATATCCGCCCCCTGCTGGAGGCCCGCGCGGGCGCAACCGCGCCCGCCGGCTGGGCCGCGATGTTCGTCAAGGCTTTCGCCCTGGTTGCAAAGGACGAGCCGATCCTGCGCACGGTTTACACAAAATGGCCCTGGCCGGCCCTCTATGAGCTGCCGAAGAGCGTGGCGACGGTCGCGATCGCGCGTGTCGATGATGGCGAGGAATGTGTGCTGCCGCAGCGAATCGCCGCTCCTGAGGCCCTTTCGCTGGCAGCCATCGATGCGGAAATCCGACGCGGCAAGACGGCCCCGATCGAGGACGTCCCGATGTTCCGCAAGATCATGCGGGCGACGCGCCTGCCGCTGCCATTGCGGCGCCTGTCCTGGGCCGTCGGTCTGAATTTCGGCCGTCAGCGCGGCAACTGGTTCGGCAGCTTCGGGGTGAGCTCGGTGGCTGCCTATGGCGGCGGTGAGCTCCACCCGATCACGCCGGGCCCCTTTGTCGTGAGCTATGGGCTGGTCCAGCCGGACCAGACCATCCACGTCGTGATCCGCTGGGACCACCGCGTCACCGATGCCGCCCCGATCGCGCGGGTCCTGACCCGGCTGGAACAGGCCCTGAACACTGAAATTGCTGCCGAATTGCGGGCGGCGGGGTCAAAGCCGGTCCGGGCGGTCAGGACATAAGGATACCGTCGTCGCACGCCCAGGGCTGACCGGCTAAAGAATTGACAGCCAACCCCAAACTCCCCTAAAAGCCGCCTGCTCGCGGGCCGTTTCGGCCCGCGAAGCGTTTCGCGACCCGTGGTCCTCTCCCTTAAGCTTTGGGGATCGGACCTGTCGGTGCCGGGACCATCCCGTCACACAGGAGGGCGCGTTTCCTCAAACCATGACCTGAAGAGGACGCGATGACTAAGCGCAGTGAGGCGAAGTACAAGATCGATCGCCGTATGGGCCAGAACATCTGGGGCCGCCCGAAGAGCCCCGTGAACCGCCGCGAGTACGGCCCCGGCCAGCATGGCCAGCGCCGCAAGGGCAAGCTCTCCGACTTCGGCGTGCAGCTGCGCGCCAAGCAGAAGCTGAAGGGCTATTACGCCAACATCAGCGAGCGCCAGTTCCACGGCATCTATGTCGAGGCGAGCCGCCTCAAGGGTGACACCGGCGAGAACCTGATCGGCCTCCTGGAGCGTCGTCTCGACGCGGTCGTGTACCGCGCCAAGTTCGTCTCCACGATCTTCGCCGCACGCCAGTTCATCAACCACGGCCACGTCAAGGTGAACGGCCGCAAGGTCAACATCTCGAGCTATCAGCTCAAGGTCGGCGACGTGGTCGAGGTCAAGGAAAGCTCCAAGCAGCTCGCCCACGTGCTCGAAGCCAGCCAGCTCCCCGAGCGCGAGGTCCCGGATTATCTCGAAGTCGACCACGGCAAGATGATCGCGAAATACGCCCGCATCCCCGGCCTCTCCGACGTGCCGTTCCCGGTGCAGATGGAGCCGCATCTGGTCGTCGAATTCTATTCGCGCTGATAGCTTCGGCAGAACGACATTCAAAGGCCCCGGTTTCCGGGGCCTTTTTGTTGTGGTATCGTGCTGTCGATGTCCCAGACGACCGACCAGCTCGCCAACATCAGCCCGTCGGCAACGCCTTCCGAGGCGGAGCTTGAAGCATGGGCTAAGCTGCCCCGCGACGAGCAGGTCCGCCGTCATCAAGCGCTGTTCGCTCAGGCAGATTGCAACAACTTCACCTTGGACAGCCCTGACGACATCCTCGCCGCCGCGCGCGAACGCGTTGCTCAACGCCGCCATGGCTGAGTACCGGTTATCGGAGCGCACCCGGGCCGATTTGATCGACATCTACGACTTCACCGAGAGCCGTTTCGGCAAATATCAGGCAGAGGCCTACTACGCGGGCCCCCTGATCGGCCAACAAGTGGACGAGCTTGCGGCAGGCTATCGACGTTTCCGCTTCCAATCCCGTCTGATTTTCTACACGGTGCAATCCGACCACGTCGAAATCCGTGCCATTCTTCACGGCGCGCAAGACATCAGACCGCAGCTGTTCGACTAGATAAAATGACGAGACAAGCCATGCTCTACACCCCTCCCGCCGTCGATCCCAAGGCGCCGCCGGTGCGCATCAATCTGCTCTCGGACACACAGACCAAGCCGACGGCAGGGATGCGCGAGGCGATGGCGCGTGCGGAGGTCGGTGACGAGCAGGTCGGCGACGATCCGACCGTGAACGCGCTGTGCGAACGCGTGGCCGATCTGCTCGGCAAGGAAGCGGCGGTCTACATGCCCTCGGGCACGATGTGCAACGTCACCGCGACGCTGGTGCATTGCCGCCCCGGCGACGAGATCCTGGCCCATGAGACCGCGCACATCATCGCGCGCGAAGGCGGCGCGCACGCCGCGATCGGCGGCTTCCAGGTCACGCAGCTCAAGGGTCCCGACGGCCAGTTCACGCCGGAGACGTTCCGGAAAGCGCTGCATCCGCGCACGCGCTACCAGCCGCCGCAGACCGTCGTCAGCGTCGAGCAGACCGCCAATATCGGTGGCGGCACGATCTGGAAGAAGGCGGTGCTCGACGAGATCGTCGCGATCGCCAGGCAGCACGGCCTCATCACCCATATGGACGGCGCACGCCTGCTCAATGCCACCGTTGCGAGCGGCATCTCGCCGCGTGACATGACGGCGGGCTGGGATTCGGCCTGGATCGACTTCTCCAAGGGCCTGGGCGCGCCGATCGGCGGCGTGCTTGCGGGCTCGCGCGTCTTCATCGACGCGGTCTGGCAGTGGAAGCAGCGGCTCGGCGGCTCGATGCGGCAGGCCGGAATCTGCGCCGCCGCCTGCATCTACGCCCTCGACCACCACGTCGACCGCCTGGCCGACGACCACGCCAATGCGCGGGCGCTCGCGCGCGGATTGTCGCAGATCTCGGGCATTGAGGTGCAGGAGCCCGAGACCAATCTCGTGTTCTTCAAGCCCGACGGCGCCGGCATCCCCGGCGACAAGATGGTCGCAGCGCTGCGCCAGCGCGGCGTCACGCTCGCGATGATGGACGGCCGCATCCGGGCCTGCACGCATCTGGACGTCAATGCGAGCCAGATCGAGGAGACGATCGGCTACGTGCGCGAGATCGTGCGCGGGGCGTAATCAGAGCGTTTTCGAGCGAAGTGGATACCGGTTCGCGTAAAGAAAACGCGTCAAAACGAGAGTCTACCGCCCCATCGCCTGATAGATCAGCGTCTTCAGCGCGAGCTGGATCCGGCCGCGCTGCGACGGCGTCTGCACCATGAAAATTCCGAACAGGTCGTCTTCGGGATCGATGAAGAAGAAGGTGCCCCCGACACCGTCCCAGCGATATTCGCCAAGCGGCCACTTCGTGCCCGGCGGCACCACGATACGCACGGCGAAGCCGAGGCCGTAGCCGCTGGTCTCACCCGGATAGTAGTTCTTGTCGCGCTCGACGCGGGTTTCGGGACCGATGTGATCCGACGTCATCAAGGCGATGGTTTCCGGCTTCAGGTAGCGTCGACCTTCAAGCGTGCCGCCGTTGAGCAGCATTTGTGAGAAGCGCGCATAGTCGCCGACCGTGCCGACGAGGCCGCCGCCGCCCGACTCCCATCGCAGCGGCTTCCTGATATCGCGAACCTGCGTGATCGGGCTGATCGCCCGATCCTGCGGCATCGGCTCGGCGATACGCGGCCATTTGGCGGGATCGGCGACGTAAAACGCGGTGTCCTTCATCCCGAGTGGGTCGAGCAGCCGCTTCTTCGCGAACTCGAACAGCGATTCCCCCGAGATCACCTCGATGATGCGCCCGAGCACGTCGGTGGAGTGGCCGTAATCCCAGATCGTGCCGGGCTGTTCGGCGAGCGGCAGTGCAGTGATCTTCGCGACGAATTCGGCATTGGTCGAATTCCCGTCGAACAGTCCGGCGTCGGCATAGAGCTTGTTCACCAGGTCCCCGCCATAATAGCCGTAAGGGATCCCGGCGGTATGCCGCATCAAATCCTCGATCGTCACCGCCCGCTTGAGCGGCTCCAGCTCCAGCGAGACCTTGTCGTCCTCGGCCTTCTTCTCGACGCCGACCTTCATGCCGGCAAAGGCCGGAATGTATTTCGAGACGGGATCGCTGATCGCAAGCTTACCCTCCTCGACCAGCATCATCGCCAGGACTGAGGTGATCGGCTTGGACATCGAATAGAGGCGGAAGATCGTATCCGCGCTCATCGAAAGTTCGGTCGCGACGTCGCGGACGCCGAAATTCTCGTAATAGACCGGCTTGCCGTGTTGCTGGAGCAGCAGAATCGCGCCCGGCAATTTGCCGGTCGCGATCTCGTTCCTGATGTAGTCGGAGACTCTTGCCAGGCCTTCGGGCGTGAAGCTGTGTGCGCGGCCCTCTGAGCCCGCCCGCGCACCTACGGCGCCGAACAAAAAGACGAGCGCCGCGAACAGCGCGCAGCGCCCGTTCATGTCAGTTCTCCATGGCTTCATAAACCAGCTGCTTCAATGTTCGCTGCACGCGCTGGCGCTCGCTCGGGGTCTGCTCCAGCAGCACGAAGAACATGTCCTGCTTGGGGTCGATCACGAAATAGCAGCCGGAGGCCCCGTCCCACTTCAGTTCGCCGAGGTTGCCGGGCGGCGGCGGCTTGGCGTTGCCGGGATCGGTACGGACCGCAAGCCCGAGGCCGAAGCCGAAACCGTCGCCGGGAAAGTAGAAATAGTCGCGCTCGACGCCCGAGCCCGGGCCGACCTGATCGGTCACCATCAGCTTGAACGTCTCAGGCTTGAGAATGGTCTTGCCATCGAGGCTGCCGCCGTTGAGCAGCATCTGCGAAAAGCGCTTGTAATCCGCCATGGTCGTGACCATGCCGCCGCTGGCAAACATGATCTTCTTGACGACCGTGGGATCATTGATGCGGCCGACGCGGAAATCGGAATCGTTCGGCACTGGCTGGGCCAGAAGCTTCTGCTTCTCGGGGTCCGTGACCAAAAAGCCGGTATCGACCATGCCGAGAGGATCGAGCAGCTTCTCGCGCATGATGTCGATCAGCGGCTTGCCGGCAGCGACCTCCATCACACGCGCCAGCACGTCGGTGGAGTGGCCGTATTGCCAGAGCGCGCCCGGCTGATTGTGCAACGGCAGCTTGGCGATGCGTTCGGCGAACTCGGCCAGATCGAAATCGCCGGCATAGATGTTGGCCTCGCGATAGGCCTTGCGGACCAGGCTGTCGCCGTAGAAGCCGTAGGTGATGCCGGAGGTGTGCGTCATCAGATCGTGCAGGGTCATCGGCCGCTTCGGCGGCACCAGCTCGAGCGACTTGGTGCCGTCCTCGGCCTTCTTCTCGACGCCGACCTTCACATTGGCGAAGGACGGAATGTATTTCGACACGGGATCGTCCAGCTTGATCTTGCCGTCCTCGACCAATTGCATCGCGACCACCGCGGTGATTGCCTTGGTCATCGAGAACAGGCGGAAGATGGTCTTGTCCGTGATCGGAGCCTTGCTGACCACGTCCTGCACGCCGAAGACTTCGTGATAGACCGGCTTGCCATGCTGCTGGATCAGCACGTTTGCACCGGCGATCTTGCCGGTCGCGACCTCGTTCTTGAAGAACTCGGTGATCCTGCCGAGCTTTTCCTGATTGAAGTGGGCGCCGGCTGGAATCTCGTAAGTGCCCTCCGCGCGCGCCAGCGACATCGCGGCAAGCGACAGCAGCGCGCCGCAGGCGAGCACACGCAACCCAGATCGTGAAATCATATCCCCTCCCCGGAACATGGCGCTCGGAGTGTACTGACCAGCTCAATCGGCACAAGGGCCGCCGTGTTGCGCAAGCGCTTCGGCATGGAGCTTGGCGCTCGGCTCGGAGAAGCAACAGAACACGACGCGAGCGACGGTCGGCGCCAAAGCCAGCCCTTCGATCGTCGTGCGCACGGCGATATCGGCCGCCCGTTCGGCAGGAAAGCGATAAATACCGGTCGAAATCGCGGGAAATGCCACCGAGGTCAGCTCATGCTTCGCGCAAAGCGCCATTGACCGCCGATAGCAGGAGGCGAGCAGATCGTCCTCGCCGAGCGTGCCGCCATTCCACACCGGACCGACGGTGTGGATCACATGCGCGGCCTTGAGCCGATAGCCCCTGGTGATCTTCGCGTCGCCCGTCTTGCAACCGTTGAGCATGCGGCATTCGGCAACGAGCTCGGGCCCGGCTGCGCGGTGGATCGCGCCATCCACGCCGCCCCCACCAAGGAGCGACGTGTTCGCGGCGTTGACGATGGCGTCAACACTCAATGTGGTGATATCGGCGACGATGACTTCGAGCTCCGCGCCGCCAATCCGGCGCGTCAGCACGGTCACGTGTCAGGCCGCGACGACGACGCCCTTCTCGGAGAAGAGCTGCTGCAATTCGCCGGCCTGGAACATCTCGCGGACGATGTCGCAGCCGCCGATGAACTCGCCCTTCACGTAGAGCTGCGGAATGGTCGGCCAGTTCGAATATTCCTTGATGCCGTTGCGGAGCTCGGCGGATTCGAGAACGTTGAGGCCCTTATAGCCGACACCGATATGGTCGAGGATCTGGACGACCTGGCCGGAGAAACCGCACTGCGGAAATTGCGGCGTCCCCTTCATGAACAGAACCACGTCGTTGGATTTCACTTCATTGTCGATGAATTCCGCGATGCTCATATCCGTGTCCTTCTGGGGCAGAGCCCTCACCAATTGCTTCGGGCCGGCTCCGCCGATTTAACCCGATACCTGCCTATATATGTAGCCCAAACCGTTGTGCATCCAAAGTAAAATGGCGGCGACGGGTCCCTGGGCGGCCGGGTTGAGCCCGCCGGGTCCATAGGCTGATGACGTTAATATCATCGCCGCAGAGGACTTTCATACCGTAACGGAGCCCCTATCTAGGACGAACCTCGGTTTTGGAACCGGGCAACGCCAACAACGTTCTCTTGTCCTGTCTGGAGAAAAACGTGACGAAACAAGCCTCAGCCACGGTTGCGCCCCAGCTTTCGTCACCGTCCTCCCACCAGGACGACCTCGCCCAGCGGCTGGAAGCGGCGTTCCTCGGCGTCCGCAACGAGACCGAACGGCGGGCCGCGCCGCTGTCGCCCGAGGACCAGCAGATCCAGTCCATGCCCGATGCCAGCCCGACCAAATGGCACCGGGCCCATACGACCTGGTTCTGGGAGCAATTCCTGCTCGGCGAGCATGCTGCCGGCTACCGGCCCTTCCATCCCGATTTCGCGTTCCTGTTCAATTCCTATTACGTCAGCGCCGGGCCGCGGCATGCCCGCAATCATCGCGGCGACATCACCCGCCCCAGCGCCGACGAGGTCGGCGCCTATCGCAAACACGTCGATGCGGCCGTCGGCAAATTCTTCCGCGAGGCCGGAGCGGACAAGCTGCGCACAATCGCGCCGCTGGTGGAGGTCGGGCTCAACCACGAGCAGCAGCATCAGGAATTGATGTTCACCGACATCCTGCATGCCTTTGCGCAAAACCCGATCTACCCGGCCTATGATCCGGACTGGCGCTTCCCGGCCACCACGCGCGGCGGCGATGACTGGCTGACGCTGAACGAAGGCATCCACACCGTCGGCCATGTCGACGACGGCTTTCATTTCGACAACGAGAAGCCGGCGCACCGCGCCCTGGTCGGTCCGGTCAGGATCGCCCGCAATCTGGTCACCAATGCCGAGTGGCTCGCCTTCATGCAGGATGGCGGCTACCGGACCGCAACCCTGTGGCTGATGGACGGCTTTGCCGCGGCCAGCATGGAAGATTGGCAGGCCCCCGGCTACTGGCGCGAGGTCGACGGCGCATGGCAGGTGATGACGCTGGGCGGCCTCAAGCCGGTCGATCCGGACGCGCCGGTCTGCCACGTCAGCTATTACGAGGCGGATGCGTTCGCGCGCTGGTCCGGCAAACACCTGCCGACCGAGATGGAATGGGAAGTCGCGGCCCGCACCGGCCAGCTCAACGACGCCTTCGGCCTTGTCTGGCAATGGACCCGCAGCTCGTACGCGCCCTACCCCGGCTATCGCGCCGTCGAGGGCGCGCTCGGCGAGTACAACGGCAAGTTCATGGTCAACCAGCTGGTGCTGCGCGGCTCCTCGCTTGCAACTCCGGCGGACCACAGCCGTATCACCTATCGTAACTTCTTCTATCCGCACCACCGCTGGCAGTTCACCGGACTGCGGCTTGCCGATTACGACTAGATTTTCCGACGACAGATGCGCGCCGGACAGCGCGTTCAGGAGAGTATCATGAATGTGCACGCCAGCGCTTTGGCCGAAGCCCATCTTCCCGACGAGCAGACCACCGCTTTCGCCCGCGAGGCCATCGAGGACCTCTCGCAGCAGCCGAAAAGGCTGTCGCCGAAATACTTCTATGACGCGACCGGATCGGAACTGTTCGAGGCGATCACCAAGCTGCCGGAATATTATCCGACGCGCACCGAGCTATCGATCCTGAAGGAGCGCGGCAGCGAGATCGCAAGAATCATCCCGGAGCACGCCGCGCTGGTCGAGTTCGGCGCCGGCGCGACCACGAAGGTGCGCCTGCTGCTCAATCATTGCAGATTCGCGGCCTATGTCCCCGTCGACATCTCCGGCGACTTCCTGAAGGCACAGGCGAGCGGCCTGAAGCGGGATTTCCCGGCGCTCGGCATCTATCCGGTCGCAGCCGACTTCACCACGCCGTTCGAGCTGCCGACGGCCGTCGCCTCCCTACCGAAGGTCGGCTTCTTCCCCGGCTCGACCATCGGCAATTTCGAGCCGCAGGAAGCGCAGGCCTTCCTGAGAAGCGCGCGCATGATCCTCGGCAAAGGCGCGCAGATGATCATCGGCGCCGATCTCGAGAAGGACGAGCGGATCCTCTTCGACGCCTATAACGATGCCGCCGGCATCACCGCGCGCTTCAACCTCAATGTGCTGGTGCGCATCAACCGCGAGCTCGGCGGCAATTTCGACCTGTCCGCCTTCACCCATCGCGCGATCTACAATCGCGAGCGGCACCGCATCGAGATGCACCTGATCAGCAAGAAGAGCCAGACCGTGCGCCTGCTCGGCACCAGCTTCTCGTTCCGCCCGGGCGAGAGCATCCACACCGAGAACAGCTACAAATACAGCATCGAGCGCTTTGCCGCGCTGGCCCAGGGCGCGGGCTGGCGCGTCCGCGAGAGCTGGACGGATGCGGCGAAGATGTTCTCGGTGCACGCGCTGGAGGTCGCGGAGTAAGAGCTCCGACGCCGCTGTTTGAGATCTTCTTCCCTCCGCAGCACATCCTTCGAGACGCCCGCCTTAAGGCGGGCCCTCAGGATGAGGACAGAGTGCGCGGCAACAGGTTTCAACGACCACCTATGCTGATCAGCCTCATCCTGAGGAGACCGCGGAGCGGTCGTCTCGAAGGACGAGGCGCTTGCGCAGGCCCGCGTTCAACGCTCCTCGGCCTCTTCCGGTGCCGATCCCAGCGACACGGACTCCCACACCGCCACCACGATCATGATCGCGCTCGTCGCGATCGAGAGCCATAGC
Source organism: Bradyrhizobium sp. CCBAU 11357 (assembly GCF_028128865.1). Classification (NCBI taxonomy): domain Bacteria; kingdom Pseudomonadati; phylum Pseudomonadota; class Alphaproteobacteria; order Hyphomicrobiales; family Nitrobacteraceae; genus Bradyrhizobium; species Bradyrhizobium sp. CCBAU 11357. Next base: position 87,854 of record NZ_LBJW01000108.1, on the reverse strand, counting down.
GGCGACAGTTCCGACGCGAACCACCACAGCACCAGCAGCAGGATGATGCCGATGCCGTGCGAAAGCTGGAGGAAGCCGCGGACCGAGTGCTTGAACAGGATGGTGCCGACCAGAAACACCAGCGGGCCGCCGATCGTGCTCAAAACCGTCCGGATGTCGGAATGGCCGGTCGGATGCTTCAGCACCAGCTCGTCCGACACCGCCGTCAGGATGATGCCGGCAACGATCGGCAGGTGCAGATAGGTGTAGGCGAGCCGCGCCAGACGGCCGGATTCGGTGGACTTCGAGATCCACTCCGACCCGGCTTCCGCGCCCTTGTGGAAATAGACCCACCACATCGCGATGGCACCGACCAGTGCCGAGACGAAGGCCAGGATGTTGGCCGCGGTCCATTCCAGCTCGGCGAAGGTCGCGCCGTTGACGACGACCGCCTCGCCGAGCGCAATGATGACGAAGAGGGAGCAGCGCTCGGCCATGTGGCCGCCCTCGACGGCCCAGGCCTCGACCGACGAGAAGCCGAGCCTGGGGACCCAGAAGCGGGCCGCGGGCGAGATGTATTCGATCGTCAGGGCGGCGATCCAGAACCACAGCCGCGCCTCGTCATGGGCGAGGCCGCCGAGGATCCAGAAGATCGCGGAGACGGAGAGCCAGACCAGGATGCGGATCGCGTTGTGCCGCACCAGGGTCCTGTGCGCCGGCGTTGCGAACAGCCAGAACGCGGTACGTCCGACCTGCATGGTCGCGTAGGCGATCGCAAACCAAAGGCCACGCCCCTCGAAGGCGGTCGGGATCGTGGTCGACAGCACGAGGCCGCCCAGCATCATCGCAAACAGCAGCAGGCGGACCGGCGTCAGCTCGGGATTGAGCCAGTTGGTGACCCAGGCGGTGAAGACCCAGACCCACCACACCGCGAGAAACAGCACCGCGACGTGCACCGCGCCGAGCGGCGTGAAATGGTGCAGCAGCGTGTGCGAGACCTGCGTGACGGCGAAGACGAAGACGAGGTCGAAGAACAGCTCGGCATTGGTGACGCGGCTGTGCTGGTTCGGCGTGATGACGCGGAACATCGCGCCGTGCGGATTGTCCGCAGCCATCCTGGTCCCTCGTGGCGCTGGTCAGGTCAGGTGCAGCTTCGTCAGGTACCTGGTACGCCGGTTTGCAGCGCCAGCGCGTGCAGCACGCCGCCCATCTGGCCACGCAGGGACTGGTAGACGATCTGGTGCTGCTGGACGCGCGACTTGCCGCGGAAGGATTCCGAGATCACGGTCGCGGCATAGTGGTCGCCGTCGCCGGCGAGGTCACGAATGGTCACCTCGGCATCGGGGATCGCTGCCTTGATCATCGCCTCGATATCGTGGGCGTCCATGGGCATTCGGGTCTTGCTCCTTATTTGGCTGCACAGCAGCCTCATCATCGATTCGCTGCCGGGGTCCCCTCGCCGGCAAGGCCAAACTTAGCGTGAACGGACTTCTACGTCACGCTTTCCGGCACTATATCCCTGATCCCATCAGGACAAAGGCACGACAAAGTGCCGCGCGCGGCAGATTGATCGAAAAGGCGTGAAATCATGAAGCTTCCAGGCCCCGACCACCCGATCACCATCACCCCAAACCCGAGGCGCGTCCGCGTCACGGCGGGCGACATCGTGATCGCCGAGACCAGCAAGGCGCTGACCTTGAAGGAGGCCAGATATCCGGCGGTGCAATATGTGCCGCGGGAGGACACCAACATGGCCCTGTTGGAGCGTACCGACCGTGTCACCCATTGCCCCTACAAGGGGGACGCGAACTATTACAGCGTCAAGGCCGACGGCAAGACGCTGGACAACGCGATCTGGACCTACGAGACGCCCTTCCCCGCGATGACGGAGATTTCAGGCCATCTGGCGTTTTATCCGGACAAGGTGAAGATCGAGGAAGTGGGGTAGCTCTCGATGTCATTCCGGGATGGTCCGAAGGACCAGACCTCAGGTGCGCAATTGCGCACCGGGAATCTCGAGATTTCCGGGTTCGGTCCTTCGGACCGCCCCGGAATGACGAATGGAATCAGCTACGCCCTGAAGATCGTGAGTCCCAATATCAGCAGCACCAGGAAGATCACGACGAAGACGTAGAACAGGAAGCGGGCGACGTCGGCCGAGGCGGCCGAGATGCCGGTAAAGCCGAGCACGCCGGCTACGATCGAGACAAGTAGGAAGATCAGCGCCCATTTGAGGATCGTCATCGCCAGCTCCGAACTGCCGCTTCTCACGGCCTTCGCCGTTTTCGGCGGACGCTAACTTCGCTGCGCGGAACTGGTTCCTAAAGGGAGTCCAGGCTCTTGCTGAATCGAGTTCCCGGCGGCACAGTCCAGCCGGAATCAGGATCGGGGCGGCCACGATGACGATGTCACATTCAGCGACGATCGGCGCAGAGGTGCATGCCGCGCCGCAGAGCAAGGTGCGCAATTTGGCGATCGATCGCGCCCGCACCTTCCTCACTCTGGTCGTGCTGCTGCATCACGCGGTGATCCCCTATACCTATTTCGGTCATACCGATCCGAAATATTTCTTCGGTTTCGACATGATCGTGCTCGCCACCGACAGTTTCTTCATGGCGATGTTCTTCTTCCTGTCGGGACTGTTCGCCTGGTCTGGCATCGCCCGGAAGGGAGTGCGGGGCTATTTGGCAGATCGCCTGCTTCGGCTAGGCTTACCCTTCGCGATCTGCGCCCTTACGGTCATTCCGGTCGCCTATTACGCGATCTCCCTGCGGCAGCATCCCGAGATCGGCTTTTCGGAATTCTGGTGGAATATGGTCACGAAGGGACCGTGGCCGAGCGGGCCGATCTGGTTCCTTTGGGTCTTGCTCGCCTTCGACCTGATTGCCTGCCTGCTGCACCGGCTGTCGCCCAATCTGCTCGATCCGATCAATCGGCTCTCGCTACACGGTCGCCGCCGGCCCGCGGTGTTCTTCGCGGTGATGCTGGCCGTCACCGCGGCGTTCTACATTCCCGGGCTGGTTCACTACGGGCATAGCAGTTGGTTCGAGTTCGGGCCGTTCTCGGTCCAGCACGGGCGCGTGATGCTCTACGCGACCTACTTCTTTTTCGGTGCCGGCATCGGCGTTGCGCAAATGGATCGCGGGCTGCTCGCTGTCGACGGCCGCATGGCGAAGGTCAGCTGGGACTGGATGGTCCTGGCGATCGTTCCGTATTGCCTCTTGTGGGGCCTGATCTTCATCAAGCGCGAAATACTGGGCAACCCGTCACCGTTGCCGGACTGGTATGAAGCGCTCTATGCCATCTGCTTCACTGTCTTCAGCGTGGCCATCATGTTTCTGATCCTGGCCTTTTTCCAGAGGTTCAAGCAATCAGGCTCAGCCAGGCTGCTCGATCCAATGCAGGGCGACGCGTTCGGCATGTTCCTGGTGCACTATCCGATCGCATTGTGGCTGCAATACTGGCTGTTTGACTATGACCTGCCGGCGATCGTCAAGGCCACGATCGGGTTTGTGCTGACTGTCGCGGCGAGCTGGGCGCTGACGCGAGCGTTGCGGCAGATCCCGGGCGCGTCGAAGGTGTTGTGAGGCATAGCCTCTCCACCCGTCATTGCGAGGAGCCCTTGCGACGAAGCAATCCAGACTGCCTCGGCAGTGAGATTCTGGATTGCTTCGCTGAGCCTGTCATCGGGCCGCGCTTCGCGCGGACCCGTTGGCTCGCAATAACGGAGTGTGTGGCGGCAGGTCAGGCCGCCTTGCCGCCCATGTACTCCGGCAGCCAGCGCTCGAACGATTTGCGCAAGCTGTCGATCGTCACCGGCGCCTCGCCGGCAATCGCGATCGCATCGCCACCGGTGGTGCCGATCCGCACGCAGGGCACCTCGCAGCCGCGCATCTTGGCGAGCACGCGGCCGGCTTCGGTTTCCGGCACGGTGACGAGATAGCGCGCCTGGTCCTCGCCGAACCAATAGGCCTGCGGCACCAGCGCGGTCGGCGCCGCCAGCAGCTTGGCGCCGATGCCGCCCGCCATCGCCATCTCGGCCAGCGCGATCAGGAGACCGCCGTCGGAGAGATCGTGAACCGCAGTCGCAGTGCCCGCATGGATCATGCCGCGCACGACGTCGCCGTTGCGCTTCTCGGCGGCGAGATCGACCGGCGGCGGTGCGCCCTCCTCGCGGCCGCAGATGTCGCGCAAATAGACGGACTGGCCGAGCCAGCCGTGGGTCTCGCCGATCAGGAGGATCGCTTCGCCCTCGGCCTTGAAGGCGAGCGAGGCAGACTTGGTGAAATCGTCGAGCAGGCCGACGCCGCCGATCGAGGGTGTCGGCAGGATCGCGCGGCCGTTGGTCTCGTTGTAGAGCGAGACGTTGCCCGACACGACCGGGAAGTCCAGCGTGCGGCAGGCTTCCGAGATGCCCTTCAGGCAGCCGACGAACTGGCCCATGATCTCGGGCCGCTCAGGATTGCCGAAGTTGAGATTGTCGGTGATCGCGAGCGGCTTGCCGCCGACCGCGGTGATGTTGCGCCAGGCTTCCGCGACCGCCTGCTTGCCGCCCTGATAAGGATCGGCCTCGCAATAGCGCGGCGTGACGTCGACGGTGAGCGCGAGGCCCTTCGGCCCGTCCTGCACGCGCACCACGGCCGCATCGCCGCCGGGACGCTGCATGGTGTTGCCGAGGATGACGTGGTCGTACTGCTCCCAGACCCAGCGCTTAGAGCACATATCGGGCGTGCCGATCAGCTTCTCCAGCGCGCTACCTAAGCCCATCGGCGCCGGCACGTCGCGGGCATGCACGACCGGCAACGCGGCCGAGGGGACATGCGGCCGGTCATAGACCGGTGCCTCGTCGCCGAGCTCCTTGATCGGCAAATCGGCCATGACGTCGCCACCATGCTTGACCACGAAGCGCTTGCTCGGCGTGGTGTAACCGACGACGGCGAAATCGAGGCCCCACTTCTTGAAGATCGCCTCGGCTTCCTTCTCCTTCTCGGGCTTGAGCACCATGAGCATGCGCTCCTGGCTCTCCGAGAGCATCATCTCGTAGGCGCTCATGCCAGTCTCGCGGGTCGGTACCGCATCGAGGTCGAGGTCGACGCCGAGATCGCCCTTGGCGCCCATCTCCACCGCCGAGCAGGTCAGGCCCGCCGCGCCCATGTCCTGGATCGCGATGACGCAGCCCTTTTCCATGATCTCGAGGCAGGCTTCGAGCAGCAGCTTCTCGGCGAAGGGATCGCCGACCTGCACGGTCGGGCGCTTCTCCTCGGACTTGTCGTCGAACTCGGCCGAGGCCATCGAGGCGCCGTGGATGCCGTCGCGGCCGGTCTTGGAGCCCAAATAGACGATCGGCATGTTCACGCCGGAGGCCGCCGCATAGAAGATCTTGTCGGCATCGGCGAGACCCACCGCCATGGCATTGACGAGGATGTTGCCGTCGTAGCGGGTGTGGAAGCGCACCTGCCCGCCCACCGTCGGCACGCCGAAGGAATTGCCGTAGCCGCCGACGCCCGCCACCACGCCGGAGACGAGATGCCGCGTCTTCGGATGCTCGGGCGCGCCGAAGCTGAGCGCATTGAGGCAGGCGATCGGACGCGCGCCCATGGTGAAGACGTCGCGCAAAATGCCGCCGACGCCGGTGGTCGCGCCCTGATAGGGCTCGATATAGCTCGGGTGGTTGTGGCTCTCCATCTTGAAGACCACGGCCTGGCCATCGCCGATGTCGATCACGCCGGCATTCTCGCCGGGGCCCTGGATCACCCAGGGCGCCTTGGTCGGCAGGCCGCGCAGATGGATGCGTGAGGATTTGTACGAGCAGTGCTCGTTCCACATCGCCGAGAAGATGCCGAGCTCGGTGAAGGTCGGCTCCCGCCCGATCAGCTTCAGGATCCGCTCATACTCGTCGGGCTTGAGCCCGTGGGCGGCAACCAGTTCGGGGGTGATCTTGGGTTCGTTCTTCATGGCTTCAGAGGCTTTCGGCGGCGGTTTGGCCGTTCTTAGGAACATCGGACGGCTTCGAAAAGCCCTTTATGGCGCATTTTCCCGCTGTCCCACGTTTTGCGCCGGGGAGCCCGCGGGAACGGGAATTGCACGGCGCGGTCGGATCGGATTTAAGGTCTAAAGACCCGCAATTGAAGGCCTATTTCCTTGCACGAATTGACCAAAGCGCCCCCGCCGCGCCGCCCCGAGCTCCATGTCGCCACCGAAGGCGAATTTGTGGGCTGGCGGGCCTGGATTCGCGACAGTTTTGAGTCCCATGTCGGCCCCTTCTGGCACCGGATCGAGGCAGACGGCAGCGTCCGCAGCGCCTTCCGGGTCGAGAAGAAGCATCTCAACGGCTCCGGGAACGTCCATGGCGGCTGTTACATGGCCTTCGCCGACTATTCGCTGTTTGCGATCGCCACCCATGTCCTGGACAGCCGGGCGGTGACGACCAATTTCGCCTGCGAATTCCTCGACGCGGCACACGAGGGCGAGCTGATCGAATGCACCGGCGAGGTCACCCGCGCCGGCGGTTCGCTGATCTTCCTGCGCGGCAAGATGATATCAGGCGAGCGGCTGCTGCTCACCTTTTCCGGAACGATCAAGCGGATGAGGCGGAAGGCACTCCCGCAGCCAGACGCATAGCTCGACGCCTTCCCTTTTCGCGCGCCCTCGCCCAGACTCCCGGCAAGCGCTTTTGGCGCCGGGGAGCAGAACAAGGTGCCGCAGAGCACATCCGAGGCGGGCCGCGCGAGGCCGGCCGCATCAGCGCCGTTGCCGTCCATGGCCGCCAAAGGTGCGCACCGCTGGCGCGACTATGCGCTGCTGCTTGCACTGGCCTGCTGCTGGAGCTCGACCTATCCGCTGGCCAAGCTGGCGCTTCCCACCATCCCGCCCATCACCTTCATTACGGCACGCTCGCTGATCGCCGCCGCCTTCCTGTTCGCGATCCTGTGGATGCGCGGCACCAGGATCCCCACCGACGCGAAAGCCTGGAAGCTGTTCGCAACCCAGCAATTGATCAACTCGACCTTCCCGTTCCTGATCATCACGTGGTCGCAGCAATATGTGCCGGCATCGAACACGGTGGTGCTGGCCTCGACCACGCCGATCTTCGCCTTCCTGATCACCTCGCTGATCACGCGGCATGAGCCAGCGACGCTGCTCAAGCTCGCCGGCGCGATTTTGGGACTCGCCGGCACCGTCGCTATCGTCGGGCTCGATGCGCTACGCGGCTTCGGCAGCGAGATCATTGCCGAGATCGCGATCCTGCTTGCCACCATTTCCTTTGCCTGCGCGACGATCTTCGGCCTCCGCCTGTCCGAATACGACCCGATGGTTGTGGCGGCCGGCTCGCTCTTGTTCGGCGGCCTCTTGCTGCTGCCGCCCGCGCTGATCGTCGACCAGCCCTGGACGCTGCAGCCGACGCCCACCGCGATCGTCGCCACCATCGTCATGGGCATCGTCTCCAGTGCCCTCGGCCTGATGCTGTTCTACATCTGCCTCGGCCGGCTCGGCACGCTGACGACCAACGCCCAAGGCTATCTGCGCATCCCGATCGGCGTCGGCCTGTCGGTGCTGCTGCTCGGCGAGAGCGTGCCGTCGAACCTGGCGCTGGGGCTGCTGCTGGTCATGGTCGGCGTAGCGGCGATGACCGTGCCGGCGGAGAGGTTGAAGCTGCGCTGAAACGTGGTGAGCTTGGCCTAAATTGATACGGGCGCACTTGGTTTGTCACCTCTCCCGCTTGCGGGAGAGGTCGGATCGCATCGAAGATGCGACCCGGGTGAGGGCTCGATCCTCTTGGGGAATCCCTTCGCGGTGACACCCTGTCCCCAACCCTCTCCCGCAAGCGGGAGAGGGAGCGAGTCCCGCCACCACTCACGTCGACAACTGCTTCTCCGCGATCGACAGCCACTCGGCCTGCGCCTTGCGCAGATATTTCGGCGCGCGGCGCATCTGGATCAGCAGCTCGTTGAAGACCATGCGCGCCTCGGCGCTGCGGCCGACCGTTTGCAGCAGCATGCCGTAGCGCACCCGCGCTTCGGCGCCCGGGAAATAGCCGGCGAGCGCGTGGTATTCCTCCAGCGCCTCGTCGAGACGTCCGACCTCGGCGAGCGCGCGGGCATAGAGCAGATGCGCGTCGGCGGAATCGAAGTCGGCCCATTGCTTCTGCAGATCGTCCAGCGTCGCGAGCGCATCGGCCGGGCGGCTGGCGCCGAATTGCGCCTGCGCCTTGCGCAGCGCATAGGCGGGATCGTGGCCCATCGGCAGCTTCATGATGTGATCGTAATGCGCTTCAGCTTCGCCGAACCGACCGATATTCACGCACTCTTCCGCCAGCGCCGCACGGTTGGCGATGGTGTCGGTGCCGGCCAGCCGGTCGGACAGCTCGCGATAGCGCTTCTCGGGATCGAGGCGATTGGCGACACGCTGGCGTGCCTGCCGTGCACCGGGGCTGGAAAACCATTCGGGAATGAGCTCGACCGCGATATAGGCGATCGCTCCCATCATCGGCACCAGCAGGATGATGAAGGCCCAGGGCCGCAACCGTCCGGTTCGCGACGCGTGATAGATCAGCGTGATATCGAGCAGCAGAACGACCAAAGCGACGGGCATGTGACATCCGGAAAGCACAACGACAGCGCCGCTTCCTGATATCGCAATCGATGCAATGAAACAACTTTGAGTTGCTTCATCCGGCAAAAATCGGCGAACCTGATCGGCGCCATGATGGTGACGAGAGTCAGTCGCCTCAAAACCTATGCAGGTTCACGCGCCTCGCGCAGCAATCCACTCGCCAGCTCTCGAAACGCATCAACGGCCTTGCTCAACACACTCTTGGGATCGTCGGCGGCCGCGACCCACAAGGCGGCGCTGAGCGCAGCGCCGTTCAGCAACCGCCCCGCCGCTTCGACGTCGACCGGCTTCACGACCCCCTGCTCGATCAGCGCGCGGATCGTTCGCATGGTGATGTCGAGACAGGCGTTCTCGCCGGGCCATTTGGAGGGATCGCCGAGCACAGCAGGTCCATCCAGAAGCATGATGCGCTGGATTTCGGGGTCGAGCGCCATTTCGATATAGGCGCTTCCCTCCGCGAGCAGGCCCAGCCACAGGCTGGGCGCTTGCTCCCGGGCGATGCGGAGCCGCTCCGCCATCTCCCCATCGATCTGCTCGACGACGGCCCAGAGCAGCCCCTTCTTGTCTTCGAAGTTGTGATACAGCGCGCCCCGCGTCAGACCGACGGCGGCAGTGAGCTCGTCCATCGACGCGTCCGCATAGCCCTGCGTGGCAAATGCCTTCCGAGCAGCGCGGATGAGCTTGGCCCGATTTTCCGCCATGGCCGCGGCGCGCTTCCCCTTTGCCACTCGACCCCCTTGACATACGCCTCGTATGTGAGTGATATCTGACATACGAAACGTATCTGAAAATGCCGTGAAGCGCCACCCGTGGAGCGCCCACGTTCCATCCGCCCCCATCCATCGATTGAAAGGCTCCTGCCATGCCCCAGCGAGAGGCAATCTTCCCCGCAAACCGCCACGCGCTCTATCAAGTGCATCGCTATTCCGCGGCGATCCGCTCCGGTGACTTGCTCTTCGTGTCGGGGCAGGTCGGCAGCCGCGAGGACGGCTCGCCCGAGCCGGTGTTCGAGGACCAGGTCCGGCGCGCGTTCGCCAATTTGCGTGCCGTGCTTGCGGCCGCCGGATGCACGTTGGACGATGTCGTCGACGTCACCACGTTCCACACCGATCCGGCGAGCCAGATCGAGACGGTGATGGCCGTTCGCACCGAGGAGATCGGCGGTCCGCCCTATCCGAACTGGACGGCCGTCGGGGTGAATTGGCTTGCCGGCTTCGACTTCGAGATCAAGGTCATCGCCCGCATTCCTGTGCTCCAGTAAACCTTCTGGGCGGCTCTACGCCGGCCGCCAGCAGGCTACTTGGGCAGGCTACTTGTTGGCGTCGTCTGCCAGCATCTTCCGGTACTTCTCGACGTCGCGCGTCACGAGCTTTTGCAGCACTTCGGGCGTGTGCTCATCGGAATCGGGGGCAACGGTCGACAGATCGGCGAAGCGCTTCTTCACTGCGTCGGTCTCGACCGCGGTTCGTGCCGCCGCGTTCAGCTTGGCGATGACGGCCGGCGGCGTGCCCTTGGGTGTGAACAGGCCGTTCCAGCCCTGTGCCTCGAATTCAGGCAGGCCTGCTTCCGCCGAGGTCGGCAGATCCGGCAGCGTGGCGAGCCGAACGGTCGAGCCGACCACGAGGGCCTTCACCAGCTTGTCGTTGATCGCTTGGGATACCGAGGCGGCCGCGTCGCAGACGCCGTCGATCTGGCCGCCGATCGCGTCGGTCAGTGCCGGCGCGGCGCCGCGATAGCCGACCAGCGTCGCATCGATCCCGGCTGATGTGACGAAGCTCTTGCAGATCAGATAATTCGAGGAGCCGACGCCGGCATGGCCGAGATTGATCTTGCCCGGATTGGCCTTGGCATAGGCGATGAACTCTTTCAGATCCTTCGCCGGAAAGTCCTTGCGCAGCGCGATGATGCCGAATGTCTTCGCCACCATGGCGATCGGAATGAAGGAATCAGGTGTGAACGGCAGTTTTGGATAGATCGTATAGGTCGCCGCATTGGTGCCGGCATTGCCGATCGCGATGGTGTAGCCGTCAGGCTCGGCGCGGGAGGCGCGCGCCAGCGCGGTCGAGCCGCCGGCGCCGGCAACATTCTCGATCACGATGGTCTGGCCGAGCGCAATCCCCATCTGCTCGGCAACCGCCCGCGCGATCACGTCCGAGGTGCCCCCTGCCGCGAACGGCACGATCATGGTGATGGGACGCTTGGGATAATCTTGCGCGGATGCGCAAGTCGCTACTGAAAATGTCGCGAACGTTAGCGCCGCGACTGCGGCGAGAGCACGCTTCACCAGGAACGAGATCACGCGGCTTTTTCCAGATGCTGGGCGAGACCGGCGAACAGGCCGCGGCCGTCGGTGCAGCCCATGATGTCTTCGACGTGGTTTTCCGGATGCGGCATCATGCCGAGCACGTTGCCCCTGTCGTTGACGATGCCGGCGATGGAATGTGCCGCGCCGTTGATGTTGGCGGCCTCGTCGACCACGCCATCGGCTGAGCAGTAGCGATAGAGCACCCGCCCCTCGCCTTCGAGCCGCTTGATGGTCTCTTCGTCCGCCTCGTAATTGCCCTCGCCGTGCGCGACCGGCACGCGGATCACCTGACCGGCATTGTAGCCGCGGGTGAACGGCGTGTCGGAGCGTTCGACGCGCAGATGCACGTCGCGGCAGATGAATTTCAGCCGCGCATTGCGCATCAAGACGCCCGGCAGGAGGCCGGACTCGCAGAGGATCTGAAAACCGTTGCAGACGCCGAGCACGAGGCCGCCCTTGGCCGCATAGTCGCGCACCGCGTCCATCACCGGCGCGCGTGCCGCAATCGCGCCGCAGCGCAGATAATCGCCGTAGGAGAAGCCGCCGGGCACGACCACGAGATCGGTGCCCGCAGGCAGCGAGGTCTCGGCGTGCCAGACCATTGCGGGCTCGCTACCGGAGATCAGCCTCAGGGCGCGCGCCATGTCGCGCTCGCGATTGATTCCGGGAAAGACGAGAATGGCGGCTTTCATGGCAGAGGTTCCGACGCGGCTGGGAATGAGGCTGGCCGACCGGCCAATTCGTGAACAGACATAACCATTTGACGGAGATTTTACCAGTGCTAGCGTGGCGGAGCGCCGTTGTACACAGGCCATAGCCACTCGCTTTGGTCACTCGATTTGCCCGGGATTGAAGCCATGAACGTCCCGTCGCTGCCCGCATTCCCCTCCGAACCGGTGTCCACCGAGGGCGTCGTCGCCGCCGGCGCTTATGTCGACGGCCGCCGCGTCGCCAATATCGCCATCAGCGAGGCCTCGAGTTGGCGAGCCAAGCCCGGCCACGTCGTGTGGATCGGGCTGCACGAGCCCGACATGGCGCTGCTCGGCGCGGTGCAGAAGCAGTTCGACCTGCACGACCTCGCCATCGAGGACGCCAACCACGCCCATCAGCGGCCGAAGATCGAGCAATATGGCGAGGCCCTGTTCATCGTCGCGCGCACCGCGCAATTGGTCGAGGGACGCATTGCCTTCGGCGAGACCCACATCTTCGTCGGCGAAGGCTATCTGGTCTCGGTGCGCCACGGCGCTTCGACATCCTACACGCCGGTGCGCGAACGCTGCGAGAGCTGCCCGCGGGCGCTCGCACGCGGCGAGGATTACATCCTCTACGCCATCCTCGATTTCATCGTCGACAATTACTCGCCCGTGCTGGAAAGCATTCACGAAGAGATCGAGAAGATCGAGGACGACGTGCTCGCGCACGCGATCACCAAGACGCAGATCGAGCGGCTCTACATGCTGCGGCGTGACCTGTTGCGGCTCCGTAACGCAATCGGGCCGCTGGTGGAGGTGTGCCGCCGTCTCGAGCACGATGAGCTGTCGATGGTGCGCGCGACGATGCAGCCTCTGTTCCGCGACGTCACCGACCATGTCCGCAACATCCAGGAGCGCATCGATTCCATGCGCGAGGTGCTGGCCTTCGCCTTCGAGGCGAGCCTGCTGGTCGGCCAGGCCCACGAGACCGCGGTGTCGAAGAAGCTCGCGTCCTGGCTCGCCATCATCGCCATCCCGACCGCGCTCGCCGGCATCTACGGCATGAACTTCAAGCACATGCCGGAGCTGGAATGGGAGTACGGCTATTTCATGCTGCTCGGCGTCATGCTGACCGCCTGCGGCTCGCTGTACTGGCGTTTTCGGCGGGTGGGATGGCTGTGATCGAGGGGCACGGCACTCAGCGCTTGGCTGGCGCCAGCACCAGCATCACCCCGATGGCAAATTGCGCATAATTGTCGGAGCTGGCCTTCTCGGTGGCCGCCGAACTGATCAGGCTGGCCGCACCTCGATCGCCAAACAGATAGCCGCTGACCTGATATTCCTTCGTGCCATCAGGCTTCACCATCAGTCGCCGCGCTTTGAACAGGCGCGGCACCTTGGTGCCACTGTCGCCGTCAACTCCGAGAATCGAGATCTTCTGTCCCGGCGTCCGCTGCTCCAGCATCTTGACGATTTGCGTCTGCTCTTCGCGAAATTGCTCCAGCGTCATCGTGTTGCCCGGAGGATAGGACCCTGGCGCGTAGAGCCGATAGCTCACCCTCGACTGCGCACCGCAGGCGGGCTGCTCGCACAGGAACATGTGGACGTCGTTGGGGCGCAGCTCGTAGCGCCAGCCCTTCACTGAGACCGGCGGGCGCGGCGCGGTGGATTGCGGCGCCGGCGATTGGGCAAAGGCGCTCCCTCCCGCGAGCAGCAGCGCTGCCAGCAGCACCAGCGACCGGACTCTAAACCGCATGCCGGCCCTCATCTCACTGGCGCGCCGGAGGTGCGAAGTCCTCGATCTCCATCACACCGACGAAATCGCTGCTGTTGCGTCGAGCAACCTCGACGCCGAGCGATGTGGAGATGACGTCGATCATCGTGTTGCCTGCGAAAACCATGTCGCGGACGACATAGACCGGCTTATCGCTCGGACCGGTCGCCTTGTACTCCCAATGCACGGCCGGAAATTCCTTCATCTTCGCGACGCGCGAAGACACCAGCGTCAGGTCTCTCAGGCGCCCGACCGCCTCGGTCGATGCCTGCTCGGTCTGAGCCATCTGACGCTGCGCATCTGCCTCGGCGAATTTCTGCAGGGCCACGGGATCGGGGCTGCGGGTCGGACTGGCTGCGGTGCGGATGGAGACGATCGAGTACTCGGGACACGCAAGCGGCCTGCAGCGGAAGATCGAGCGTCTTTCGCCAAATACCCTCGTACCGGTCCATTTTTCCGGATCCGGCGATTTGAACGTCACCCTGGTTCCCGGATGCTCCGGGCCCACGGCCGCCGTCATACAGCCGGCGAGCGACAACGCGGCTGCGGCGATAGCCGCATACCGGAAAACGTCTGAAATAGTCCCCATCACCCCGCCCCGAACGCACCCTGCCCGGAGTGCAAACAACCTGTAGTTTTCGAGAAAGGCGACGTCAACAGCTGCGATGCAGCATGCCGGAGCTGGAATGGGAGTGCGGCTATTTCATGCTTCTCGGCGTGATGCTGACCGCCTGCGGGTCGCTGTACTGGCGTTTTCGGCGGGTGGGGTGGCTGTGAGCACTGAACCGAGGCTATCGGACAGGCGCCTCGTTCAGTTCTAGCCTGCGCTCGATCCGGTCAAGCCTGCCCTCATGCCGCACCAGCGTGGCATGAACCGCCGCGATCTCCTGAAAGACACTCGTGACATCCTGGCGAGCGGCATTTTGGGACGTTCGCAACGCCAGAATTTCCTGCTTCGTCTCATCGATCTTGCCATCGACCTGCGCCAGTCGCGCCTGGATCGACTTCAACACCTCGAACATGAGCTCAGTCACGTCGGGCATTTGGCTTAATCCCTATGCTTTCATCTCGATCGCATAATTCTCGATCACGGTGTTCGCCAAGAGCTTGTCGGCGGCTTCCTTCAGTGCCGCCTCCGCCTTGGCCTTGTCGGCGCCGGCGAGCTCGATGTCGAACACCTTGCCCTGGCGGACGCTGGCGACGCCGTCGACGCCGAGCGACTTCAGCGCGCCTTCGATGGCCTTGCCTTGCGGATCGAGGATGCCCGTCTTCAGGGTAACGGTGACACGTGCCTTCACGTCAAAAGTCCTCTTCAGCTCTTCACCAGCACCGGGCCGGTGCCCTGGGGACGCTCGTTCTCCATGAGGATGCCGAGACGCTTTGCAACTTCCGTATAGGCTTCCAGCAGCCCACCGAGGTCGCGGCGGAACCGATCCTTGTCGAGCTTCTCGTTCGACTTGATGTCCCACAGACGGCAGCTGTCCGGCGAGATCTCGTCGGCGACGATGATCCGCATCATCTCGTTCTCGAACAGGCGGCCGCACTCCATCTTGAAGTCGACGAGGCGGATGCCGATGCCGAGGAAGAGGCCGGTGAGGAAGTCGTTGACACGGATGGCGAGCGCCATGATGTCGTCGATCTCCTGCGGCGTCGCCCAGCCGAAGGCGGTGATGTGCTCTTCCGACACCATGGGGTCGTTGAGCTGGTCGTTCTTGTAATAGAATTCGATGATTGAGCGGGGCAGCTGCGTGCCCTCCTCGATGCCGAGGCGCTGCGACAGCGAGCCGGCGGCGACGTTCCGCACCACCACTTCCAGCGGCACGATCTCGACCTCGCGAATCAACTGCTCGCGCATGTTGAGGCGGCGGATGAAATGGGTCGGCACCCCGATGTCGTTGAGGTGCTGAAACAGGTACTCCGAGATCCGGTTGTTGAGGACACCCTTGCCCTCGATCACCTGATGCTTTTTCGCATTGAACGCGGTGGCGTCGTCCTTGAAGTGCTGGATCAGGGTACCGGGCTCCGGGCCTTCGTAAAGAACCTTTGCCTTGCCTTCATAAATGCGACGCCGACGGCTCATGGGGATGTACCGTGTTTTGTTGAAATCCATGAATTTGGTGTGCTCCGGTTGACTTGGATTACGACCCACAGCGGAGCTGCCGTGAACGGCCAGGAACCCATCCATAACCCTTTGGAAACAGAACGGGAACCAAGCCTTAGGCAACCTATCCGATTGGCTGTCCGAGCACAATCGATCCGGCCGTCCGGCGCCAACTTATACCGTCTTGCCTGCGGCTTAACGGCCCGTTGTTTTGCCGATTCGTGCTATCTATGTAGGCATGCAGCCGGGTCGCCGCAACGGAAGGCTCCGCTCCATTCAGCGAGGATTTGGAACAAGGTATGAGCGAGTTCGATAAGCGCCAGGAAGGCTTCGAGAAGAAGTACGCCCTCGACGAGGAGCAGAAGTTCAAGGCGGAGGCCCGCCGCAACCGGCTACTCGGCCTGTGGGCGGCCGAGAAGCTCGGCATCACCGGCGATGCCGCCACCGCCTATGCCAAGGAGGTGGTCGCGGCCGATTTCGAGGAGGCCGGCGATGCCGACGTCCTGCGCAAGCTGACGGCCGATTTCGCCGCCAAGAACGTCCCCGTCACCGAGCAGGCGATTCGCGCCAAGATGAGCGAGCTGCTCGCGGTTGCCGCCGCCGAGGTGAAGGCGGGGAAGTGACGCTAAGCGTCATTCCGGGGCGCTCCAACGGCGCGAACTCAGGTGCGCAATTGCGCACCTGAGAATCTCGAGATTCCGCTGCCGCGGCGTCCGGAATGACGGAAAAACCAAATCACTCCTCCTTGAAGCCGTATTCCGGCACGTTGCCGCTGGCGCCGTAATATTTGTACGGCAGGAATTTGCCGCTCATGGTGATCTTGACGCGATCGCCCTTCGGATTGGCGACGCGCTCGATGCCCATGTCGAAGTCGATCGCCGACATGATGCCGTCGCCGAATTCCTCCTCGATCAGCGCCTTCCAGGCCGGGCCGTTCACCATCACCATCTCGTAGAAGCGGTAGATCAGCGGGTCGGTCGGCGGCATCGGCGTGCCGGTGCCGCGCATCGGCACCTCGTTGAGCATGGCAACTTCCGCCTTCGACAGGCCGAACAGCTCGCCGGCATTGGCAGCCTGCGGTTTTGTCAGTTTCATCTGGCCCATGATCGCACCGACGATCAGCACCTCGGAATAGCCGCCGATCTTTTCGCAGATGTGCTTCCAGCTCCAGCCCTTCTCGCGCTTGATGTCGAGCAGCTTCTCGGTGAGGTCTTCGCGCTTCATGTCGGGGTCTCCTTGCTAGGCGCTCAATCCGGGATTTGTCCCCGGCATCCAGGTCTGTCGCGGCTCTTCGCCGGTCGATGCGATCGAAAGGCCGGGTTTGCCGATCTGCACCGTCGGCACGTTGCGCGGATCGTGATCGGGCTTTTCAGCGGTGAAGGTCTTGCTGCGCGTCACCAGGAAATCGATGATGTGGTTGCGCAGCGCGTAGTAGAGCGGATGGCGGTGCAGATCGGTGCGGCCGCGATCCCGCGGCAGCGGGTTCTCGACCACCTCCGCCAGCACCGCGCCGGGACCGTTGGTCATCAGAAAGATCTTGTCGGCGAGATAGATCGCCTCGTCGACGTCATGGGTGATCATGAACGCGGTCTGCCCGGTCTCCAGGCAAATGCGCCGGACCTCGTCCTGCAGCGTGCCGCGCGTCAGCGCGTCCAGCGCCGAGAACGGCTCGTCCATCAGCATCATCTTCGGCGTGATCGACAGCGCCCGCGCGATGCCGACGCGCTGCTTCATGCCGCCCGACAGCTCCGATGGACGCTTGTGCTCGGAGCCGGAGAGTCCGACGAGATCGATGAATTTTTGCGCATGCGCCCTCACCTTGGCGCGGTCCCAGCTCCGCCATTTCGAGCTGACGGCATAGCTGACGTTGCCGAGCACGGTGCGCCAGGGTAGCAGCGCATGGCTCTGGAAGATCACGGCGCGGTCGAGGCTGGTGCCCGAGATCGCCTGCCCGTCGACGATGACCGCGCCCTCGCTCGGCGCATCGAGGCCGGCGAGGATGTTGAGCACCGTCGTCTTGCCGCAGCCGGAATGGCCGATCACGCAGGCAAACTCGCCGCGCGCCATCGACAGCCAGAGGTTCTCGAAGATGGTCGTCGTGACGCCGCCCGCGCCGGGATAGCGCTTGGCGATGCCTTCGATCGAGATGAACTTGTCGGTCATGTCAGGTCTCGTGTCCCGCACGCGGTGCAGCGCGCAGCGGTGCGCCGCAGATGCGGGACCCATGCCGCCGCAATGGGTCCCGGTTCAGCATCGCGGCACTTCGCGCCGCAATGCGCCCGGGACAGGAGAGTTGGGATTATCGACGTCATCGCCTCTACTCCGGAAACGTGACCATGCGCGTGAAGCGCGCGAGGATCTGGTCGAGCAGCATGCCGACGATCCCGATCAAGAGGATCGCGATGATGACGTTGGTGATCGACAGATTATTCCACTCGTTCCAGACGAAATAGCCAATGCCGGTGCCGCCGACGAGCATCTCGGCGGCGACGATCACGAGCCAGGCGATGCCGATCGAGATGCGCATGCCGGTCAGAATCGTCGGCGCCGCTGCCGGCAGGATCACGGTGAAGGCGCGCCTGACCGTGCCGACCTCCAGCGTGCGCGCCACGTTGATCCATTCCTTGCGCACGGTCGCGACGCCGAACACCGTGTTGAGCAGCATCGGCCAGATCGAGCAGATGAAGATGACGAAGATCGCCGAGACCGAGGAATCCTTGATGGTGTAGAGCGCGAGCGGCATCCAGGCCAAGGGCGAGATCGGCTTCAAGACCTGGATGAACGGATCGAGCGCTTTGCTCAGCAACGGCGACATCCCGATCAGGAAGCCGAGCGGGATCGCCACCAGCACGGCCAGCAGATAGCCGGTGCCGACGCGCGCGACGGAATAAGCGAGCTGGATGCCGAGCCCCTTGTCGTTCGGCCCGTTGTCGTAGAACGGCCGCTTCAGGTGCTCCCAGAGCTTTGCGCCGACATCGAGCGGCCCGGGCATCGCCGATTTGCCCTGCGTCGCCGTGAGCCCCATCAGCTTGGCGTATTCCGGGCTCATCGTCGTCACCGGCGCGGTGGAGCGCGTGGCGAGATGCCAGATGCCGAGAAAGGCGGCGAGCAGCACGATGGAGACGAGGCCGGCGCGAAGGCGAAGGGAGGTGGTCATCATGCATATCCCCGGTATCGTGTCCCGGGCGCGGCGCAGCGCGCTCGGCGATGCGAAGCATCGTCCGGTGCGATGCGGCGCAGAACCGGGACCCATGCGGCAGGACTGGGTCCCGGCCCTGCGAAGCAGCACTGCGTGCTGCATTGCGTCCGGGACACAAGAGTGCCCATCATCACGACGCCTTCCTGATCTTGAAGCTCGCGACATAGTCCTCCGGCTTCGCCGGATCGAACGTCTTCCCCATCACCGCGAACGACTTGTAGGCACTCGCCGGCGGCGTCAGCCCCATCTCGGTCATCAGCTTCTTGGTATCGGTCGCCAGATACACCTGCTCGGCCACCGCCTTGTAATCGACGTCGCCCTTGATCTGGCCCCAGCGCTTCATTTGCGTCAGCATCCACACCGCAAAGGACTGCCAGGGGAATGGATCGAAATCGACGCGCTTGGGATCGGTCTTCACGCCACCGAGGCCGTCGGCATAGGTCCCGGTCAGGACCTGCTCCAGCACGGTGACCGGCGCGTTGATGTAGTTCGCCGGCGCAATGGCCTCGGCGATCTGCTTGCGGTTCTCGGCCTTCGAGGCGAAGGCGGTCGCATCGACGATCGCCCGCGTCAGCGCCGCAAAACTGTTCGGCGCCGTCGTGATGAATTCGCGGCTTGCGGCAAAGCTGCAGCAGGGATGGCCGTCCCAGATCTCCTTGGAGAGCAGATGCATGAAGCCGACGCCGTCATAGATCGCGCGCTGGCAGATGTTGTCGGGCGCAAGGAAGCCGTCGATGTTGTCGGCACGCAAATTCGCCACCATCTCCGGCGGCGGCACCGAGCGCAGCTGCACGTCGGTATCGGGGTCGAGGCCGTGCTCTGCGAGATAGTAGCGTAGCAGGTAATTGTGCATGGAATAGTCGAAGGGGATGGCGAATTTCAGACCCTTCCAGTCTTTCGGATCGCGCTTGTCCTTGTGCTTGGTCGCGAGCACGATGCCCTGCCCGTTGATGTTCTCGATCGCAGGGACGGCGAACGGAATGGCGTTGGCCCCGAGGCCCAGCGAGATCGCGATCGGCATCGGCGCCAGCATGTGCGCGGCGTCGTATTCCTTGTTGATGGTCTTGTCGCGGATCACGGCCCAGCCGGCGGTCTTCACCACCTCGACGTTGAGGCCGTGCTTGGCATAGAAGCCCATTGGCGCGGCCATGATGATCGGCGTGGCGCAGGTGATCGGGATGAAGCCGACCTTGAGGTCCTTCTTCTCGGGCGCACCGGTCTGCGCGAAGACCTCGGTCGCCGTCTTGAGCGGGAAGAACTGCGACAGTGCCGCGAGCGCAGTCGATGCCCCGACCGACTTCAGGAACGCGCGCCGCGCCACGTCCTGCGGAAACATCGCGCGCATCACGGCGGAGGCGACCACGCCCTCGTAACGCTTCTCTTCGCTTGCGACCGGCTCGCAATGCAGCGCCGTCGCCTGCTCGTGCTCAGCCGCGGAACGATGCTGGCCGCAAACACAGCCGGCTCGAAGGTTGCGATCGGGATCAAACGGATTGTCGAACGTGGACATCGGCCCTCCTGCGCGTCATTGCGAGGAGCAATTACGCAAGGAGCATGCCATGGCCTTTCGGCCGGCCAGTGCCTTGATGACGCAGCACTTTCACCCGCGCTTGGCCGCTACGAAAACTCGTGATAAACGAGATTTCGTAGTTCAATTACGAGATTTCGCAATGGCAACGACGCCAATGCCCATCCGCGATGATGCGGCTTCCGCCATCGATCCGCGCATCGCCGCCTTCGAATCCTCGGTGGAGGCGACACTGCTGGTCGATCCCTACGGCGACCAGATCGTCGATGCCAATCCCGCCGCCTGTGCCCTGCTCGGCTACGACCGCGCCCTGCTGCGGCAGACCAGGGCCAGCACGCTCCACGCCGGCGATCTTGCCGCCCTCACCGTCTTCACCCAGGCCGTGCTGCACAAGGGCGCCTACTGGACCACGGCGCTCAATCCCCGCCACGCGACGGGGCAAGATCTCCGGCTCGAATATGCCGGCTGCCTGCTGCCGCATGAAGGCCGCACGCTGCTGCTGCTGACGCTGACCGACCTCGAAGCGCGCCGCCGGCGCAATGTCGATGCCGCCGCCGAAGACCATATGCGCGGCGGCATCTCCACCTGGCAGCGGGTCGAGCGCGTGTTCCAGGACATCGAGCGCGAGAACCAGCTGATCCTGCGCGCCGCCGGCGAAGGCATCTATGGCGTCAACGCCGAAGGCAAGACCACCTTCGTCAATCCCGCGGCCGAGCGGATGCTGGGTTGGACCGCCGAGGAGCTGGTCGGCAAGGAGATCCACCCGATCGTCCACCACACCCACCACGACGGCCGGCACTATCACAATCATGATTGTCCGATCTATGCGGCGTTCCGCGACGGCGCCGTGCACCAGGTCGACGGCGAGGTGTTTTGGCGCAAGGACGGCTCGCCCGCCTGGGTCGAATACACCTCGACACCGATCCGCGATCGCGGCGTCGTGGTCGGCGCCGTCGTGGTGTTTCGCGACGTCAGCCAGCGCCGCGAGGCCGACGAGAAGCTGCACGCCGCCCTTGCCGAGGTCGACCGCCTGCGCGAGCGGCTGGAGCTGGAGAACGCCTATCTCCAGGAGGAAATCCGCATCGAAACCAATCCGCGCGGCATCATCGGGGGCAGCGAGGCGATCCAGAAGACGCTGCGCCAGGTCAAGCTGGTGGCGCCGACCACCGCGGCGGTGATGATCACCGGCGAATCCGGCACCGGCAAGGAGCTGATCGCGCGCGCCATCCACGAGGATTCCACCCGCAGCGACCGGCCGCTGATCCGCGTCAACTGCGCCGCGATCCCGCGCGAATTGTTCGAGAGCGAGTTCTTCGGCCATGTCCGCGGCGCCTTCACCGGCGCAACGCGCGACCGCATCGGCCGCTTCGAGCTCGCCGACGGCGGCACGCTGTTCCTCGACGAGGTCGGCGAGATCCCGCTCGAGCTGCAAGGCAAGCTGCTGCGCGTGCTGCAGGAAGGCCATTTCGAACGCGTCGGCCAGGAGCGCACCCGCGCGGTCGACGTCCGCGTCATCGCCGCGACCAATCGCGATCTCAAGCAGGAGGTCCAGCGCGGTCGCTTTCGCGAGGACCTCTATTTCCGCCTCAACGTGTTCCCGATCGAGACCGTGCCCTTGCGCGAACGGCGCGAGGACATCCCCCTGCTCGCCCAGCATTTTCTCACGCGTGAGGGCAAGGCACTCAAATCAAACTTGCGCCTCTCCGAGGGTGATGCACGGCGGCTCGCCCGCTACGACTGGCCCGGCAATGTCCGCGAATTGCAGAACGTGATCGAGCGCGCCGCGATCCTGTCGCAGAACGGCCGCCTGCGCATCCATCTGCCGGATGCTTCCGGCACGCAAGCGCCGAGCGGTGCCGCCCGTCAGAAGGCCGACGCGCGTCCGGCGGTGATGACGTCATCCGAAATGCGCGACCACGAGCGCGCCAACATTCTCGCCGCGCTCGAGGCCTGCGCCGGAAAAGTCTTCGGCCCCGGCGGCGCGGCCGAGATGCTCGACATCAAGCCGACCACGCTGGCCTCGCGGATCAAGGCGCTGGGTATCGCGCCCCGTCCGCGGGCCACTTGAGCAGGATAGTCTTGGTCGTATCGATGTGAGACGGGGAACACCTCTCCCGAAGGGAGAGGTCGACCGAACTCCGCGGCGGCTGGCGGCTCACGCCGCCTTGGTCGTCACATCAGTTGCAATCGGCAGACCCTGCTCGATCGGCAGCGAGGGATCGCGCGACCATTCGTTCCAGGAGCCGAAATACATCCGCACGTCCTTCACGCCGGCGTTCTTCAGCGCCAGGAACGTGTTCGAGGCGCGCGCCCCCTTGAAGCAGTAGAGATAGACCGGCGTCGTCGGCGAGATGCCGACGGTGGCGCATTCCGCCAGAATCTCGTCCTTGGACTTGAAGCGCGGGCCTTCGGCGGTCGGCTTCATCATCCGATACCATTCCAGCCACACGGCGCCGGGAATGCGGCCCTTGCGCGGGCAGAAATCCTTGCCGTACGGGGACGAGCTGTCGCCGATCCACTCGTCGACGTCGCGCACGTCGAGGATTGCGATGCCCGGCTTGCCGACGGCGGCGAGCATGGTCTTGGCATCGATCAGGATCTCGCCCGCTTCAGGCACGATCGCGAACGAAGCCTTCGCCGGCGTCGGCACCTCCTTGGTCACGGGAAAGCCTGCGCCCGACCAGGCGTCGAAGCCGCCATGCAGCACCTTCACCTTGGGATAGCCGAGCATGGTGAGCAGGTAATAGCCGCGGCAGGACTGGCCGAAGCCGGAGTTCATCGACTGCTCGTAGACCACGGCGGTCTCCTTGCCCGAAAGGCCGGCACCGCCGAACGCATCCGCGAATTTCGTCTTGAGCTCGGCCATGCCTTCCGGTGTCGAGGTCGCGAGGAACGTAAAGATCTCGTGCACGTTCACGGCGCCAGGCAGGTGCCCGGCGGCGTAAGCATCGGGATTGCGGGTGTCGATGACGACACACGGCTCGGTCTTCAAGAGATCGGCGAGTTCGACGGCAGTGATCAGAACGTCAGTCATGGCAGCCTCTCCGTTGAGGTTGGTGGGTCTTCGGGTGGACTCGTAAAACTTTAAGGCTCGGAACTCAGAAATCGGCGAGCATCTTGCGCAGCTGCTTGGTGGCGGGCGTGACGATCGCGACGAAATAGGCCTCGCGCAGGCGCCGCTGCGCGCGGTGACTCCTCAGATAGCCGCGCGCGCCACAATGCAGCATCGCCGCATGCGCCGCCGCGACGCTGGCTTCGCCGGCGCGAAGCCGCAGCGCGATCACCTTGCGCCAGTAAGTCTCCTCCGCGTTGTAGGGATCGCGTGCCAGCATCATGGCCTCGGCCTCGAGCTCGGCGGCGAGCTCGCGGAAGTGCACCGGCTGCTGCGGCAGATAGCGGTTGATGTGACCGAGCGGGTTATCCACCTCGTCCATGATGTTGATGCAGTCCTTGATGACGCCGAGCGCCATGCCGGCCTGGAGCAGGATGAAGCCGGCGCGGATCTTCTTGACGAAGGGCCCGGCGGGATCGGCGAGGATCAGCTCATCAGGCACGAAGGCGTCGCGGAACTGCACGCCAAAAGTGCCGGTGCCGTCCATGGCGAGGAACGGCTTGCACGGCGTCAGCGTGATCGCCGGGTCCGAGCAATCGGCTAGGAACATCACAGTGCCGGATTCGTCCTCACGCTCGAAGATGGTGCCGAAATAATGGTCGGGGCCGAGATTGGAGACCCAGGGCAGCGCACCGCGCACGATGTAGCCGCCCTCGACCTTGCGGCCCTTCAGCTTCAGCTTCTCGATGCCGAAAAAGCTCTTCATGGGATTGGAGAGCCCGGTGCCGCCGAGCACGCGACCGGTCGAGAAGGCATCGCCGAAGCGCTTGGCGAGCTTCACATTGGTGGAATTCGCCGCATACCAGACCAGCGTGTTCTGGCACCAGGCCATGAAGGCCGTCGCCCCGCAGACCTCGCCGATCGCCGCCATTGCCTGGATCGCGCAGCGCAGATCGGCGGGGCCTTCGTGCGGCATGTGGCTGCCCCACGCCCCGACCGCGCCGAACTTGCGCAGCACCTCGGCCGGATAGACCGATCCCTCGTCGATGCCGGCGGCCAGCGGCGCGAGCTCTTCGCGCGCGATCCGCGCCACCTCGCCCGCAATGGACGGTGCGGGCTGATCCAGAACGTCGGCCCGCGATAAAGCCAGTGAACCCATGATCGTCTCCCGCACCCTGTCCTGATTGCCGCCTGCTAGATGCCGACCTCGAGATTGACCGGCCGGGTGAAGGTGTTGGCGACCGGCGACCATTTCTTCACATGGGCGACCAGCGCGTTGATGTCGTCCGGCGAGATGCCCTCGCATTCCATGTCGACCTTGACGCGGACATCGGTGAATCCGACCGGCTTGTCGGAGGTGTCGCCGGTGCCCCAGACCGCGGTGATGTTGAGATCGCCTTCGAGCTCCAGCTCGAGCTTGTTGACGATCCAGCCGCGATGCACCGCGTTGGCATGCAGGCCGACCGCAAGGCACGAGCCGAGCGCGGCCAGCGAGGCCTCCGACGGATTGGGCGCGGTGTCGTCACCCAACAGACCCGGCGGCTCGTCGACGATGTAGGGCGGCAGGTTGCGGATGTAGTTGGCGTGGCGGAACTTGCCCTCCGCGACCGTCTTGCACTTCAAGGTCTTGATGACCTTCGGATTTGCCTTGCCATTGGCAATCAGTTGCTCGAGCCCGTTCTTGTCGATGGGCGCGAGGCACCCCGTCAGCACTGTCTTCTGAACGACAGCAGTCATCAGTCTTCTCCCTGGCAGAAGTGGAAATCGGCAGGATACCGAACGGTCTGTTTCCTTGCATGGAGCGTGCCAGAGCCCGCGAAAAACAAAAGGCGAAGCTTTGGAGCCGCTTAAGCCTTCCTGCCTGCGGATTGATCAGCCGGTCCTTGCTCAAAGGCGATGCAGACCGGCCGGGCTCTGCGAATCTTTTCAGCGCGAAACAGATGCGGCTTGCTGATGCGGCACGGCTACGGGTAAGTTTGAGTCCATGGCAAAGACGTCATCGAGAAAGAATTCGCCCCACACTGCCGCTGCCGAGGACGAGTCCGCACGCGGTCGCCTCCTAAGCGCGGCGACGCATCTGTTCTGCAAGAACGGCATCAACGCCACCGGCATCGATGCAATCATCGAGGAGGCCGGCACCGCCAAGACCACGCTCTACAAATTGTTCGGCTCCAAGACCAACCTCGTCAACGCCGTGCTGGAGAGCGAAGGCAAGCAATGGCGCGAATGGTTCATCGACGCCATGGAGCAAGGCGGCGGCGATGCGCAGGCGAAGCTGACGCGCATCTTCCCCGCACTGAAGAGCTGGTTCGCCGAAGAGCGCTTCTACGGCTGCCCCTTCATCAACGCCGTCGGCGAGCACGACAAGGACGCCAAGCAGTTCCGCAACATCGCGCTGAAGCACAAGAAGATCGTGCTCGGCCACATCGAGAAGCTCGCCGGTGAGCTCGGCTCAGCCGAGCCCGCGGTGCTGGCGCACCAGCTCGGCCTCATCATCGACGGCGCCATCGTCGCCGCGATGATCTCGCGCGACCCTGGCGTGGCCGATACGGCCGCACTGACCGCCGGCCCGCTGCTCGGCCAGGCCAAGGCGAAGAAGAAGCGCGCGGCGGAGCAGCTGGAGACGGCCTGACCGTAGATCTCGTAGTAGATCTCGTAGGGTGGGCAAAGGCGCGCAGCGCCGTGCCCACGGCTTCGCAGGTCGAGGCTGCGGACTGTCACAGCTTACCGCAATAACAACTAGGATCATGCAAAAGCGAATGGATGTCTTTGGTGATCAGGTTGCTCAGTCGCTCTCTTGCCTTCGTTATATTCGCCTGCACGGCAGCATTCGCCGAGGCCGCCGACGGTCCGATCACCTACTTTTCGGATGAGGCGACCTTCGATTTTACGGAGCGTACGCGCCCGTCATCGACCGATCAGGTCACCGTTGCCAAGGTGCGCGTGATAGGGCGACCTGCTTCTCTCGTCGGTCCCGACCAGTCGGGACGTCCATCGGTTGAAAAGCCGCGAGAACCTTATGCCGCAACGTTGAAGATGCTCGACGTCATTCGTGGAAAGCGACCTGCCCAAGAGTTGGTAAGCGTCACGTTCGGTGGAGGCCGTGGGGGGCACCTTCACTCACACCTACGCTCTGGGCCCGAGCACACCGCGCCAGTTGGCCCAGGAATATTACGTCGCGATGTACGAGGATGCTTTCGGATTTCACCTTATCGGAATTCCGATGAGCTCAGAGCGGTATCGGGAATGGCAGGGGGAGATCGCGAAATTTGAGATTGAACGACAAGGGTCGCCACCGAAATAATCAGTTTCACTATCTCCTAGGGTGGGCAAAGGGTCGCGCCGTACCCCACGACTCCTAGGCCTGATAGATCGAGATGGTGGGCACGCTTCGCTTTGCCCACCCTACAAGACCTACGATTGCTGCTCCATCATCCCCTGCAGCCGCGCCAGCTCCGCTTCCAGATCGCGCTCGACATCCGCGGCGCGAATGTCGAGCACCCGATAATCCCGCGCCTCGAGCCACGCGCGCCGTCCCGCGCGATCTGCCGCGATCGCCTCGCCCTCGCCCGGGTTCACCAGCTCGATCGCGATCCGGTGCGGGAAGGAGACGAAGTCCGGGATGTGGCGCCCCACGGGGGTCTGGCGCTTGAACCCACCTGCGAAGCGGCGGTCACGCGTTAGCGCCTGCCAGAGCAGGCGTTCGGCGTCGGTCGGGTTGCGGCGGAGCAGCCGGGCGAGGCCGCGCACGGTCGAGCCGCTGTCGGGGACGCCGCCGCCCTGCCCGTGCTCGGCCAGCAGCGCGCGCAGGCGCGTGGCCTGCTCGCCGTCGAGCACGCCGCCCTTGGCCGGACCCTTCCGTCCCTCGGCGATCGCCATGATCACGCCGTGCAGGGTGTGCATGTCCTGCTTGGTCGGCTCCATCCGGGTGAAGATGTTGCGCAGGTTCACCAGCATGGTGTCGCGCTTCTCGGCCGGGCGCAGGAACTCGACCTTGTCGAGCTCGCGCACGAGGTTGTCGAAGAAGGCCTGCATCTGGTGCTGCGAGGCGCGCTCGGAACGCTCCGGCATGGCGTGCGGCAGCGCGCCCGAGGTCGCGCGCTTGAACCATTCATAGCCGACCAGCAGCACGGCCTGGGCGAGGTTGAGCGAGGCAAAGCCCGGATTGACCGGAAAGGTGATGATGCGGTTGGAGAGCCCGACCTCCTCGTTGGTCAGGCCCCAGCGCTCGCGGCCGAACAGGATGCCGGCCCTGCCGCCGGTCGCGACGTGCCCGGCGATCTCGGCCGCTGCCGCCTCCGGCCCGACCACGGGCTTGGCCTGGTCATGGGGACGCGCGGTGGTAGCGAACAGCAGGTCGAGGTCGGCGACCGCCTCTTCGACCGTGCTGAACAATTCGACCGTTTCCAGGATGTGGTCGGCGCCGGCCGCAGCCCGCTGGGCCGCGATGTTGGGCCAGCCGTCCCGGGGGTTGACGATGCGCAAGCGGCTCAGGGCAAAATTGCCCATGGCGCGCGCGGCCATGCCGATGTTCTCGCCGAGCTGCGGCTCGACCAGGATCACGATGGGACCGTCGAGGGAAAGGCCGGCTTTGCTCTTGTCAGTCCCCGACATCTCGCTCTGCTTTCACACTGTCTCTCAAGGCCTTGGCGAGGCCATCTTCAGGAATTGATTCAAGCCGGTCGTTCGAACTGGTCTTTCGAACTGTTTCTGGGCCGGCTCGGGCGCTGTCCGCCTGTCGTTTGCCTGTCCTGACAAAATTCTCAAGGGAAATAACGGCTTGGATTCGACTTTTGAAACTCGCCTGGAACGTGAGGCCGGCCCCGGCAGCGGCCCGGCCCGCCGCTTCCCGCCTGCGCAAGCTGGATGAGCTAAAACTGCATAATCCCTTGGCTTTCGCCCGCCGCGCGGCGGTGCTAAGAGGCGGCGGATATTCACGTTGGCGCGCCAAAAGCGCCGTTCCCAAGAGGGCTTCCCCGATCATGGCAAAAATCAAGGTATCCAATCCCGTCGTCGAGCTCGATGGCGACGAGATGACCCGGATCATCTGGCAGTACATCAAGGACAAGCTGATCAACCCGTTCCTGGATGTCGAGCTGCTCTATTTCGACCTGGGCATGGAATACCGCGACCACACCAACGATCAGGTGACCATCGACGCCGCCGAGGCGATCAAGAAGGTCGGCGTCGGCGTCAAGTGCGCCACCATCACCCCCGATGAAGCCCGGGTGAAGGAGTTCAACCTCAAGCAGATGTGGAAGTCGCCGAACGGCACCATCCGCAACATCCTCGGCGGCGTGATCTTCCGCGAGCCGATCATCTGCAAGAACGTGCCGCGCCTGGTTCCCGGCTGGAGCAAGCCGATCATCATCGGCCGCCACGCCTATGGCGATCAGTACCGCGCCACCGACATCAAGTTCCCCGGCAAGGGCACCCTCTCGATGAAGTTCGTCGGCGAGGACGGCACCGTGATCGAGAAGGAAGTGTTCAAGGCGCCCGGCGCCGGCGTCGCGATGGAGATGTACAATCTCGACGATTCCATCATCGACTTCGCCCGCGCCTCCTTCAATTACGGCCTGCTCCGTAATTACCCGGTGTACCTGTCGACCAAGAACACGATCCTCAAGGTCTATGACGGGCGCTTCAAGGACATCTTCCAGGACATCTTCGACCGCGAGTTCAAGAAGGAGTTCGACGCCAAGGGCCTGACCTACGAGCACCGCCTGATCGACGACATGGTCGCCTCGGCGCTGAAATGGTCCGGTGGCTATGTCTGGGCCTGCAAGAACTACGACGGCGACGTGCAGTCCGACACGGTCGCGCAGGGCTACGGCTCGCTCGGCCTGATGACCTCGGTGCTGCTCACCCCCGACGGCAAGACCGTGGAAGCGGAAGCGGCCCACGGCACCGTGACCCGCCACTACCGCGAGCACCAGAAGGGCAAGGAGACCTCGACCAACTCGATCGCGTCGATCTTCGCCTGGACGCGCGGCCTCGCCCACCGTGCCAAGCTCGACAACAATGCCGAGCTCGCCAAGTTCGCGGCCACGCTGGAGAAGGTCTGCGTCGACACGGTCGAAGAAGGCTACATGACCAAGGATCTCGCGCTGCTGGTCGGCGCCGACCAGCGCTGGCTCTCGACCACCGGCTTCCTCGACAAGGTCGCCGAGAACCTGACCAAGGCGCTGGCGGCGTAAGCTACCTGCCCCACCCGTCATTGCGAGCGCAGCGAAGCAATCCAGGATCCCTCCGCAGGGACAGTCTGGATTGCTTCGTCGCAAGAGCTCCTCGCAATGACGAGACCGTTGATCGAGGACCGTGCATGCCATCATTCAAGAGCGTTGCATTCGCGGTCTTCGCGCTGGCGAGTGCCCCTGCGCTGGCCGCCGAGCCGCTACCCAACGCGATCGCCGCGCCGGGCGAAACCGTCGTGCTCAGCGCCCACGCCGAGGGCGCGCAGGTCTATGAGTGCAAGTCAGCCCCCGACGGCAAGCTCGCCTGGGCCTTCCGCGAGCCCGTCGCGACGCTGCTGTCTGAAGGCAAGACCGTTGGCCGCCACTATGCCGGCCCGAACTGGGAGCTCGCCGACGGTAGCGCCGTGGTCGGCAAGGCCGTCGGCAACGCACCGGGCGCAACGCCTGCCGATATCCCGTGGCTCAAGCTGGAAGTCGCCGCCCGCCGCGGCAGCGGCACGCTGACGCCGGTCACCACGGTCCAGCGCATCAACACCCATGGCGGCAAGCTCGACGGCGCTTGCGACAAGGCCGGCGAATTCAAAACCGCGCCCTACGCGGCCGATTACGTCTTCCTGAAGAAGGGCTGACCGCTCAGCGGTCGGTGCCTTCCTTCTCCGCCTGCGCAAGCTCCGCGAGCGCGAGATCGCCGGTATCGGCGAGCCGCGCCTTGGCGGTTTCATGGACATGGGCAGCCAGCGTCGGCATGCGCGCGATCAGGGCATGGAAGTCCTGCGCGTCGAGCACGAGCAGGCGCGTCTTGCGCGTTGCCGTCACCGTGCCGCTGCGCTTCGTCTTGTGCAGAAGCGCGATCTCGCCGAAGAAGGTGCCGTCGGCGAGGCGCACATGCTGGTTCGGCAGCGCGATCTCGACCTCGCCGGCCGTGATGAAATACATCGACGAGGCGACATCGCCCCGCCGCACCAAAATCTCGCCCTGCTCGATGGTGCGCGCCCGCAGCAGACGCATGATGTCGGCGATCTCCGCGGCGGAGAGGTGCGAGAACAGCGGCACCCGCGCCAGCATGCCCCAGGTGACGACGAAATCGCGCCGCTTCACCTCTTCGGCGAACGCCGAGGAGATGATCGCGACCGGCAGCGCGATCATGGCAAAGCCTGAGATGATGGCGAAGGTCGAGACGAACTTGCCGAGCGGCGTCACCGGCACGACGTCGCCATAGCCGACGGTGCCGAGCGTCACGATCGCCCACCACATCGCCTGCGGGATGGTGCCGAGCTTGTCGGGCTGCGCGTCGCGCTCGATGGCGTAGAGCAGCGAAGCGAAGGTCAGGACCGCGCCGATCAGGATGACGATGCAGCCGATCAGCGCGCGCCGCTCGGCATGCACGGCCGCGAGCAGCGAGCGCATCGCCGGCGAATAGCGGATCAGCTTGAAGAACGGCAGCACGCCGAGGGCTGCCAGCGTCGCGTGCCGGCCGGTCGCGAGCACGATTGCGGCGGGCAGGAACGCCATGAGATCGATGATGCCGAGCGCCGAGAAGACGTAGCCCAGCCGGTCGGACAGCGCCGAGCCCTTGCGCGGCGTATGCCCCGCCACGGTCCACAGCCGCGCCGCATATTCCAGCGCGAACACGATCACCGAAAGGATGGTGATGCCCGCGAACAGCGCGCCGAACCGCGCGTCGAGCTCCGGCACCGAGGCGAGGATCATCGCGGCGACGTTGAGAACGATGACGCCGATGATGACCTGGATGAAGCGCGACCCGACCGAATAGGCCAAGGGGTCGTGCTCCAGCAATTCGTAGAGGCGATCCCGTAAGTTCGGATCGGAAAGCCCACGTCCTCGCGGAACGGGGGACATGATCTTTAAGCGCCTGCCATCGCTTTTTCGATCGCCGCCAGCGCCTCGGTCGCCCTCGCACCATCGGGGCCGCCGGCCTGGGCCATGTCGGGCCGGCCGCCGCCGCCCTTGCCGCCGAGCGCCTCGGAGGCGATGCGCACGAGATTCACGGCGTTGAAGCGCGCGGTGAGGTCCTGCGTGACGCCGACCACGATTCCCGCCTTGCCGTCCTCGGTGACG
Organism: Bradyrhizobium sp. CCBAU 11357; assembly: GCF_028128865.1. Taxonomy (NCBI): domain Bacteria; kingdom Pseudomonadati; phylum Pseudomonadota; class Alphaproteobacteria; order Hyphomicrobiales; family Nitrobacteraceae; genus Bradyrhizobium; species Bradyrhizobium sp. CCBAU 11357. Next base: position 56,338 of record NZ_LBJW01000108.1, on the reverse strand, counting down.
CCGACGATGGCGACGACGCCCGAGCCGATCTGCTTCTTGCCGTCGTCGGCGAGGCTCTTGAGATCCTTCATCTCGATGCCTTCCACCGCACGCGCCATCAGCTTGACGCCGCCGGCCTCGCGCACACCCGACGCTGCGCCGTTGCCGGCGGAGGCACCGCCGCCCATCGCCAGCTTCTTGCGGGCATCGGAGAGCTCGCGCTCGAGCTTCTTGCGCTCCTCCATCAGAGCGGCGATGCGCGCCGGCACGTCGTCGAGCGAGGTGCGCAGCTCGTTCGCCGCGGTCTTTGCCAGCGCCATGGTGTCGTTGGCATGTTTTCGCGCGTAGTTGCCCGTTAACGCCTCGATACGGCGCACACCGGAGGCGACCGCGCTCTCGCTCGTGACCGTGATCAGGCCGATATCGCCGGTGCGCTTGACATGGGTGCCGCCGCAGAGCTCGACCGACCAGCCGAGCGCGTTGGCGCCGCGCTCGCGCGCGGTCCTGCCCATCGAGACGACGCGGACCTCGTCGCCATACTTCTCGCCGAACAGCGCACGCGCGCCGGCCTCGCGGGCCTCGTCGACGCCCATCACGCGCGTGGTGACCTCGTCGTTCTCCAGCACCACGTCGTTGGCGATATCCTCGACCCGGGCGAGCTCCTCGGCCGTGATCGGCTTCGGATGCACGAAGTCGAAGCGCAGCCGGTCCGGCGCGACCATCGAGCCGCGCTGGGCGATGTGATCGCCGAGCACTTGGCGCAACGCCTCGTGGATGATGTGGGTCGCGGAGTGATGGGCGCGGATGGTCGAGCGCCTGGAATGATCGACCTCGAGCTGCAGCGCCGTGCCGAGCTTCACTTCGCCACTCTCGACCGTGCCGATATGGACGAAGAGATCGCCGAGCTTCTTCTGCGTATCGGTGACGCGGACCTTGATGCCGCCCTCGCCCGAGAGCACGCCGGTGTCGCCGACCTGGCCGCCCGACTCCGCATAGAACGGCGTCTGGTTCAGCAGAAGCGCGCCGGTCTCGCCGGCCTTGAGGCTCGCAACCTCGGCGCCGTCCTTGACCAGCGCCGAGACCACGCCTTCGGCGCTCTCTGTCTCGTAGCCCAGGAATTCGGTGGCCCCGAGCTTCTCGCGCAGCGGGAACCAGATCGCTTCGGACGCCGCCTCACCCGAGCCCTTCCAGGACTCGCGCGCCTTGGCCTTCTGGCGCTCCATCGCGTCGGTGAACGCCGCCTGGTCGACGCCGATGCCGCGCGACTTCAGCGCGTCCTGCGTCAGGTCGAGCGGGAAGCCGTAGGTGTCGTACAGCGTGAAGGCAACGTCGCCGTCGAACATGTCGCCCTTCTTCAAGGACGCGCTCTTCTCGTCGAGGATGGCCAAGCCGCGCGAAAGAGTCTTGCGGAAGCGGGTCTCTTCCAGCCGCAGCGTTTCCTCGATCAGCTTTTCCGCGCGCATCAATTCCGGATAGGCCTGGCCCATCTCGCGCACCAGCGCCCAGACCAGCCGATGCATCAACGGCTCCTTGGCGCCCAGGAGCTGCGCATGGCGCATCGCGCGGCGCATGATCCGGCGCAGCACATAGCCGCGGCCCTCGTTCGAGGGCAGCACGCCGTCGGAGACCAGGAACGCCGAGGAGCGCAAATGGTCGGCGATGACACGGAACGAGGCCGCATTCTGCTCGGTCGGGCCGCTGCCGAGCGCGGACGCGGTGGCCTCGATCAGGTTGCGGAACAGGTCGGTCTCGAACACGCTGTCCACGCCCTGCATGATGCAGGCCATGCGCTCCAGGCCCATGCCGGTGTCGATCGAGGGACGCGGCAGACCGACGCGCTCCTCCTTCGTCACCTGCTCGTATTGCATGAACACGAGATTCCAGAATTCGAGGAAGCGGTCGCCGTCCTCTTCCGGCGAGCCGGGAGGACCGCCCCAGATGTGCTCGCCGCGGTCGATGAAGATCTCCGAGCACGGGCCGCACGGGCCGGTGTCGCCCATCGCCCAGAAATTGTCCGAGGTCGGAATGCGGATGATGCGGTCCTCGGAGAAGCCGGCGATCTTCTTCCACAAGCCCGCCGCCTCGTCGTCGGTGTGATAGACGGTGACGAGCAGCTTGTCCTTCTTCAGCCCGAACTCCTTGGTGATCAGCTTCCAGGCGAGCTCGATCGCGCGCTCCTTGAAGTAATCGCCGAACGAGAAATTGCCGAGCATCTCGAAGAAGGTGAGATGGCGCGCGGTGTAGCCGACATTGTCGAGGTCGTTGTGCTTGCCGCCGGCGCGCACGCATTTCTGCGACGTGGTGGCGCGCTGGTAGGGCCGCTTCTCGACGCCGGTGAAGACGTTCTTGAACTGCACCATGCCGGCATTGGTGAACATCAACGTCGGGTCGTTGCGCGGCACGAGTGGCGAGGACGGCACGATCTCGTGGCCGTTCTCGGCAAAGTAGTTCAGAAAGGTCGACCTGATCTCGTTGACGCCGCTCATGTTCATCCAATCGGGTATGCTGGGGCCCGCTTCTCGCCGTCCAAACCGGACCGTTAAGGCTGATATCTGCGGGCCAAAGCGCTTTTAGACAAGGCCAGCTTCGCTGTCCAGAAACTGTGCAGGGAGATCAGAGGGTTGCCGCAGGCGCTCAATCCCCTTGCAATCCCGTTGGATAGGACGTGCGGACGCGTTGACAGGCTTGGCTCCCCTGTGGTCTCTACCCATCTGTATCGTACGGCCACGTCGGGAGAGACCGGCTTCTTTTAGCCGGCGCCGAAGGAGCAACCGCCCCGGAAACTCTCAGGCAAAAGGACCGCGTGGCTTTGACAGCATCTGGAAAGAGGCGCCGACGGGTGTAGACCCGGACAGCGTCCGCCGACGGGATAATACTCTCAGGCACAGCGACAGATGGGGCTTCGACTGGTTGCTTCCGGGGAATCGTCCCCGGGGAACCGCCGAGGGCCCCTGTGATGCTTGCGTCGGACGACAAGAACTCTCTGAAACGTACCCCCCTTTACGATCTTCATGTGTCCCTGGGCGGCAAGATGGTGCCGTTTGCGGGCTATGACATGCCCGTGCAGTACCCCGCGGGCGTGCTGAAGGAGCACCTCCATACCCGCACCAAAGCCGGCCTGTTCGACGTCTCCCACATGGGCCAGCTCGCGCTTCGGCCGAAATACGGCAAGGTGGAAGACGCTGCCCGCGCGCTGGAGCGGCTGGTGCCGCAGGATATCGTGGCGATCGCCGCAGGGCGGCAGCGCTACGCCCAGTTCACCAACGAAGACGGCGGCATTCTCGACGACCTCATGGTCGCCAATTTCGGCGATCACCTGTTCCTGGTCGTCAACGCCGCCTGCAAGGCCGAGGACGAGGCGCATCTGCGCGCCAATTTGTCCGACGACTGCATCATCGATTCGCTGGAAGGCCGCGCGCTGATCGCGCTGCAGGGCCCGAAGGCCGAAGCGGCGCTGGCGAAATTCTGTGCAGAGGCGCCGGCCATGAAGTTCATGGACGCGGGCCCGCATGAGGTCGCCGGCATCCAGTGTTTCGTCTCGCGCTCCGGCTACACCGGCGAGGACGGTTTCGAGATCTCGGTTCCATCAGGCGATGCCGAACGCCTCGCAAAGATGCTGCTGGCAAATCCCGACGTGCTCCCGATTGGGCTCGGGGCCCGCGACAGCCTGCGGCTGGAAGCCGGGCTCTGCCTGTACGGCCACGACATCGACACCACCACCACGCCGGTCGAGGCCGCGCTGGAATGGTCGGTGCAGAAAAGCCGCCGCACGGGTGGCGCCCGCGCCGGCGGTTTCCCCGGCGCGGAGAAGATCCTCGCCCATTTCGATGGCGGCGCATCCCGCCGCCGCGTCGGCCTGCGCGCCGAGGGCCGCGCGCCGGTGCGCGAGGGCGCGCTTCTTTTTGCCGAGGCTGCGGGCGGCGAGCCGATCGGACAAGTCACGTCGGGCGGTTTCGGCCCGAACCTGAGCGCGCCGGTCGCGATGGGCTACGTGCCGGTGAGCCACGCCGCGCTCGGCACAAAGCTCTTCGCCGAGGTGCGCGGCCAGCGCTTGGCCGTGCAGGTCGCCGCCATGCCCTTCGTGAAAAACACCTACAAACGCTGAGGACGAGACAATGACCACGACGCTGTACACTTCCGACCATGAATGGCTCGCCATCGACGGCGACACCGCCACGGTCGGCATCACCGACTACGCCCAGCAGCAACTCGGCGACGTCGTGTTCGTCGAATTGCCCAAGGTCGGCCGCGCGCTGAAGAAGGCCGAAGCCGCCGCCGTCGTGGAGTCGGTGAAGGCCGCCTCCGACGTCTACGCCCCTGTTACGGGCGAAGTGCTCGAGACCAACGAGGCGCTCGCCGCCGAGCCGGCGCTGATCAATTCGGATGCGCAGGGCGCCGCCTGGTTCTTCAAGATCAAGATCGCCGACAAAAGCGAGCTCGGCGGCCTCATGGATGAAGCCGCCTACAAGGCACATACGGCGTGAAGATATGAGCCGACCCGTCTCAACATACTCACTGTCATCGTCCGCGAAGGCGGGCCATCCAGTACGCCGCGGCCTCTCGGCTCGAGCACGACTGCCTGCGTTTACTGGATGCCCCGCCTTCGCGGGGCATGACAGCGAAATCTAAAGCGAGGACCCATGATGACCGCGCACCGCAAATCCAACGGCGACACCGCCAGTTTCGTTCGCCGCCATATCGGCCCGTCCGCGCGCGACGTCACCGCGATGCTGGAGGCCGTCGCCGCCAAGAGCGTCGAGGCGCTGATGGCGGAGACGCTGCCGGCCTCGATCCGCCAGGCCGCCCCGCTCGATCTCGGCAAGCCGCTCAGCGAAACCGAGGCGATCGCGCATATGGCCGAGCTCGCAGGCCAGAACCAGGTCTTCACCTCGCTGATCGGCCAGGGCTATTCCGGCACCATCCTGCCCGCGGTGATCCAGCGCAACATCCTGGAGAACCCGGCCTGGTACACGGCCTATACGCCCTACCAGCCCGAGATCAGCCAGGGCCGGCTGGAAGCGCTGTTCAACTTCCAGACCATGATCTGCGACCTCACCGGGCTCGACGTCGCCAACGCCTCGCTGCTCGATGAAGCCACCGCGGCGGCGGAAGCCATGGCGCTCGCCGAGCGCCACTCGCAGGTCAAGGCCAAGGCCTTCTTCGTCGACAAGGACGTGCATCCGCAGACGCTGGCGGTGATGCGCACCCGCGCCGAGCCGCTCGGGTGGTCTCTGGTCGTCGGCGATCCCCTCACCGATCTCGACAAATCGGACGTGCTCGGCGCGCTGCTGCAATATCCTGGAAGCTCCGGCGCGTTGCGCGACCTCCGGCCCGCGATCGCCGCGCTGAAAGCCAAGGGCGCACTCGCGATCGTTTCCGCCGACCTCTTGGCGCTGACCTTGCTCGCCTCTCCCGGCGAGTTAGGGGCCGACATCGCCATCGGCTCGGCGCAGCGCTTTGGCGTGCCGATGGGCTATGGCGGACCGCACGCAGCCTATATGGCGGTGCGCGATGTGCTGAAGCGCTCGCTGCCCGGCCGCATCGTCGGCCTGTCCGTGGATTCGCGCGGGGCGCCGGCCTATCGGCTCGCGCTGCAGACCCGCGAGCAGCACATCCGCCGCGAGAAGGCGACCTCCAACATCTGCACCGCGCAGGTGCTGCTCGCCGTGATTGCGTCGATGTATGCGGTCTATCATGGCCCCGAGGGCCTGGCGCAGATGGCGCGCAACGTGCATCGCCGCGCCGCCGTGCTCGCAACCGGCTTGCGCAAGCTCGGCTTTGCGCCTGACAGCGAAAACTTCTTCGACACGCTCAGCGTCGATGCCGGCGGCAAGCGCGAGGAGATCGTCGCGCACGCGCTCGCCGAGAAGATCAATCTCGGCGTCGGTGATACCGCGCTTCGCATCGCACTCGACGAGACCACGACGCCCGCGACGGTCGAAGCGGTCTGGCGCGCCTTCGGCGGCAAGCTTGCCTATGCCGAGATCGACGCCGAGACGCGCGAGGCGCTGCCGGACGAATTGAAGCGCGCCACGGCCTTCCTGACCCATCCGGTCTTCCATGCGCATCGCTCGGAGACCGAGATGCTGCGCTACATGCGCAAGCTCAGTGATCGCGACCTCGCACTCGACCGCGCCATGATCCCGCTCGGGTCGTGCACCATGAAGCTGAATGCGACCACCGAGATGATGCCGCTGACCTGGCCGGAATTCGGCTCGCTGCATCCGTTCGTCCCGCGCGAGCAGGCCGCCGGCTACCACGCGCTGTTCGCACGGCTGGAAAAATGGCTGTGCGACATCACCGGCTACGACGCCATCTCGCTGCAGCCGAACTCCGGCGCGCAAGGCGAATATGCCGGGCTTTTGGCGATCCGCGGCTATCATGCCGCGCGTGGCGAGGCGCATCGCAAGATCTGCCTGATCCCCTCCTCCGCCCACGGCACCAATCCGGCGTCGGCCGCGATGGTCGGCATGGACGTGGTGGTGGTGTCTTGCGAGAAGAACGGCGACGTCGACGTCAATGATCTTCGCGCCAAGGCCGAGAAGCACTCCAACGACCTCGCCGCGGTCATGATCACCTATCCCTCGACCCACGGCGTGTTCGAGGAGCACATCCGCGAGATCTGCGACATCGTGCATGGCCATGGCGGCCAGGTGTATCTGGACGGCGCCAACCTCAATGCGCAGGTCGGCCTGAGCAGGCCCGGCGATTACGGCGCCGACGTCAGCCATCTCAACCTGCACAAGACCTTCTGCATCCCGCATGGCGGCGGCGGCCCCGGCATGGGCCCGATCGGCGTCAAGGCGCATCTCGCGCCCTTCCTCCCCGGCCATCCCGCCACCAAGGCCGATGCTCCGGTCGGTCCGGTCTCGGCCGCGCCGTTCGGCTCGGCCTCGATCCTGACCATCTCCTACATCTACATCCTGATGATGGGCGGTGAGGGCCTGAAGCGCGCCACCGAGATCGCGATCCTCAACGCCAATTACATCGCAGCACGCCTCGATCCGCATTTCCCGGTGCTCTACAAGAACGAGAAGGGCCGCGTCGCGCATGAGTGCATCGTCGATCCCCGTCCGCTGAAGACGACCAGCGGCGTCACCGTCGACGACATCGCAAAGCGCCTGATCGATTACGGCTTCCACGCCCCGACCATGAGCTTCCCGGTGCCGGGCACGCTGATGATCGAGCCGACCGAGTCGGAATCCAAGGCCGAGCTCGATCGTTTCTGCGATGCCATGATCGCGATCCGGAAGGAGATCGCCGAGGTCGAGGCCGGCCGCTTTGAGATCGCAGCCTCGCCCTTGCGCCACGCCCCGCACACCGTGCACGACATCGCCGATGACGATTGGAAGCGCGCCTACACCCGCAGCGAAGGCTGCTTCCCCGACGGCGTCTCGCGCACCGACAAGTATTGGTGCCCCGTGGGCCGCGTCGACAACGTCTATGGCGACCGCAATCTGGTGTGCTCCTGCCCGCCGGTCAGCGATTACGCAGAAGCCGCGGAGTAGGATTTGTAAGGTGGGTTAGCGGGCGGTCGCGCGAAGCGCAGGCCGCCCGCGTAACCCACCACTTCAGCTTTCGCGGAGATAAACAGCGGTGGATTACGCCTTCGGCTAATCCATCCTACGAACCCCACCTAAGGCGCAACCAACAAGCGGCGCTTGCCATCCCAGCGTCACAGCCGCTCATTGGTGAGAAGCGTGCCGCCCCACCAGCGTCGAATCGGATTGTGGCGACGGAAATCTTCGCGGTCTTCCAGAACCGCTTTGCCAAATTCGGTCAGCGACAACCGGCTCCGACGATAGGCGGCGTTGCGACCTCGCGCATCGTGTCGGGCGAGCTTCGCGAGTTTCGGATCGAGACCTGCGACCGCCGGCATCGGGCCCGACGCAAGCCCTTCGAGCAACGGACCCAGCTCCCACTGGTCGAACACGCGCGTTTCGAGCAGCCCGCCCGGCTGAAACAGTTCTTTTGTACCGGTTGTGCCCCCTTGCAATCAGCTCGATAAGCCGCGCCTCCGTCGCGCCCAATCCGGTGATTGGTGACGGCAGTTCAGCTAGCAACGCTTCCAGAGCCGGCTTCAGGAAAGGTAGCCTGGGTAAATCCCTTGTCAGCAACCCGAAGCAAAGTTCAGGCGTCGGCGCCCGATACGCCTCCCAGGCCATGTTGGCTATCTCGAAGTCGCACTCTGCGATCTCCGATTCCCGCACCGTACGATCGCGAAGTTGCTGGCCGTCCGCATCGCGCAGATCGAAACTGACCCGTCGCAGTCTCAGACAATCGGTGATCGATGGATGGGACCGCAAATAGTCCAGGATCCAGATCAATTGCAATTGACTGTTAGGCTCAGGGTCGAACCAAAGCTCGATGAGCTCGACGCCATAGGTCTCGCAAAACCGAACCAGGCCAGTCTCCTTGTGCGCGAGACCGGTCTGAGGCAACCGGCCAACAAGATCGGACCACCGCACCTCCGGATCGCCCCTGTAATAGCCTCCCGTAAGATAGTCCTCGAGATGGTGCGACGTAGGCAACGGCCCCCAAACGAACCGAAAGATCAACGGGACGACCATGTCGGCGCGATCGGCGTGGGCAAGACCGACGCCGGACGAACTCGTCAGAATCACACGCTTCATCTCGACGCGCCCTTCGCCACGCAAAACGAAACGGGCACCGAAGACGTCGGCAACTCAACGTCCTCAGTGCCCGCTCCTCGCGAAAACTTGTCGCTGGTCGAGGTTTACTCGTCCGCCGGCTCCTCGCCGTCGGCGTCGCGCTCGGGCGTGCCGGCCAAAATCTGCTCGGCGATCAGACCGGAATTCTGGCGGATCGCGGTCTCGATCTTGGCGGTGATGTCGGGGTTGGCCTTCAAAAACGCTTTCGAGTTCTCGCGGCCCTGGCCGAGGCGCTGGCTGTCATAGGAGAACCAGGCGCCGGACTTCTCGACGATGCCGGCCTTGACGCCGAGATCGAGGATCTCGCCCATCTTGGAGACGCCCTCGCCGTACATGATGTCGAACTCGACCTGCTTGAAGGGCGGGGCCAGCTTGTTCTTGACCACCTTGACGCGCGTGGTGTTGCCGACCACCTCGTCGCGCTCCTTGATCGCACCGATGCGGCGGATGTCGAGGCGCACGGAGGCGTAGAATTTCAGCGCATTGCCGCCGGTGGTGGTTTCCGGCGAGCCGTACATCACGCCGATCTTCATGCGGATCTGGTTGATGAAGATCACCATGGTGTTGGACTTGTTGATGGAGGCCGTTAGCTTGCGCAGCGCCTGGCTCATCAGACGGGCCTGCAGGCCCGGCAGCGCATCGCCCATCTCGCCTTCGAGCTCGGCCTTCGGCACCAGCGCCGCCACCGAATCGACCACCAGAACGTCGACGGCGCCCGAGCGCACCAGGGTGTCGCAGATCTCCAGCGCCTGCTCGCCGGTGTCGGGCTGCGAAATCAGGAGCTCGTCGATGTTGACGCCGAGCTTGCGGGCATAGACCGGATCGAGCGCGTGCTCGGCGTCGATGAAGGCGCAGATGCCACCCTTCTTCTGCGCTTCCGCCACCGTATGCAGCGCCAGCGTGGTCTTGCCCGAGGATTCCGGCCCGTAGATCTCGACGATGCGCCCCTTGGGCAGGCCGCCGATGCCGAGCGCGATATCCAGCCCAAGCGAGCCGGAGGACACCGCCTCGATGTCCATGGAGCGGTCGTTCTTGCCGAGCTTCATCACCGAGCCCTTGCCGAACTGCCGCTCGATCTGGGAGAGCGCGGCGGCCAGAGCTTTACTCTTGTCCATGGAAGATCCTTCGACGATACGCAGGGCAGTTGCGGACATTGGTCGTGCTCCTTATGGCGAGGATTCGCGTGAGGGACAAACGGTTGCGAGGCAGCTCGGCGATAAAACCAATGTACCCCATTTGTTCTAGGTTCGCAATATGTTCTTTGCGGATTATGTCTTTCGGACTACACCACCAGACCACGGAGCTGGTCGCACCGGCTTCATGAACCATCGCGGAAAGTCCGGGTTATCCGCTCATGCATCGCCTCTGGTATTTCGTGGCCTTCCTCGCCGTCACCGCAACCGCATTCGGTGCCCTGGTGGCTTTTGACAAGTTCCTGGGATGACCGGAGGCCTCCTTGATTGGCGGCCTCTTTGGTTGATGGAAGTCGACCTCTGGGGTCCGACAAACCAGCCATGCTGGATCGTCACCCTCCCCGCTTTGCACTGAGTGCACAACTGAACAGACGCGGATCCATTTCCGGATCCTAATGCATCATCACCGCGCGGACCCAGGCCACTATCGGTGATGAGAACGCTCACCTCGCGCTCCCGCCTCCTCGCACGGAAAGAGCGCGCCATGTTCAAGCGACGACGTTTCAAGCAGCAACTGACCCTTCAGGACCGGCTGTCCGCATGGGTGAAGCAGGTCCGCGAGGAGGCATCCAAGCTTCCTCCCGGGCCGGAGCGGGATGCGCTGCTCAAGAAGGCCCGCCAGGCCGACGTTGCCAATCATCTGAGCGATTGGGTCAAATCGCCGGGGCTGCAGCCGCCGAAATAACCGGGGCTTGCGCCGGGTTTCTCGAAGCGAACATGACCGGCATCAACGACGCGCGGCCGGCGCGCCGTCATGTTTCCGTAATCCTGCGGCACCGAACCTTTTCGCGGTCTCCGGTTTTCTGTGGGGATGGGACCGCAACTTTTGGGGACCTCAGCTCATGACGGACAACGACGCGCACCACGACACGATCAGGCGAAAGCCGCTGCTGGAGGCGGCGCACGAGGAGATGGTGAAGTTCGAGCGCAAGGAAAACGAGTTCCGCAAGAAGGACCGCGAAGAGCGCGCCGCCGAGCTCCATCTTCCGCTGAACGAGATCAAGGTCCACTAGGCACCGCCAGGACGGCTTCCGGAGCGGGTCGAGGTCCGCCCGCGACGGGGCGCCAGCCGGCGGTTTGGACGGAATCCCCCGATCGGCATCGCCGGTCGGCCACCGCAACCGCGGATGCATAAGGTATCTAAATACTACTCGTAACCCGTTGGCCGAGCGAGGAAATTGCCCGGCACCCTACTGTGCATGGGGTTGTTTTCCCGCTTTTGAAAGGCGGCAGCGCCGGCGCCATCGATGCGAGCGCCCGGCACGCCGATCCCGTCTACAGCAGCGCCAGAAGAATCAGGCCTATCACCAGCACCACGAAGCCAGCCGCCGTCGCGGCGGCAAATGACCGCTCTATGTTATCCATGATGCCACCCCGTTGTCGGCGCGCCACGTTTCCCCCATGGCTGCGCCGAACGGATGAAAATCTTGCCGACGGGTGTGTCCGCAGTGGTGCGGACGGATGTCGAAATTGGGACCGGTACGGGGTCAGTCTGCGGCCTTTCGATCACGCTCCTGCCGGGCGTTCGCCTGTCAGGCTGCCGTAAGCTCAGCCGGCTAGGGTCACTCGGCTATGGTGTTGCAGCCCAGCACCCAGCCTCCAAACAACTCTCCGCCCCGCTTGGCTCTCCCTAGGCGGGGCCTTTTCATGCCTGCCGGCCGGCGCTGGGTTCCCGCTCCTCCCGGGTCAGGCGCAGCGCGAAGGCGCGGATCGCGGGCGCCGCCAATAGCACGACCGGCAGCATCGCGGCCCACGCGATCAGCCAGGACACCATCCAGTGCCGAACGAAGAGCATCGGGCTGCCTGCGGGAAAGCTGGCGATTCCCGCCGCGATCAGCGAGGTCAGCCCGGACTGGATGATGCCGAAGACGAAATGCGCATAGCGGCGGGGAATGCCGAGCATGAGGGGCCCATGGTTGCTTGCCCGCGATCAGGCAAGCAAGGCACATGCCGTCAACCTGAGGCAGCTCCGCGCCCGGGCGGAACCGCGCTGTGGGCCCGCCGGGCCCCAGGAACTTTGTTCATGGTCGGAGAACCACGGAGATCGAACGCCGTTCGCGTGCGGCCAGCGACAGATCTTCCTTGCCAGCGGAATATTACGACGACCAACATGTTTGCAGGCCTGAAGGTGAATCGTGGGAGGTGACCATGAATCACAGGGGCGTCGAGTTCACCGTCGCCAAGACGGCGATTCCCGGAATCTGGCAATGGCAGTTCCGCATCGGCGACCAGATCAAGACCGGCAAGACCGAGACCAGGATCGACCTGCTGGCGATCCGGCGTGTGCAGCTGCGCATCGATCGGGAGCTGAAGGCGATCGGGCGAAAGACGGCCTGAACCGTTTCGCCGTCATGCGCCATAGAACGCGTCAGTCCGCGCTGGGCAGCCGCCGCATGGTGAACTCGATCTCGCCGCCCGGCAATTCGCGCCAGATCTCGACCTCGCTCATATAGCCGGCTTTGGGATAGCGGGCGAAGAAGGCCTGCGCCCTCTCCCGCGCCGCCGCGCGGGGCAGCGTAAAAGTCTCGCGCAGATAGCCATCGCCGCGCGCGGTCGGCCCCGGCTTGCCGGCCGCCTTGCGCCGGCGCGCCATCCGCTCGGCGAGATCCCGCGGACGATCGGCCATGTCCTGCCTTCCTCAACGCACTACGCTACGGACAATGTAGGGCGCAGGCCGGATCAAGAGGAGTCCCGTCGGAAAGACTTCGTGCTCCCCGGAACGGGTCAGTTGGCGGCCGTACCGCTCTTGGTCTTCTTCGGCGCACTGGTCGCGGCCGACGCCTTCGGCGCCGCCGGCTGCTTCGGCGGATCGGCGCGCATGCCGCCCCAGGGATCGCTGGACGCCTTGGAATCAGGAATCTTCTTCAGCGTTTCCTTGTAGGCCTTGTCACGCTCGGCCTCGGCGGCCTTCTCCTCCGGGGACTTGCTGGGGAGATCCTGCATCAAATTGACATTGGGCATTTGCGCGTAGGCAGGTCCCGCCAGCACGGCCAGTACCGCGGCCAAACGGAAAAGCTTCATCATTCACTCCTTAGATCTTCCATGAGGCGCGGATCGCCCCGCGCCGTGTCATCCTTGTCAGCCGGTCACGACCCGGAGGGCCGCTAGAGCCGATCCGATCTGCATGATTTCGGCGCATGCAGCCAGTCGTCCCAGATCGGACCGCATTTGGTGCACCCGCTCAGCCCAAGACCGAGCACGGCCATGCAAAAGACGAGGACACAGCGACGCAACATCATCCACCCCTACCCAAGCGAAGCATCATATCGGGCCAAGTCAGGCATTTTCAAGCCGAGGCGGCCGGCGCGAGACCGGTGACTTTGCCTCGCCGATGCGCGCACAATGCGACGAAACATCCGGCAACACAGGAGCGCGCGACAGCAATGCAAACGCAGCCAGAAGCGGAGTTCGGCCTCGACGACGCCAGGCGCATCCTCGGCGAGGTTTTTGCGCCCTGGGTCCAGGATCTCAACCTCGCGGTCGAGCGCCTCGAGCATGCGCCGCCCGCGGACGTTGCGGACTGGCAGCCCGGCGCGCTGCTGCGCATGCCGTTTTCGGAGCGGCTGTGCCGGAACGGCGGCGTGGTCTGCGGCCAGGCTCTGATGGCGCTCGCCGATACCGCGATGGTGATCGCGATCCTCGCCGCCAATCGCGGATACCGTCCCATGACCACGGTCGATCAGACCACGCATTTCATGCGCGCGATCTCCGCGTCCGCCGTGCTGGCGGACGCGCGCGTGGTGCGGCTCGGGCGTACCATGAGCTTTGGCCGCGTCACGCTGCTCTCGGCCGCCGACGGCAAGCCGGCCGCGATGGTCTCGAGCGCGTTCGCGATGCTGCCGGGGTGAACGCACTCTGAAACAAGAGAGAGCCGCGCGGAGCGCAAAGCTCGACGCGGCTCTCGATGAAATCGTGTCGGGACAGGAAGCGCGCTCGCGCTTCGCGTCATTGCCCCCGCGACGTCACTTGCCGAGAATCTCGTCGGCGGCGGTTACGACGCTGACGGTCGGATTCTTTCCGCAATAGGCGCCGAACTTCTTGGCGTTCGCGATGAAGACATCGGTGTCGATGATCGCGTTGTCTTCGTCGCCCTTGTACCAGCCGTCCATCCAGGTCAGCACGACCGCGATGTTGTCCTCGCCGCTCTCCAGGAACTGCTTGCAGGACATGGTCGAGAGGTCCCACTTGGCGGCGTGAGCGGGCATCGCGGCCAGCGAGAGCGCTGCGGCGAACAGAAGCGAAAGCGAAGTCTTCATCAATATCTCCATCGGCGCGTCACGCCATAAAGGAAAGGCTCTTGGGTAGGCTCTTTGGGCAGGTTCGTTGGAGCGGCTCGCCGCTCCAACGTCGTAAACAAAGTCTGAAACGCCGCGCAAGTAGCGCCAGTATTGAGTTTAGTTCAACGTAATTTCTATGCACTACTTCATAATCATCGGCAGGACTGACGCGGATGATTGAGAAGCGCACATCGCAACGTCATCGTGTTTTCAAGGGCGGAAAGATCACCTTTGAAAGCAGCGGCATTGCTTGCACGGTGCGAAACATGTCGGCGGGCGGCGCGGCGATCGACCTCGACACTCCCGTCATGTTGCCGCAATCGGTCACGCTCTCGATCGCGCGCGACCATTTCGTAAGGCATTGTCGCACAGTTTGGCGCAGCGACAAGCGCGTCGGCCTCGCATTCGTGCAATAGCAGGCGCGATGTGAACGAACGTTCGCATCACATGCACAACACGATCATGATTGCTTCGATACGACGGCGGCGCCAGCGCGGTTCGCAATCACGCGCGTGACGACTGCGAGCGCAATCGATGATGACCCCGCAACAAATCGTCCACCGGCACGATCGGTCGTGTGCGACAGGAGCGACGGCGCTTCTCCGAAACCGAAATACAGGTCCGCGCCATCCACCTCACGTCATTTCGGCTTCTTGGCAGGTTCACCCGGACGGGCGCCGCCCCACGGGTCGTACCTGTCCTTGGGTTCGGGAATGCGCTCGAGCGCGGCCTTGTAGGCCTTCTCATCGACCTTGGGACTGTTGTCGATCGGCTTGGCGCCGTCATTGGGCTGGCGCCGGCCCTGCGCCAGCACTGATGCGACCGTCAGTGCCAGCACGGCGGCCGCGATGACCAAAATCCTCATTGCAGCAATCCCCCTCGCGTGGGGTACAAACTAGCCCGCAATCGCGGAATAGCAATGTCGCGGGTTCCAAGACTTCAGCAAATCTTGATCGACCGGGACTTCGTCGGATCGCGTTCGTGCCTATCTGTTGGCCCGCAGGGGACCTTCACGGATGTTGCGGATCATTGCTCATGCGGCGCTGCTCATCGGCGCGCTGGCGCTCGGTGCCTGCGGCTTTGCGGACAGCCGCGCACCGGTGCCGGAGTTCATGCGCATGAAGGAGGCCGAGCAGCCGCCGCCGGAAGCGCCCCCCGACGTCAAGCGCGTGGTGCGCGAGCAGATCGACGTCGTCTTTCTCGCAACGTCCTATCCGCGCGAGGTGCACGTCGCCCAGCCCCATCGTGAGGTGCGAGGACCGGGCTGGACCGCGTGCGTCCGCGCGCAGCTCACCTCGGCGACCGGCACGTCGCTCGGCGCCCAGACCTACATCGTGACGATCAACGGCGGCAAGGTCGTGGACCGCCGGCGCGCGGACGCCGACGACATCTGCGGGACGGAGACTTACGAGCCGATCTAGGAACCCGCCTTGACGGCAAGGTTCCGGGAAAAACCAGTACCGCGACCGGGAACGATCACCGCCTGCCCTTCTTGTTACCGCCGAGGGCAGTTTCGAGGAGGACATGATGAGGACGTTGACTATTGCGCTGTTGGCTGGCGTGGGTGCTTTGGCCGCCGCCTCGGGGGCGAAGGCTTCCGATATCTATACGAGCAGCGAGTACACCAATCCGGATCTCGTGCAGCAGGTGCGACTTGTCTGCGACGAGGATGGCCGCTGCTATCGCACACGCGGCGGTTCGCGCGTGATCGTGCGCGATTCCTACAACTACATGCCGCGCGAGCGCTACTACGAGCGCCGGTCCTATCATCGCGATTGGGATGACGGCCCGCGCGCCGGCGTCGGCATTCGCGCGCCCGGCGTCAGCGTCGGCGTTGGTGTCGACGACCGCTGGTGATCGATGAAGGCTTGATGGTCGGGACCGGACGAGACTATTCGCCCGGTCCCGTTCGTGCGACCGAATCCAACCGCCGATGTCGGGCCGCGGCGGTTTGCTGCTGGAACCGCCGAGCTTGATGAGTGCCTCTGTGGTCCATGACGGCTCTCTGGCGTGACTTCAGGTTTCGAGCAGATCGGCCGGCGTGACGAGGCGCGTCAATGACGGCAGGTGAGCGACGAAGCGGGCGAGCACCATGCCGGCGCACATCGCCACGACGAAGATGACGGCAGAGAGCGAGCCAAATCCGAGCGCGGTCAGCGCCGGCCCCGGGCAGAAGCCGACCAGCCCCCAGCCGACACCGAAGATCGCAGGACCTGCGACGATCCTGGGATCGATGTCTCGGCGCGTCGGCAGATAGAACCGATCGGCGAAGAACGGACGCGCGAGCTTCAGGACGCGGCTGAACCCGACGAAGGTCACCGCCACCGCGCCCGCCATGACGAATGCGAGGCTCGCATCCCATGTCCCTGCCGGAATGCCGCCGATGTCCAGGAAGTTCAGCACCTTTGCGGGGTTCGACATCCCGGAGACGATGAGGCCGATGCCGAAGATCAACCCGATCGCGAATTGAACGAGGATTGCCATGGCGATCAGCTCCAGTGCCGCATCACGAAGACGGTGGCCATTCCGGCGGCCATGAAGGTCATTGTCGCGACCAGCGAGCGCACCGACAGCCGCGACAAGCCACAAACGCCGTGGCCGGAGGTGCAGCCACTGCCCCACACCGAACCGAACCCCGTGAGCAATCCGCCGACGATCAGCAGAGCCGGTCCCGCCGCGATCGTCTGCTCCGGCAGACCTCCCGTGGCGAGCCGCACCAGCACGGGCGCGGCGGCGAGACCGGCCACGAAGGCGAGGCGCCCGGCGAATTCGCTATCCTCATAGGGCGGAAACAGCCGCGCCGCGATGCCGCTGACGCCGGCGATCCGGCCCGTTGCCCACATCAGCAGAACGGCCGCAAGGCCAATCATCGCACCGCCAACAAGGGACGCGATCGGCGTAAATGATGTCGAGACCATGAAGCCTCTCCCGAGCGAGGTAGTTTCGCAGGCAAGCGCGAGACCGGAAGTCCGCGCAATGCTGGAGATTCTGTACCGCCTCTTCTGCGCCGGCAAGTCGGACTCTCGCCTTCGCAAGACGGCGGGAGTGCCGGGAGACTGGCCACGATTCCTCAGGGCAAGTCATATGCGACCGCCCTGAAACTTCGGGATCACCCCCCGGCCGGATGCTGAATGGAATGTTAACACTACCGCTCGAATTGCAGCGGCGTCCCAACGGTATTTTCCAATCTTTGCGCTAAGCATGCCCGGTAGCACGGGCTCAGCTCGCGCGAACGGGGGACGACGGGACGTGATCGACATCGCGCATCAGGCGGCGATCAATCCGGCATCGGCAAGGGATGTCGCGATGGCGCGCGCGCCTGTCCCGATTGCCGCCATCGACACCGGCCAATGGCGCGCGCTGGCGCAGCGGGCGATCGAGCCGAACGGATATTATCTGCCCGCCTGGGAGCTAGCCGTCAGTGCAACGGCGCGCGGTCGCACGGATGCCTTGGGTCTGGCCGCACACGACTCTTCGGCCCGGCTGATCGGCCTGATGCCGGTGGTCTCACTCCGGCGCGCCCTGAAGATTCCCCTGCCCGCCCTGGTGAGCGCGCATCCCTATGGCACGCTGTGCAGCCCGCTGCTCGACCGCGACGCTCCGCTCGAGGCCGCCGCGCGTCTGCTGCAGCAGGCACGCGAGGCCGGCGCGCATGCGCTCGTGCTGACCGACGTCGCGCTCGACGGCGCAGCCATGGCATCGCTCAAGCAGGTGCTTAAGCGCGACGGCTTGAAGCCGCGTATTCTCAGCTCCTACATCCGCGCCAGCCTCGATGCGACGCAGGATGGGGACATGCTGTTGCGCGAGGCGCTCGGCGCCAAGAAGCTCAAGGAGCTGCGGCGCCAACGTCACCGTCTCGAGGAGCACGGCCCCGTCGTGTTCGAGATCGCGCGCAGCACCGACGAGATCGGACCTGCGCTCGAAAGCTTCCTGCAGCTCGAAGCCAGCGGCTGGAAAGGCAAGCGCGGCACAGCGCTGGTCCAGCACGCGGGCGATGCGGCCTTCATTCGGCGCGCTGTGCCGGCGCTGGCAGAGACCGCGCAGTGCGAGGTCGCCACCCTTCGCGCCGGCGCGATTCCGATCGCTGCCGGCATCGTGCTACGGCACCAGAACCGCGCCTTCTTCTTCAAGCTCGGCATCGACGAGCGCTTTGCAAAATATTCGCCCGGCGTGCAGCTCACCCTCGACCTCACCCGCCACCTCTGCGCCGACCCCACCATCGCCAGCGCGGACTCGACGGCAAATGCCGATCACCCCATGATCAACCCGATCTGGCGCGGACGCCTCGCGATCGGAGATGTGCTGATGCCGCTGCGGCGGCATGACCCGGTTGTGGCCTTGATCCACGCAGCACTGGTCGGCCTCAACGTCGCGCACGACGCCGCGCGACGCGTAATCCGCCTGCTTCGAAAATAAGAAGCTACTCCGCCGCCTGCGCGTTGATCTCCGCAGAGACCTGGCGGATGGCGCGGGCGAGCAGATCCGGATCCTGCGCGCCGGAGACGGCGTATTTTTGCGCAAAGACATAGGTCGGCACGCCGGAGATGCCCTTCTCGGCGGCTTCCTGCGCATCCGCCGAGACGCGCGCGACGTCCTCGTCGGTGGCGAGGCGCTTGCGAACGTCGTCGGCGTCGAGGCCGATGTCGGCAGCCGCCTGCACCAGCACGTTCACATCGGTGAGATCGCCGCCGTCGCGGAAGTACAGCTCCATCAGTCGCTGCTTCATCTCGGGCGCCTTGCCGATCGCTTCCGCCCAGAGGATCAGGCGGTGACAGTCGGTCGTGTTGGGCTGGCGCGCGACGAGCTCCGGCTTATAGACGAGCCCCTCCTCGCTCGCGGCCGCGACGACGCGTCCCGCAATGCCCTTATAGGCTTCGACCGAGCCGAACTTCTGGGTGAGATAGGCCTCGCGGCTGATGCCCTCGCGCGGCACCCAGGGATTGAGGAAGAAGGGACGGAAATTGAGCTTGACCGGAACGTCGGGCACCAGCGCCAGCGCGCTCTCGATCCGGTGCTTGCCGATATAGCACCAGGGGCAGACCACGTCCGAGACGATGTCGATCTGGAGCGGTTTGAGCGTGCTCATGGGGCCTCCTGGGCTTGTTTTGTCGTCCCAACATAAGCCGAACCGCGGGTAGCGCAAGGCACGGTCACTTGGCGGTCACCCCCACCCCGGAGATACGGCTTCTGACTTCAAGGCGTCAAACCAGCACAATGCTCACGTCCACATCCGCCCCGCGTTCGCGTCGGCGGGTCCGCACTCTCTGAAACAGGTCCATCACATCGACAATGTGAGATTTGACCTTGGAGGGCAGGTTCACTCCGTTTCGGATCTCGACGCGATAGGGCGGAACGACCTTGTTCACGTCACTGTGCAGCATTGTGTCAACGAGAGCTACTCCGCTGCGGCCAATGCCGACAGCAGCGCGTCGTAGAAGTCATCGAGCGTCTCCCACGCGGAAGCATCCAACATGATCACATTCATTTCAGGCTCCGCCGGCCGCGCGGTGCATCTGCTTCAACCGCTCGGCGGTGCGCTCGTCCGCCGGAAAGAACGTCTCCAGCGCCAGCTCCGAGAGGGTGATGTCGACGGGCGTGCCGAACACCATGGTCGTGGAGAAGAAGCTGAGGATCTCTCCGCCATGCCGCAGCTTGAACGGGATCGCGACATTGTCGCTCGACAGCGGGGCCGAACGCGCCGGAAGCGGTGAGCTCTTCAGATCATTGTAGAGCTTGATCAGCTCCGGATCGGCTGTCGCCTCGCACTGCCGGTGCAGCCGTTCCAGGAGATGCCCGCACCATTCGGCGAGATTGACCGTGCGCGGTGCCAGCGCCTCGGGATGGAAGGCCAACCGCAGCACGTTGACGGGCTGGCCGAGCAGATGCTGCGGGACGCCATCGAGCAGCGGTGCCACCATCCGATTGGCGGAGACCAGGTTCCAGTGCCGATCCACCGCGAGCGCCGGATTGGGCTCATGCGCTTTCAAGACGAGGTCGATCGCCTGGCGGGCTGATTTCAAGGCGGGATCCTCCAGCGGGCGCTGCGGAAAGGCCGGCGCGAAACCGGCGGCGACCAGCAGCACGTTGCGTTCGCGCAAGGGCACGTCGAGCCGCTCGGCGAGCCTGAGCACCATGTCGCGCGAGGGCGCGGCGCGGCCGGTCTCGACGAAGCTCAAATGCCGCGCCGAGATTTCGGCCTCGCCCGCGAGATCGAGCTGACTCATGCGGCGGCGCTGCCGC
This sequence comes from Bradyrhizobium sp. CCBAU 11357, assembly GCF_028128865.1. Lineage (NCBI taxonomy): Bacteria > Pseudomonadati > Pseudomonadota > Alphaproteobacteria > Hyphomicrobiales > Nitrobacteraceae > Bradyrhizobium > Bradyrhizobium sp. CCBAU 11357. Next base: position 35,977 of record NZ_LBJW01000108.1, on the reverse strand, counting down.
CATTCGCGCAAATGGTCGCCGATATGGACCGGCTGGCTGCGTTCGGCCTGGGCCGTGGATGCATGTGCGTTCATGACCAAAAACCTAGCATGCGGATTTCAGCCCTTCCATTACCCGCGAGGTAATGGAAATTGGCACATAACAACCTGAAATTGCTTTGTTTTTTCGCGGCGGCTCCGCGCGATACCAACAAAAATACCAACATTTCGGAGCCAACGACCGTTGGGCGATCTCCGTGCTGCAAGACGCAGGCGCCGTCCGTGAATGCGACGAGCATGGTTGGATGAAAGATTGTGCCGATCCTCACGCCCGCGACAGAGCGCTGGAAATCGCGAGACAATATCCGCCGGCCGGACTGTCTGCTGGCGAAGCCGAGGCAGAGATTCGGGACGGTGCTAGAATCGATCGGTGACACTTGTCCAGAATGCCTTCCCTAAGCACGTCACCAATCTTGCGGCGAGTGCGCGGGGAAGCCCATCGTTACTTCGCATGGTTCAGTATTTGAAGACGGGAAGGGACGAGCATCGTTAAACCGTGCCGCAATTCTGATAAATGTGCTTGATCTCCACGAAATCGATCAGCGCATCGTAGCCATGTAGCCGACCTAGTCCACTGCGCCGATATCCTCCCGTTTCGGCCTCGGCAAAGAGCTTCATTCGCAAATATGCCGGGCAGCTCGAGGCGCTAAGGCCTGTAATCGAAATCCCGGTCAAAACCTAGGGTAAGCTTCTGCTTGACGGTTAAGCTAACGCCCAGTCGCAAAACAGACTCCATGGGCACATGCGAATCCGCTCATACCAATTGCCGCTATCGCTCCTGAAATAGAGCGATGGGGTCGACACCGAGCGCTTCCGCGATCTGTTCAAGCACATCGACGGTCGGAGCATTCTCCTCGCGCTCAATCATTCCGATGTAGTTGCGATTCAGGCCTGCTCGATCGGCCAACTCTTCTTGAGTAAGGCCGCCCTTCCGTCGGAGACGTCGCAGATTTCTGGCTACCAACCGCCGCAACTTCATGCGGCATGACGGCACCAAGCGGCACTTGATCTCCACCTAGTATACTAGGTATTGTGGTTCTATTCAGAGTGTTTTGCATGGTCGATCCTCAGCCCCAGACGGTTCTGCCGTTCGTAGACCTTTTTAGCCGACCTGATGGTCGGTTCGCTCGCGTTGGCTATCGGACCGCGGGTTTCGACTATGCCTCGGCGAGTGTTGAACTCCCCATTCAGTTACTTGAGCAAGCGGTCGCGTCCGGCCTCGACCTAACCACGAGGATCACCCCCTCAGGTCATGTAGTGTCCTACGTTTGCGGTCGTTCCGAAGCCGCTCCGTTGGATCTGCGTTTCGTCACCTCCATAGATCGCTTGATCTTGCAAACGGTCAGCCCCAGCAATCTCCACTTAGAAGAAGCATCATCAAATGATTTGAAGGAGCTGCTGAAATCGCTCGAATTGGCGATGGAACACGTAAGAACGGCTCTAGGACGGACAAGCGCCGAAATTTAGCTGTCCATTTTCATTCCTGATCACCGCTGCCGTTCAACGATGCACTTGCACCCTTAACTTTTCTGCTTCTCTTGAGCGACGGATCGCTATCGAGAAATGCCTCGAGCATGAACGGTACCAGCTCGGCTACCTCCTCCTTGTTGCCGTAGGTCTCTGCATAGTAAACAGCATACTCGCGCAGGCGCTGCGCCAAGCCCGGCGTAAGCACAATATTCAGCCTCACCGGTGTCCGATCAGGCAGCTTCGCAAGCTTCATCCCTCACCTACCCTTCGCCACCGTCTGAACGTCCTGGTACGGCTTCAGCACCAGATCCTTCGAAACAATCACCCGCAGCGGCCAGCCCGGCCGCACCGTGATTGTCGGCTGCACGTCGAGCTCACGCTCTACCAGACGCTGCCCCGCACGATTGGTCGTTTGCTGCGTGCTCTCCCGCAGAGCCTTCACGAGATCACTCTCGTCATTGCCGATCGATAGTTGGGTCCCCACTCCGATCAGGGTCGCCAAGGCCACGCCTTTCAGCAACTGCCAAGTGTGGAAGTCCACCTCGTCCTCGAGCCCGGCGTAGCCCGCGACGTCAGTGGCCGGAAGGTTCTCGATCACGATGGAGTTGCCGTTCGGCAGGATAAGCCTCGTCCAGACGACCAGCGCCCGCTTCTGGCCAAAGGCGACGACGCTGTCGTATTTGCCCATGATCCGAGTCCCTTGCGGGATCAGGAGATGCTCGCCCGTCACCGTGTCATAGACGTTCTCGGTGACCTGGCCGATGGTGGTGCCTGGCAAATCGGAATTCAGCCCTGTGACGAGGCTCGCCGGGATGATCGATCCCGCCATCACTGCATACGTGGATGGCGCTGGTTTGAGCGCATGGGGATTGGTGGTCTCCGTGTCGGCTTTCGCGCCCACAAACGCCAGCTTTCGCGCCTGCGACGAGGGAATGATCTCGCTGGAGCGATCGATCATCGCCTGCGCAGTCTTTGCGAGCTCCGCAGCAGATGGCCCTGTGTCGGACGTTGAAGGCCTGAATGCGGATGGGGCAGCAGCCGGCGCTTCGGTCGAACTTGCCTGCTTGCGCTTGTCCTGTTTCTCCGACAGACGGACGAACAGGCCCGACTCCTTTGCCTGTTGAGCGACCCGTGTCTGTCGGATTCGCTCAGCCCGCTCGGCGTCCTCCTCCGGGTTGGTGCGGAAGCCCGTGTCCGATGCCACGCCGGCCTTCTTCTCGTTTTCGGCAAAGGCCCGGCCGATGTCTCCCGGGGATGGTGGCCCAAGCCTCGGCGTCGATGGCGGCAGATCCTCATAGGACTTTGGCAGCTTGCTCAAGCCTTCGGCGGTCTGCTTGCGGTCCGTATTGTAAAGCTCTGTCCGTTCCGACTGCTTGAAGGAGTGCGGCCGGAGCGCAATGAGTATCGCCCCGCCAACAAATAGCGCCGCGACGGCGCAGCCGATCATAAGGGCACGTCTGTTGAGCCGCCGAACGGACCGCGGCCGCGCCCGCAGCTCCAGCGGCTCCGGATCTTGATCCAAGCTCGTCATGAGGCGCTCCCGGTGCTGAAGGCCTGCGACACGGGCCGCGCGTCGATCCGGATGATCCGGACGATGCGCTGGGGATTCTCACCCAGGCGGAGTTCGGCGGCGCCGAACATCCGATCGACGATGTAGTAGGTGCCGCGGACCCGATAATTGACGAGGTTCGGCCGCCCATCGGCTCCGGCGACGAACAACGGCGGCGCCTCCCCTTGCGACAGGCCAGACGGCATCTGGATATAGACCTTGCGGCCATCGTCGAAGGCCCGGAGCGGCCGCCACGGCGGATCGTCGCCTTCGATGCGATAGCGGAAGTTCAGGCTGTCGAGCCGCACACCGCGATCGACGATGCGATCCTCGTTTTCCTGAGCTGCGGCGTTCTGCTTGTGGAGCGCAACGAGCGTGTCCGTTGGATACGTCCACGAGATGGACGCCATATAGGTCTGCTTGGTCGACACGAGCTCGAGGTGATAGGCCCGCCGGTCGGTCAGCACCACGAGGTTGGTCTGAATGTCCGGAAGCGTTGGCTTGACCAGAATATGCACCCGCCGGGCGGTCCCCTGCCCGCTCGAGGTATCACCGACCACCCAGCGAACCGTATCGCCAGTGGAGACATCGATCAGTTCCTCGCCAGGCTGAAGCGCGATGGTGGAGACTTTCTCCGGGCTTGCATAGAGCCGGTAGAGCGCGCCTTCCGTCCAGGGGTAGACCTGAATGGCGTTGATATATCCGGCGCGCGTCGGCTCCATCCTCGCGGCCTTGTTCGCCTTTGCGATCGCCTGCTCCGGCGGCAGCTTTTCCTCCTTGCCGGCCTTTGTCGGATAAGGCTTCAACTGACCGGGCAGCGGCAGGATCTTGGGTGTCTCGACGACTTGCACAGGCGCAGGCGGATCGGCCTCTGGAAAGCCCTTCTCGAAGACCATCTCATCATAGGGCGCTTCGAGATTGAGTTTTGTCGCACATCCGGCAAGCGCAAAGGACAAGGCGAGCGTACTGGCAGACGCGAGCTTGGTGAGGGCTTTGGAATTCATTTGGCGTCTCCAATGAGGTCGCGCGACCAGTTGAGGGAATGGACGTAGAGGCCGAGAGGGTTCTTCCGCAGCGTTTCAGCATCCGTGGGCGGCTTGAGAACGGTGGTGACGAGACCGGTGAAGCGCTCGGTTTTTGCGATCGCGCCGTTCTCGTAGGTGTTCTCCTTCCAGCGGATTTCGAAACTGTCGCCGGACGCACGCACCACGGACGTGACTTCGGCCGTCACTGTTTTGGAGCCGATCTTCGTAAACGGATCGGCGTCGCGCGCGTAGTCGTTCAACGCCTGAGCGCCACGATCGGTGACGAAGTCGTAGGCACGCAGCCAATTCGCCCGGACGATGACCGGATCAATCGACAGCGAGCGAACGTTCTCGATGAACCGTGCGAGAAAATGCGCGATCTGTGCGTCCGACGGTTGGTAGGCCTCGAGCGCCGGCCCAACTGCTCGGACTTCGCCGAGCCGATCGACCTCGACCACATAGGGAACAACACCCGAGCGAGCGATCTGGGTAAAGATCGTCAATCCAAGGACGCCGGACAGGCCGATGGCCGCCAACGCTGCCAACCGCCAGTTGCTCGCCTGAACACGGGCGGACCCTAGCCGCTCGTCCCAGACTTGGGCCGCCTTCTGATAGGGCGTGACCGGCTCAGGCGTTTCGCCGTAGCGAACAGATACGCGCTGAAAGGGATGACCTGCCATGTCCTACTCCTCCCCGAGCTTCGGGCCCGAAGAATGCCCGCCTTTGTCACCCTCCTTCAGGGTATGAGCAGCGATCTGGGCCGCTTCCCTCGCGTGTCCACGTCCTGACGCCGCCGTGCGCCCCGTGCCTGAAGCAGCCGCTCCACTCGTTGCGCCGCCGGTGCTCCCGCTCGATAGCTGATCTACGGTTGCGGCCCGGGCCGATGTGCCGGCAGCCGAAGATGCTCCTGTTAGGGACGCAGCTGAGCGAACCGCGGTCATCGAACCGCCCGCCGCAAGGCGCAAGCCTCCTGCGGCCGCAGCTCCGCCGCCGATCACGACCGCCGCCGCGCCCGCTGCTGTCCCTGCTGCAGCGCCTGCTCCCAACTGGGGCGCGCCTGAGACCAATCCTGCTGCGATCCCTGGGCCGAAGATGCCAAGGCCAAACAGCGAAATCGCCGCCAGCAACAAGCTCATCGCCGAGACGATGTCGACCGGCCGCGTCAGCGTGCTTGCAAGCTGACCGAAGATGGTCGAGCCGATGCCGATGATGATGGCAAGAACCATTACCTTCACGCCCGAGGCGATCACGTTGCCAAGCGTCTTTTCCGCGAGGAACGCGGTCTTGCCCCACAGCGCGAACGGCACGAGAATGAAGCTTGCGAGCGTCGTCAGCTTGAATTCGATCAGCGTGACGAAGAGCTGCACCGAAAGGACGAAGAAGGCGAGCACGATCAGGATCCAGCAGAACAGCAAGATCAGGATTGTCGGCAGGTTGGTCAGGACATCGAAGCCCGAGAATTGGCCGGTCTCCTCGAGAAGAGGATGTGCGGCCGTAAACCCGGCGGAAGCGACGAAACCCGGCCGCGCCAGGTCGGCAGCGCTCAAGCTCCCGCCTGATGCTTTCAGCCCAATGCTGGAGAACGACGCGAAGACGATATCGGCAAGGCTCTTGAAGTTGCCGATGATGAACGCGAAGGCGCCGACATAAAGCACCTTCTTGGCGAGCGTGACCATGATGTGGTCGTCCGCCCGCATACTCCAGGCGAGGCCGGCGAGCGTCAGGTCGATGCCGATCAACGTTGAGCTCAGGAATGAGACGTCGCCGGACAGAAGACCAAATCCGGAATCGATGTAGCGCGAGAACGTCTCGGTGAAGCGGTCAATGACGGAGAGATCAGCCATGGCGCCCTCACCTACTTGCCGCTGGTGTAGGCATGGCCATCGCCGATGAAGCGGGTAAATCGCTCCTGGGCTGCGGCCGACGATGCCTGCTGCTCGGCGGCACGCAACGTGTCCGCGCGCGCCTGGGTCGCCATGAGCGCCTGGGTCTGCAACGATTGCTTGATCTGAAGGGCCAGCAACTCGTTGCCGGACTGCTGAGCTTGCAGCGAGCCGACCGCTGCAGACGAATTTGCCATCAGCGTTCGAAGCGTCTGGCCGTCCTGATCCAAATTACCTACGATCGCCGATTGAACGGTGAGCGACTGCCTCAGCCCATCGTAGCTATTGTCCCAACGCGACGTCGCATCCTGCACCATCTTGTCGGAGGAGACCGCCGCCGCATATTGACGGGGGTACAGTCGTTCAAAATCCTGCTGGGTCTTCTGAACATCGAATGAGATGTTCTTTGCCTGACTGATCAGGGTGTTCATTTGGTTGATCGTCGAAGCGAGCTGGCCGACGACGCTCGTCGGAAGGCTCGTGAGGTTCTTGGCCTGATTGAGCAGCGACTGGGTCTGGTTCTGGAGGCTCCTGACCTGATTGTTGATCTGCTCGAGCGTGCGGGCAGCCGTCAGGAGGTTTTGGCTATAGTTCGATGGATCGAACACGACGACCTGTGCCCCAAGCCGTCGGGATCCGTTCAGCGCGATGACGAGAGACAGCGCTACGATTGCGGTCGCTTTTACGGTCCGGCATGCGACAGGTGTGCCGAAGATCTTCAGCATGGATAACTCCTTAGACGCTGAGATTGGGGGTCAGGCTTTCTGGGCCTGTTCGAAGGTGCTGATCAGGTTCGCTGCCCAGTGCAGGTCTCGCTCGGCGAGATAGCGTTTGGCGAAGTGATGGGGGCCAGAGCGGGACAGGACCGCGTCGATGGCCCGCTGATCCTCGGGCGAGGATGCCGCAACGAGCGCGAGCGCCACCGGTCCGAGGCCTAGCTCAAACAGGCGGTTGCCGGCGCGGGACTGCAGGTAGTAGTCGCGCTTGGGGAATGCCTCCGCGATCAAGCGCACCTGCGTATCGTTCAGGCCGAACCGGCGATAGGTTTCGGACTGGGTCGGCTCCAGCGCACGGGGGTTCGGAAGGAAGATCCGGCTTAGACAGGACTCGATGATCGCAGGCGCAATCTGGCTGTCGGCGATATCTGCGAGTGACTGGGTCGCGAAGATAACCGAGACGTTTTTCTTGCGCAGCGTCTTCAGCCATTCGCGAATGCGGCTCGCGAACAACGGATCGTCCAGAAACACCCAGGCCTCGTCCAGCACCAGTAGCGTCGGCCGACCGTCGAAACGGTCTTCAAGGGTGTGGAAGATGTAAGTCAGAACCGGCGCCACCAGGCCAGGCAACGCCATCAGCTCTTCCATTTCGAACGTGAGCACGTCCGCACCGGAAAGACGGTCGGCGTCTGCGTCCAGAAAACGGCCGTACGGTCCCTCCAGCGTGTAGGGCTGCAGCGCCTGCCGCAGCGCATCTCGGGCAAGCAGCGCCACGAGGCCGGTCATCGTCCGCTGCGGGACGGGCGCAGACCCGAGGCTTCTCAACGCTGACCAGAGCGTCTCTTTGACATCGGGCGTCACGGTCACGCGCTCATGGGCAAGCACACCACAGAGCCAGTCGAGCGCCCAGAGTCTTGCCCCCTCCTCGGCGACGTCCTTGAGTGGCTGAAAGGCGATGCCGCCCTTGGCGCCCAGCTCGTACCAGGCCCCCGACAATGCGAGCGTGGCGACCCGTGCCGACCGGCCCTTGTCAAAGGTGATCAGCTGGGCGTTTGGGTATCGGCGAAACTGAAGGGCAAGCATCGAAAGCAGGACCGACTTGCCCGCCCCCGTTGGACCGACGATGATGGTGTGTCCGACATCGCCGGCATGGAGAGACAACCTGAAGGGAGTCGCCCCCTTGGTCTTGGCGATCAGAAGCGGCGGCCCATCAAGGTGCTCGCAACGCTCCGGTCCGGCCCATACCGCCGACAATGGGCACATATGGGCGAGGTTCAGCGTGTGAACGATCGGCTGGCGGATGTTGGCATAGGCTTGGCCTGGAAGGCCGCCAAGCCAGGCCTCGACCGCGTTGACGCTCTCGCGGATGGCCGTAAAACCCCGGCTATTGATCACCCGCTCGACCGCGCGGATTTTCTCGTCCGCTTGATGCGAGTCCTCGTCGCTTACGGTGACGGTCGTGGTGATATAGCCGAAGGCGACCAGATCGTCGCCAAGCTCCGAGAGCGCAGCGTCGGCGTCGAGCGCCTTGTTGCTGGCGTCGGTGTCGAGCAGCGCCGCCTGCTCGTTGAACATGACCTCTTTGAGGATCGCAGTGAGCGACTTCCGTTTGGCAAACCACTGCCGCCGGTAGCGTGACAGCGTCGCGTTTGCCTGCGTGCGGTCCAGTGGGATGAACCTGGTGGCCCAGCGGTAGGCAACGCCAAGTCGGTTCAGCTCATCAAGCAGGCCCGGAAAGGTGACGTGCGGAAACCCGAGCACCGTCAACGCGCGAAGATGGCTCCGCCCGATCGCCGGAGACAATCCGCCGGTCAGGGGCTCATCGCTCAGGAAGCAATCGAGGTAGGCCGGAGTCTTGGGAACGACCACCGGATGGCGCTTGGTCGAGACACAGCTATGTAGATAGGTGAGCGTCTCGGCGTCATTGAGAGGCCAGATCTCAGGCAAGACCGAAGAGAGCAGATCGATGGCCCGGTCGGTTTCCTGGATGAACCTCTGGAGTTGATCACGATAGCCTTTCTCGTCGCTATTATATCTCTGTTGGGTGTCGATCTCGCCGTCGTCGGTGTCACCTTCAGTAGGCCTTTTGATCGATTGCCCGGGCCGAATGCGTTGTCCTTTTCTCGTCACGCGATCCTTCGTCTTGGGGCGTTCGAGGAATAGACCTTCGAGGCGCGAGATCCTTTCCGCCGGCGGCAGGTACACCAAGGTCAGATGCAGCACGCTCTCGAAATGCTGTCCGCCGGGACGTGACGGATCCTCCCATGCGACACCGACGGGTCCTTCGAAAGCGGCACGCCGCTCCTCATCCACCAGCCAGGACACCGGATCGGGAAATTCCGACCGCGGATATTCGGAGGCCGGGATGCGCGTGGCATCAAAGAAGAGAGCCCAACCTGAGCCGAAACGTTTCAGGACATTGTTCACACGGGACACGACGCTCATCAATTCGGCTTCGGTCGCGCTGTCGAGGTCCGGTCCGCGGTAGCGGATCGTCCGCTGGAAGCTGCCATCCTTGTTGAGGATGACACCCGGAGCGACCAAGCATGCCCAGGGCAGCCAATCTGCCAGCCGATGGGCGTTGCCGCGGAATTCTTTCAGGTTCAGCATGCGAGCCGGCCTTTGTGCTTGGTGTGACGGATGGCGACCTCGACAAAGGCCGGGTCGCGTTTTGCGAGCCAAACGGCAGCGCTGTGGCCGATGACCCAGAGCACGAGGCCTGCGAGCCAAAGCCGCAGGCCGAGCGCCAGCACGGCCGAGAGGGTTCCGATCAAGATGGCGGCGGCACGCGGGGCACCGCCGATCAGGATGGGCTCCGTCAACGAGCGGTGGAGCACAAGTTCAAAACCATCGGGGCGCATCAGATCAGTGCTCCGCCGCCGAACGAGAAGAACGACAGGAAGAAGGAGCTTGCGGCGAAGGCGATGGAGAGGCCGAACACGACCTGGACCATCTTGCGGAAGCCACCGGAGGTGTCACCGAAGGCCAGCGATATGCCGGTCACCGTGATGATGATGACGGCGACGATCTTGGCGACGGGCCCCTGCACGGATTCCAGGACGCGCTCGAGCGGAGCTTCCCAGGGCATGCCGGAACCTGCGGCATGTGCCGCCGTGACGCTGAGGAGCACGCAAGCCGAGGCCACGCCGAGAGTGGCCAAAGGCAGCGCGCTGACCGAGCAGAAGCCGCGAAGGCGCGAACGCACGTTTAGACGCAGTCGAATGGGCATGTAGCAGTCTCCTTGGGTCTCAGGGGCGATGGGAGGTGTTTGGAAGTCCGGGCGGAGTCTCGAGCAGGTAGTCGCCTGACGGATCGAGGCCCTTAAGCTCAGCGACAGTCTCGACACGCCGTGCTGGCCCCCGCCCCTTGATGAAGACGATCAGGTCGATCGCCTCGGCAATGAGCCGGCGTGGCACCGTTGCGACCGCTTCCTGAATCAGTTGTTCGATCCGGTAGAGCGCAGCGCGGGCCGAGTTGGCATGGACCGTGGCTATTCCGCCGGGGTGGCCTGTATTCCAGGCCTTCAGCATGTCGAGGGCTTCGGCGCCTCGGACCTCGCCGACGATGATGCGGTCGGGCCGCAAGCGCAGTGTCGAGCGCACAAGATCGGCGAGGCTCGCCACGCCCGGCTTGGTCCGGAGCGTCACGGCATCCTTTGCGTCGCAGCGCAGTTCGCGAGTGTCTTCGATGATGACCACCCGCTCTTCGAGGCCAGCAATCTCCGCAAGAAGCGCATTGGCAAGCGTCGTCTTGCCCGAGCCGGTGCCACCGGCGATCAGGATGCTGCGCGCTTCGGTGACTGCAGCGGTCAGCGCTTTCGCCATTAATGGCGAGGCAATCTGCGCCTTGACATAGTCGGACAGGCGGAACGTGGTTGTCGCGGGCTTGCGGATGGCAAAGCACGGTGCGAGCGAGACCGGCGGCAAGACACCTTCAAAGCGTTCACCAGTTTCGGGTAGTTCTGCCGAGACGATCGGTGACGAACCGCTCGCCTCCGCCCGCACGTGGCTGGCAACAAGCCGGATGATCCGCTCTGACTCCTGCGGCGTCAGAACAACGCCGGTGTCTGCCCGGCCCGTCCCGTGCCGATCAAGCCAAAGCCTCCCATCGGGATTGACCATGACCTCGACGACATCAGGCTCTTCCAGGGCCAGCGCGATTGCCGGTCCCATCGCGGTCCGCAGCATGCCCCGGCGCCGCTGACGGGTTTCTGGCGAGAGGAGGTCAGACATTGCCGGCCTCCTCTCGCCCTGCCGGAGAATGCTCCGGCGGCTCACCCGTCGCGCTCGGCACGCGGGATCCAGTATCGCTGGATTGCGGAGCGCCCAGAGGGGCGCCCTCCTCAAGGTTTCGCATGAAGAGATCCGGCTTCGAGGCGCTGACGCTGTCCATGACGTCAGCGACAAGCCGGCCACCGGAGGCGACACGTTTGCCGACCTGGGCGACAAACATCTCGAACCGCTCGCGTCCGAGCGCGCGCGCCGCGTCCTGATCTTGCGAAGGCAATGGTGGGGTGATCGTCAGGTAGTAACGGATGAAGAGCGCGATGGTCTCAGCCAGGACGCTGACATCGCGGTCGGCTCGGTCCAACTGCCGGCTCATCCGGTCGAGTCTTCGGATCAGCGCCGCATCGCCGCTGGTGTCCCGCTCAGGGTTGAGAAAGCGATCTAGCGCGGCATCCACAATGGATGACTTATTGGCTCCTGGACGCTTGGCGGCGAGCTCGAGGCGCTGCGCCACACTTTCAGAGACGTAGGCCGATAGTTTTGGTTTCATCAGGGATACTCTTCAAAATGAGGGGAGAAGATCGTCGTCGTCGCGGGTGACGGCATGGGCGCGGCGTACGGTGCTTGACGTGCCTGTGGCCTGCTGCATCTGGTTGCGGTCGGCGGCGACATCGGTCTCGTCGTCGAGCAAGCGCTCCTCCAAGGCACGCGGCTCGGTCGCGGCGGGCGCGGCCTCGTCGAACAACGTCAATTGCTGCTTGAGGCCGCCTTCCTCGCCGCCCGTCTGCATGAGCTCGCGATACGGCAGGGTCGCAAGGCGAAGATCCGTGGTGCGCACCTCGCCGCGCCAATCGTCGCTGCGGGCTGGCGGCCGATCGGCGTAAGCATCGCCCGCCAAGGACGGCGGCTTGCGTAGACGGCTGACGAAGTTTGCGTCCTCATAGTGCCGCAGCTTGATCGCGCGGACCGGCGCCAGCCCCGAGACCAGCACGATGGCCTGGTCGGGCGGCAGCTGCATCACTTCGCCTGGTGTCAGCAAAGGACGCGCGGTCTCCTGACGGCTGACCATGACATGGCCGAGCCAGGGAGCGAGCCGATGGCCGGCATAGTTGCGCTGTGCACGTAGCTCCGTCGCGGTGCCCAGCGCATCCGAGATCCGCTTTGCGGTGCGCTCGTCATTGGCGGCGAAGGCGATGCGGACGTGGCAATTGTCCAGGATCGCGTTGTTCTCGCCGTAGGCTTTTGCAATCTGGTTGAGCGACTGGGCGATCAGATAGGCGCGGATGCCATAGCCAGCCATGAATGCGAGCGCGCTTTCGAAGAAGTCGAGCCGACCGAGCGCGGGAAACTCATCCAGCATCATCAGGAGTTGGCGCTGCGTGCGCTCGCCTGCCCTGGTATTCAGCGTCTCGGTCAGCCTGCGGCCGATCTGGTTGAGGATCAGCCTGATCAGTGGCTTGGTCCGGCTGATGTCCGACGGCGGAACGACGAGATAGAGCGTGACGGGCTTCTCGGCGTTCACGAGGTCCGCGATGCGCCAATCACAGGATTCGGTGTTTCGGCTGACGACGGGATCGCGGTAGAGCCCGAGAAAGCTTACGGCGGTCGATAGCACGCCGGAACGTTCGTTTTCGGACTTGTTGAGCAGCTCTCGTGCGGTCGCGGCGACGACGGGATGCACCTTCGGCTCCGCTTCGGTGCCAAGGTGATTGGTCGCCAGCATGATCCTGAGCGTCTTCTCAAAGGACTGCGCAGGGTCGGCCAGGATCTCGGTGACGCGGGTGAGCGTCTTCTTCTCTTCAGCGTAAAGGACGTGAAGAATGACGCCGACTAGCAGGGAGTGACTGGTCTTTTCCCAGTGAGTTCGGCGTTCGAGCGCTCCTTCGGGATCGACCAGGATGTCGGCGATGTTCTGGACGTCGCGGACTTCGGCCGCCCCTTTACGCACCTCGAGCAGCGGATTGTAGCGGGCGCTCCGCTCATCCGTGGGATTGAACAGAAGGCAATGCGAGAACGCCGAACGCCAGCCGGAGGTCAGCTCCCAGTTCTCGCCCTTGATGTCGTGCACCACCGCAGACGAGGTCCACGACAGCAATGTGGGTAACACCAGCCCCACGCCCTTGCCCGAGCGAGTCGGCGCAAAGCACATGACGTGTTCCGGTCCGTCATGGCGCAGATAGTTGTCCTCGAGGCGCCCCAGAAATACGCCTTTGGACGCGAACAGGCCGGCCGCCTTGATTTCCTTCGGCGTTGCCCAGCGTGCCGAACCGTAAGTCGTCACCAACTGGCTTTGGCGCGCGCGCCACACTGAATTGACGATCGCAAAAAGCGCGCCTGCGATGCCGCCAGCTGCGGCAATCGCTCCACCCTCCTCGAACACCTCGGGCGCATAGGCCTCATAGGCAAACCACCATTCGAACAACCGCCAGGGCAGATAGACGCGATAGCCGACAATCAGGAACCAGGGTTCACCGAGGCGCTGCTGATAGCCGAGAGCTGCGGCAGTCCATTGCGTCGCGCCCCAGGTCGAGACGACAACGATGCCGAGCACGACGGCGATTTGGCCGACATAGATTTTCGCCGGAAACATTTTCTGCCCCACTCAACTCTCGCGACCGAGCGCGGCGAGATGAAAAGCGGCAGACGCCTTCGCATTCAACCTGAATAAAAATCGGTTGCGGCAACGAGATCCGTGTCGATCAAGCCGATCGATGCGACATCGTTGATGCGCCAATCTCGGCGTCTTTGAGGAAGCAGCTCAATAGACTGTGAACGGCGTGATCAAGCTGGATCAATTTCCGAGCTCGCTTCGATGTGCGCCGCGCACGAGCCGGTACCGATTGAGAGAGAACGAATCGACCGCCCTACTCGATCGCAATGTTCGACGGTGCGCATCGACCGAGTGTCTGAAAAACGGCGCGTTATACTCACTTCGCGAATTGAGTATAAGCGCGCGAACTCGCGCGCAGCCCCTCGGTTAACGTCTATGGCGATGCAGACAGCACCCAGCGCCATCCGCCGGCGGCTTGGATGCCTAATCGAAGTTCAAAGGAGGGCGTCAGGCGGAGAGTCCAACGGATCCTATTTCGGGCCGGCGGGTCCGGTCCGATGCGGAGAATACCGCCTCTATTCTCCGCATATTTTGCGGTAATTAACCTTGCGGTTGCGGGAAAAAGCCGCCATATTCTCCGCAAGGAGTGCGGGGAATGCCCGACTATATCCACCAACTACCTGATTGGCCTCATTTTTCCTGGGACAGCGACGCCCTGGCGAAGCAGCTCGCGGCCGTGCGGCTGCGCCAGGGCCAGCTCATCGGTCGGATGCAGGCGCTCGGCTTCCCCCAGCAGGAGGAGGCTGTCCTCACGAGCCTGACCGAGGAAGTCCTCAAGTCCAGCGAAATCGAGGGGGAAAAACTCGACAAGGACGCGGTGCGCTCTTCACTGGCGCGTCGCCTCGGCATGGACGCGGGCGCTCTGCCATCAGCCGATCGCAACGTCGAGGGTGTTGTCGAGATGATGCTCGACGCTACTCAGAGATTCAAAGCAGAACTCACGGCGGAAAGGTTGTTTGGCTGGCATGCGTCGCTGTTTCCGACCGGCCGCAGCAACATGAAGAAGATCGCTGTGGGAGCCTGGCGCGATGCCTCGTCAGGACCGATGCAGGTCGTCTCTGGTGACTACGGACGTGAGCGCGTGCACTACGAAGCACCGACTGCCGACAAGCTCGATGCCGAAATGACTGCGTTTCTCGACTGGTACAATACCGAAGAGAACATCGACCCACTCATCAAGGCTGCGATCGCGCATCTCTGGTTTGTGACCATCCACCCATTCGAGGACGGCAATGGACGTATCGCGCGTGCCATCGCCGACATGTCGCTTGCCCGCTCCGAAGGGATCCCGCAACGCTTCTACAGCATGTCGGCCCAGATACGGAGCGAGCGGAAGACCTACTACGACTTGCTGGAGACCACGCAGAAAGGCGATCTCAACATCACACCCTGGCTTGAGTGGTTCCTGGGCTGTCTCGACCGCGCCTTCAGTGGCGCCGAGACTACTCTCGCAGCCGTGCTCGAAAAAGCCGACTTCTGGAAGCGCCATTCCACGGCTCAAATCAACGAGCGGCAGCGCGATATGCTGAACCGCCTGCTGGACGGGTTCGAAGGCAAACTGACATCGAGCAAATGGGCAACGATTGAAAAGTGCTCGCCCGATACCGCCCTGCGCGACATCCAAGGTCTCGTCAATCGGGGTATCCTCGTCAAGGACGAGGGCGGCGGGAGGAGTACGAGCTATTCCCTCGTGTCCCTAAGCGCCGTTGCGCCAGGACGCGCAACACATCGCCCGACTGGCGACGACCCACCATGATCCCTACCCGGCCGGGAGCTGGGGAACAGGACCTACCTGCCTGATCAGGTACTTCCTGCCACCGATCAGATATAGCGCGCCCGCCTGGGTTCTGAGGAAAAGCTGCATTGATCTAGCCAAGCAACTTGAAAGTGTGACAATATCGATAAATTGCATTGAGGCTAGGGACCGATCCGCCCCTCAGAAGGTACCCGGAAGGTTTGTATTACGGGCGAGAGCGGCTTCGATCGAAGACCGATTTTTTTTGACGAGGGCATATTTGTGCGAACGATCCTTGTTCTGTTCGGACTGACGCTTGCGTTGACCCTTGCGCTGAAGTTTTTTGTCGCCCCACGATATGGCGAGGACGTCGCGGAGCGATTTCTCGAGCGGCTCAAATATATTCCCTCTCAGACCGAAGTTCTGAGCGAGCCAGTTCTCGCTCGCTGGCTTGCAGACAGTAAGCATGCAAAGGCGATCCGCGGATATGTCTTTCCCGTCCTATTTCCCCTCGACATCCTCTTCCTGATTTGTCTTGGGCTATTTCTTGGTCTTGCATCCACCTCGCTCGCTGAACGGCTAAGCTTCCTTTCGGCCGTTCCGACGTGGATCTGGTGGATTCTCCCCGCCTTCTACATGATATCGGATCTCGCGGAAGATGCCGGCCTCGCGGCAACCCTGAACTTGTGGATCAGGCTCACCCCTGACTCGTTCCGAGTACTCTCTACGCTCACCGCTCTCAAGCTCGCCACTGTGACAATGGCGATCGGCCAATTCGCATTCCTTGGTGCGTTGAACCTGCTGTTGTTCCTTTTTCCGCCGGGCCGGCCTGTTTGAGCCGGCACCTGTAATTGCTCTTGATCAATTGCTCACCCCTGTTCGTCTGGAGGAAGCCGATGTCCAAGAATATCGTTCTGCTATCGGATGGCACGGGCAACGCAGCGGGCAAGGTTTGGCGAACCAATGTCTGGCGGACTTTTCAGTCGCTCGATCTCAAGACATCCGATCAGATCGCGATCTACGATGACGGCGTCGGCACTTCATCGTTCAAGCCGCTTGCCATTCTCGGCGGCGCCTTCGGTTATGGCCTGAAGCGCAACGTTCTCAACCTCTACAAATTCCTCTGCCGCAATTACCGAGACGGTGACAAGATCTATGCCTTTGGCTTCAGCCGCGGTGCTTTTACCGTTCGGATAGTCGTTGGCTTGGTGCTCAATCAGGGGCTCGTCAAGTTCGCCAACGAGGCAGAACTGGATCGGAAGGCACGTGCCGCCTATCGCGCCTATCGTCACGACAAATATCCGGTATGGAACCTCCAGTATCCATTTCGCCTCGTCCAGTCCTGGCTCGATAAGCGCTTCTACACCCCGTGCGAACGCACGGTCGATTCCATCGAATTCGTCGGCGTGTGGGACACGGTTGCAGCTTATGGCTTGCCGATCGATGAAATGACGCGCGGCGTCAACGACTGGCTTTGGCCACTCGAGCTGCCGAACAAGACATTCAATCCCAAGATCCTCAAAGCTCGCCATGCGTTGGCAATCGACGACGAGCGAGCAACGTTCCACCCAGTCCTTTGGGATGAAGATACGACCAATACGCAGCTGAGCGGATCAAGCCGGCATTCCAGTGACGAGCGGCTGTTGCAGGTCTGGTTCACCGGCGTTCATTCCAACGTCGGCGGCGGCTACCCTGACGATTCTCTCGCAAACATTTCTCTGGCGTGGATGATGTCGGAGGCCAAGCAGGCCGGCGTCGTTTTCAAGGACATGCCCGACGCCGAGCCCGACGCGCTCATCAGCACCGAGTCCGCAAAGGACAAGGACGGTAGGCTCTACGACTCCCGTAGCGGGCTTGGCGGCTACTACCGCTACAGTCCTCGGAAGATCCAGGACTTCTATGATGCGATGCCCGCAACCACCGCGGCCAACGGCACACCAAATCCCAAACCAGTCCCGAAGATCCATGAAGCGGTGTTTGGCAGGATCAAGCTTGGCGCGCATTTCTATGCGCCTATCGGCTTCCCCAAAGAGTACGAGGTTGTTCGCTCGACCGACCCGTATGTCAACTATTGGCCGTCGGGGCCAATGATCTCCAATACCGTAGTAACGATCGCTCCGAATGATTCAGCCGTTTCGGAAGGAAAGCCCTCCATAGACCGGCACTGGGAGCAAGAAGGCATCTGGGACATCGTCTGGCGGCGCCGGGCAATCTATTTTCTGACGGTGTTCGTCACCGGCTATCTCCTGCTCTATCCCTTGTTCAGGGACAGCTACCCGTTCCAGGAGCTCCGCACCTCCTTTCGATTCCTGTCGGATACCATCCGGATCATTGGCAATTTCCTGCCAGGTATGGCCTCGCGCTGGATCGACGCCTACGCACGGGATCCGGCATGGTTCGTCATCTGGGCCTCGCTTGTCGCGTTCCTCATTTCGGTCAGTGCCAGACTGAAAGGTTCGATCAATGACAGCATGAGAATCTTGTGGACGCGGTTCTTGCCGGACAGCAACAAGCCCGACGAACCGAAAATCCCTAAGGTCGCTTCGCCCTTGCTGACCATCCTGTTCGCCGGCAGCATTCTCTACCTATTTCTGTACCCGGAATTCGAGCGCCCGCTGCTCAACTGGCTGCGTCTGCCCGCGAGTTACGAGGACGTTCTGCTGACCTATACTGCGCAGCCAATCCGCGCCGTTCTTGGCGCATTCCTCGTGTTCTATTTCCTTCCCAGCGTGGCTGTCCGAGAACTTCGGCAATCAAAAATATATCAGGCGCTGCTTCGAGGATTTAAGTTCTACCTAGCCCCTGCGCTATCTGCGATTGGAATCCTGTATCTGGCCGTTGCATTTGGCAACCACTACCTCTTCAACATCCGCGACGGCTTCGGTAGCTTCTGCACCGAGACGACCGGACTGGCAGGCAGCACGGAAAAAGGCAGGAAGAAGCAACAGACGGAGGTGGTCTTCGATGCATCGCCATCGGCCACCAACTTGCCGAACAATATCTGCATCTCGACCGGCGTATTTGTCAGGACCGGCAAGGACTATCGAATTGTCGTCCAGCGGCTCCCTGCTCCCGAGACGAAGCCCCCATCCGGCAAGTGGAGCTTCTTCGGCGAAGAGTCCTATATGGGCGGACAGCCGATAGGCCGTCTGCCGTTCTTCAAGGCAGCGACGATGGCCCTGCTCTATCCGTTCCGCCACACGTTCGACCGCCCATGGGGAAGCATCATGTTTCGCATCGGTGCGAGGGGTAACGAGGAGGATTTCCTCGACCGCGCGCCACCCAACCAGAACGATGACGTTCGGGCCAACGACGTCGAGTATGCGATACCCGATGATTCCGAGCAGCTTGCCGAAGTCCTCACGCCAAAGCGCGACGGCGAACTTTTCGTCTATCTGAACAAGCCCATGCTTGGCTGGTGGGGTTATGAATCTTACCTCGCCGACTGGATCGGCAGCAGCGGAAGGGCCAGGATCACCGTTGAAAGCCGGTGAGGTGAAGTGGCGAAGGATCGGCCACGTCGGCGAAGGTTGTGCTGGACCAGAGAGCCCTTGGCCGCAGCCTCAACGGCCGATGCCGCGTTTAAGGCCAATCGACCAGGATATCCCCTCCCCGCCAACACTGCCGGTGACCAGTTGACCGCGCGCCCGTTCCAGCACCGGCCGCCACGGCACCAGCGCGAACTCATGGGATCGCTCGATCAGGGCGAATCGCCCGCTGTTCAGTGTTAGCATGCGCCGGTAGACGCCCTCGATCTTGTCGCCGGCTTTGACCTCGACATGTTCAAGGCCGGAGCGCGCGGATATGTCGGCCGCAGTCCTTGCCAGCTCGCGCGCCTCGAGCGTCTCGAGCATGTTCCGAGCAAAACGCACTTGGCCGCCTTGCTCTCGCGCGAGCCCCTGCTCGATCAGCCATTGCCGTCTTGTTCGGAGCGCGGTCTCCACCTCCGCCCCAAAGCCGGTCGATGCGAGCTCATCAGACTCCTTCCCAACAAGCCTGCGATCGAGCCAGGTTGCACCCAGCGCCTGCGGCAGATCCTCGAGCGGTTGCCATGACAGCACCGCGGCCCGCACCGGATTGTGTGTTTGCTGGAGTTTCTCGTACTGGAGCGCCCGGTCCAGATAATCCCGTCCTACGCTCCAGCTGCCGTCGGCAAGGCGGCTGACCATCCCCTCGCGCCGCATCGCCTCCAGGCGCCGCACGTGCGACCCGACATATTCGCCGGATGCTTGCGGATCGAATTCTCGATGCAGACGATCGCTGTAGATGCCGCCATGGCGGGCAGCGACGCTAGCGATCGTGCGATCGATTGCGCGCGGCTCAGCGACGCGCGACCGTACCTCCAGGATCGTGTTCCGGACAGGCGCTTCTTCGTTGGCACGAAGGCTACCAAACTCGACATAGTGCGTCCGTCCGTCCACGCCGTCGATCACGACATAGCGGCGCTCCGTCAGCTCATCCGCAAACCCCTCGCCGACGACCCGCCCGACCAGGCGATGCGCGCTTCCTTCCGGATCGAAGATCGCATAGTCGCTTGCCGCCCGCCTAACTCCCGCTGTAGCCATCTCGCGGTGCATGGTCTTGATGATGTCGCCGCGTTCCCCCATGCGTCTGAGCTTTGGCTCGAGCTCAGGGTCGATCCGCCAATGGCCCGGCTCAGTCTCGTCCGCCAACCCCATCCGCTCCAGGGTTCGCAGCCGTCCGATGCGCGCCGTTTGCCAGCTGGGCTCCTGGCCCGACAGCGCACCCAACTCAAGTACTCCGTCCCCGGCATCTCGCAGGATGCTCCGGTCAAGCCGCGTCAGCCGCTCAGCCGTGATCTCCTGTTGAAGCTTTCGGGCGACCTCGATCTCCGTTTCCGGACCGAGCTCCCGCGTGATGAGCTCCGCGGCTCGCGACCGAAAGCCATGAGCGATATAGTCGCGTGCGATGACGAGATCGTTTCCTTGGTCATCCTTGCCGCGCAAAGCGATGTGCGTATGGGGATGGCCGGTGTTGAAATGATCGGCAGCAACCCAGTCGAGCTTGGTGCCGAGGTCCTGCTCCATCTGCCGCATGAGGTCGCGGACGAAGGGTTTCATGTCCACCAGCTCAGCGCTGTCCTCCGGCGCCACGATAAACCGGAATTGGTGGCGGTCGCCGGTGCTGCGCTCCGCAAAGGTCTTGCCATCCACGCGGTCACTGCTGGCGTCGTATAGCTCCCCTGGCTCGCCCTCGCGTGTGACGCCGTCGCGCTGGACGTATCGGAGGTGAGCTCGCACGGCACCGAGGTCGCCTGACTTGATCCGCACGATCCTGGCCTTGATCACGACCCGGCGTTGTCCGTGCCTTCGTCCGCGCCCGGCCAACACCGCACCTTGCGCGTGGCCGCGGCCGATGCGGCCGCCTGAGAACGACGGACCTGTTCGCACACTGGCGCCGGCCTTAGTCGCCTCCTGGCGGACGCGTCGAAGATAGCTGGTCGCCTTGCGGGCCCTCCGGTTGCCGATCCGTCCAAGCTTCACCTCGAATTCGTCGTCGATTTCTCGCATGGCCCGCGTCCGACGTCTGAATGAGCCGGCGATATGTGAAGCCGAGGGGCGTTCGCCAAGACGCAGACGCAATTGCCCAAGTTCGCCATTGCGCTGGGTCGAACATGGTGACAACGAAGATACGGAGAGCGCTAAATCTTGGATGTGCAGACAACGGCTTAGGCGCTCCTTAGCGCCAGTGCTTTTATCTTGCCCTCCCGCTTTTTTGCTTTCCTCGCGAAAGAGCCGCCGCGACTTGGCAGTTGACTTGCGAAGCCCACTGTTTGTGCGCGCTCGCGATAGCGATCGTTACCCGAAGGGCCGAGACACCCGTAGGGTGGCTCGGTGAGGAGCGAAGCGACGAGTAGAGCGCGGGCCGAAGGCATCGCCCGTATAGCCATCAGCACCGCGAATTCTTGCCCCCGCGAGCGAAGATCCGTTAGTAGCAAACTCGAAAGTTTCAGCGTCGTGATGGGGTTGCAGCGTTTCGAATGCACACCGAACGTCCATCACGGGGGGCCAGCGAACCTGGAAACTGACGGCTGATATCACGAGCTGCCCAATGTGCAGCAGCCAGACGCTTACAGGCCAAAGGTGGTCCGTCTGAATGAAAAATGGCTGCGCTCTACTACGGGCCATTGGGCCATCCGACGAGCGCTGAAGTTCTTCAGCCGCACGGAGGCCGATCGAGTGAACCAGCTCAGCAGCCTGGCTCGCTCAGGCAATTTGCGAGACGAAATTCGCCGCAAAGACCGTCAGCGCTTGGGCGCGTAGGGTCCAAGATCGTTGAATAAGTCCGCCTGGAGGGGACGTTCGTCAAACCGAATTCCGCCCCTGGCTTTGGCCTCGACGTCGCGAATTATCGCGTCCTGCCGCTCTACCGGAACGCCGTTTTTGCCCAAGAGAGCACGCAGCTCGGCCTCTGGCTCGGCTGAAGATCGAGCCTTGTTGCGAGGGATTTCCTCGAAGTTGGCGCAGACGATTTCGACATTAGGCGCGATGCCTTTCCACCCGTCACGATAGTAAGAACAGTCTACGCCGCAGCCTGCTTCGAGATGAATTCCGGTCTGTTCAGTGAACTTGAGATAATCCGCGCTCTTGCGTTCTCGGTAGCACTGCACGCCGCTATATTGGAACGGCGCAGACGCCTGGGGGATGATGAACGCACCATAATCCGCAATATCGGAAGCGATATCGATCACGTGAAACTCGAAAGACCGCCCGGTGTAGCGCGGTCCGCTTCCGATCCGCGGCGTGGCTCCGAACGGAGGATTTGCGATCGCGCAGCCGAAATGACCGAGGCTTGGCAAGTCCAGATCGAACACGTCCGCGCAAATCCAATTGGCTTCCGGTAACACCTTGCGGCCGACATCGACATAGGCAGGATTACGCTCGATACAGACGATCTCTTTCTGTGGCTCGTCGCGGCCCCGCGCGTGGTGGGCCCTCCAGTAGACGTGGAATGCGAGTGCGCCAATTCCGGCGCAAAGGTCGACGGTTCGGCCGCCGTAAGCATCGATCGCAAAGTCTCCGGCAAGGCCGCAAGGGGTAAAGAATGCCCCCGCCGATCCGTTGATGTGGCTTGCGCCCTCGTGCCAATTGTCGAGCACAAACACACGCTCGTCGTAAGTCAGGACGTCCTTCTTGAGCAGTTCAACGGCCTCGGCATGTGCCTTGGCCTCCGCCTTCGTCAATTTTGCCATCGTGATGTCTCGCTTGTTGCCCCTTGCTGGGCGCTTGATCGGCGCGGCGCGCATGGCCTCCGCCATGCCGCCTGCCCGTCGGCGAGACCGGGGTTTCGGGGGGCAAGAGCTTGTTTCGGCGCCGGCTTTGCCGGCGCGCATCCGATGGTGCGCAACGCGGTTGCACCGAGCAGCGTGAGCTGCGACGTGCGACCGACTTGCTGCACCTAAAGGACGAAAGAAGGTCTTGCGGGGGTGACGGGGCAGCGCCCCTCAAGTCCCCCATTCAAGAGAAAAGCGGCTTACGCGTGCCAACCCGCGCGCGAGCTAGCGAGATCGAGGACGTGACTATCAACGTCTCGATCCGGTCGCTCGTCGTGGAGGTTTGATAGGCCCTGTGCTGGGAGACATTGCCCAACCGGCCCGACACGGGTGCTGCCGAATGGGCTTGAGCCGAGCAAGAAACACGACGGGCGCGCGCCTTCTTGCAGACACGCGCCCGTAAAACCAACCGCTCACATATCCGGATTCCATGTCCAGAGCGGACGTGCGACGCCCAGGATATCGCAGCGAAGCACCGGCCCGAAGTACCGCGAGTCAAAGGAATTCGGATGGGGCTGCAGCAGGAAAAATTCTCCTTCCACGAGCCGCATGCAGCCCTCCCAGACCGGCAGAGGTCGCCCCTGCCGGTCTTTCTTGAGCACCTCGGCAACGACTTTTCCGTTGATAGAGATGCTGCCGATCGGATCCTTGGCACGGCAGATTTCGTCTCCGCCTGTCGCCTCGACCCGTTTCAGGAGCGGCACGGGCATTGGCAGGATCTCGTGCGCGATGATCAGGATCTCGATCCCGGGAGGTGGCTTGAAGACGGCGAGCTCGCCGCGCGCCGGCAGTCGCGGCTCTACATAGTAGAAGCCGAGCGGCGCGCTGCCGGTGGCGTTGTAGATCAGCACCGGCACCGCGGGGGCGGACGACATCAGGAGCGTGATGATGCCGACGCACATGGCCGAGAGCGAGGAGGCCTGGCGCCAAAGTCTCGTGCGATCAATCGGCATCGGAGGTCGACCTCCTCTTGCTCGCATGCGACCATTCGACGAGGTCATCGATGTGATAGCGGACATAGCGTCCGTGCTTGCGGTAGGCCGGTCCCCTGCCCTGGACCCGCATCTTTTCCAGGGTGTTCTTGGTGAGCCTGAGCCAGGCGGCTGCCTCCACAGTGTTGAGAAACGGCTTGTCCGGCTCCTTGTCGTCAGCTTTCGTCGTCATCCAGCTTTCCTTCCACACCCGTACAACCGAGAGGTGCAAGAAGAAGCGTCGTCCGATCAGGGGCACTTTGTGGAGTGGCGAAAATGGCGGGCGAGCTTTCGCCATCCCGCGCGGGGAAAGTTCGTCAAAGGAGAAGGAAAAAATCAGATCAGCTCAAAAGGTCCCGGTAACCCCCCTTCATCAATTCGGTTCCCTTGGACACGAGCCGCCGCGTGCGATCGCGCAAGAATTGACTATGCCCGTGCCATTCCTCAGTGACTTTCTTCTCTCCGAAGATCGCGATTGCGATCTGTCGGTAGGTCTTGCCTTTCAGGCTCTCATCGAGCGCGATCAGGGCCTGGTGCAGGCGCTCGTCGCTTGCGATGGGAGGCTTTTGAAACGCTGCAAAGTCGGCGTCAGTAAAGCGCTGGAGACGTCTTAGAAGCTCGGCTTGAGCTGTCAGATCATCGAGATCGTGCAGCTCATAAACCGGCGTAAACGCCGCGGTCAGCACCGGAAACCCTTGGATTTCGAGGGGAACACGGACGCCATTGCGCTTCATGACGACCAGCGGGACCCCGTCCACGCCGATCACCGCATGCCGCTCGGCGTTGAAATCAGCCAGCCGCCGGACGTTCGCTTCGGCCTCGTTCGTCTTCCTCGCATTGAGGCGCACCACCCGTTTCAAAGCGTTGGAATGCCAGAATGCAGTTTCCTTGTGAGCGCAGAGTCTTGGGTCGGCGAAGGCATAAAGCCCCCATTTCTCTGCTTGCGGAAACCGCCGCCTGAGCCGCAACAGCTTCGTGCCATCGTTCAGCGTGATGCACGGCAAATGCTGAGGTACGCTGCGTCGCCATTCGGCGATGTAGTCGGCGTTCCGCCGCAAGAACTCCCACGCCCAGTCGCCGCCATCATAGGGCGCGGGCGAGCCAGAACCTGCGCGATCGTCGTCTCGACCTGCCTTCGAACTCATCGGACGTTTCAATACTACTCCCCACTTGAGTACTTATACAACTTTGGATCGTTCTGTCCAAACGGGGCAAGAGATCGGCCCCCGCGAGCAGCTCTCGCGGGGGCCGGCCGGCGTCAGTCCGCCGGATTCCAGATCAGCGCGAACACGCTGTCGTCGTCCTGGCCGGCGGCGCGGCCGAGATTGGCGTAGAGCTTGCGTGGTCCGAACTCGGGCGCTGCCAGCGACAGGCTCACATAGTCCTTGCGGCTGTTCTCTCCGCGGCGGATCCAGCCTGCCCCGATCTCGACGCCTTGGGTGAAGACGCGGAAGTCGGGATGGGTCTCGGCGGTCTTGTCGCGGTTCGGGATGATGTCGATCTCGGCCCGGATAGAGACGGTCTTGAGCTGGCCCTTGTAGCTGCCATTGTCGTTCTTGGTGACGTATCCGATCGCGGTCATGGTCTTGTCCTCTTCTGTTGTTCCGCGAGGAGCCGATCTCCTCGCGATGGCGAGACCGTGATGGGAAGCGAAACGCCTTCGAACCCGTCTTCGGGGCGCAGCGCATGCGGAGCACCTGAGCCGACGGCTTTTTTGAAGCGAAGCGGCCGCGAGGAGCCGGACTTTTCCGTCCGGCGGGGAAAAAAGCTGGCCGGGAAGGTTTTGAGAGGCGGGCGCTTCCCATAAGTCTCATTGCCACGCATAAGGGGATCGGCCCCGCTGACAACAGGGGGACAAGCTACCCCGGTCCGGCGGAAAAGACGATCTCGCAGCTACAATGGCGGACAGGTGTCGCTACTGGCCCGCTTCTGCATCATCCGAACTGCGGCAAGCCGCCGAGACCCATTCCGACTTCGGGATCATTCCCTCTGGGCACCGACATCGGGCGGGCGCGATCTGCCAGGGATAGAACGTCGACAAAGA
Organism: Bradyrhizobium sp. CCBAU 11357; assembly: GCF_028128865.1. Classification (NCBI taxonomy): domain Bacteria; kingdom Pseudomonadati; phylum Pseudomonadota; class Alphaproteobacteria; order Hyphomicrobiales; family Nitrobacteraceae; genus Bradyrhizobium; species Bradyrhizobium sp. CCBAU 11357. The sequence continues at coordinate 10,415 of NZ_LBJW01000108.1, read as the reverse complement.
GTATATGGGCCCGTCGCTGGCGGGGCTGAGTTGGCGCTGAAGCAGCTCTCGTCAAGCCTTGGCGGTGCGTCAGGCCGAGGCGAGCACAGCGTGGTTGCGCTGAGCTATCCAACGCGCATCGACCTACCAGATCTGCTCGCGGCGGCCGTGCGTTTTTTGCTGCGGTCTAGAGCGTGCACTGATTAAGCAACTGGTCGCCCCGCTGTCCGCTCCACCTCCAATAGCGGCGAAAAAGCGGACATCCCCCGAGGTCTCTGAAGGGCCATGAGCTGACGTCCGGAGCAACATAGGGTATGTAGAGCAGACGATCAGTTCAGTGCCTCAACGAGATGGGCACGCGAGGGGGATGGGGTGAATCGGTCTCCAAAATACTGGGTTTCGTGAGCCACGCGCCCGTTCCGAAACTCCATGATGCTGATGGAGTAAGATGGTATGCAGTCATAAGTCAGGACGAACTCTGTAATCCATAGGTCGCCGCCGCCGAGGATTCGCCGCACTGCAAAGCGCTTCTTGTTTGGCTGTAGAAACCGGCTTTCTTGGATGTTTCGCCGACCGCGGATGCGTTCACCAGATTGAGGATAATCGAGCACCGCATCCTCGCAATAGATTTCATGCTCAGTCTCGAATTCGCTGGCATCCGAAGCGTCCCAATGGCGACGTAGGGCAGACAGCTTCTCGCGATCATCCATTCAAGCCTCCCAACGACTCATCGCTTTCCGTACTCCGTGAACACATAGTCCCGCGACTGCACTAGGGTGTGGCATGCGAGACCGCACTTTGCGTCATTGCCCTGCGGTGGCTTGTCTGTCTCAGTCCCCGCCCGGAACGTACCAGCGGCGTTGTCATATTCGAAGACCGCCCATCCCCAGCCACCGCTGTCCCCGAACCTCTTGCTATCTTTCACCATGAGGTCCACGTCATGCAGGGCGCCCGGAACCGTTTGATCCGGGAAGTACTGGTTCACCTTCGGGGTCCAATGTATTTTCGCCATCTTGGCCCCGTCGGGAAACGGCTTTCCATTGTCAGGAACGCCGGCCTTGTAGGCGGCGATCATCTCCGGATTAGCAACGATCACCGCAATCAAATTGAGCCCAGGGCTGTGGCTGGTAGCTACGACTTCCCAGCTTTCATATCCTCTGAACTCGGCGAACTCGAGCCCACCAGGCACTTTCAATGCGTACTTGTCCTGCTGCGCAATAGCGATGCCCGCCATGACTGATAAGCTTGTTGCTGCGAAGACCATCGCAGAGAGTTTTGCTCTTTTCATGTTTGTCTCGCGCCAATGGTTGATGTGGACGTGATTGGGCCACTTCTCGCGTGGTACTGAGCAGTCAGCAGCCCACTTAAGCCGGGTCGAGTCGCAAACAAAAGAAATGTCGGGATGTTCGCCTAGTAAGACGCGAAGCGGTCTTGCCACATGGCAAGGCGGGCTTTGCGTTCGCGGTAGCGCTTCCGTGTGTCGGTCAGCCGTCGAACGGACACCAACGTACAACTTCGTCCGGTGCGGCACAATCCCATGGGGCGCCCGGCTGAGAGTGCTGGTGCATCAGTCAGTTGAGGCGGCCTGCCACGATGATAGCGGCGGCTAACTCGGTCAGCTTGTGCGTGCTGTCGTAGGTTATTGTAGGGGCGTCGGTTTTGGTGCATTGATGCTGCCATCACCGGCAGCGGCCAGCCTGGGCGCCGGTGGCTGAGAGAGACGAGCACTCCCGCCTGTCACACGAGGACACGCGGGATGATACGGTCAGAAGACCTGCAGCCGACGCCTCAGCAACTGGTTTGCCCCCACAAGTTCGGCGAACCACTGGATCCATATTTGACACTGTTAGACCAACGTAGTGGCTGCCTGATGGCAGTGTACCGCTGCATGGAATGCGATCAACTCGTCTGGGCGGACGGCGCCCCCTTTGTTTGACGCTTCCGCCTAGAGGAGGACACAAGGCCGATTCCGTCATGCTGGACATATTCTTGGTCGAAGACGAAGCGCTCATCCGAATGATGATCGCTGAAATGGTCGAAGAACTTGGCCATCGCGTCGTCGCAGAAGCAGGGAGCATCGAAGATGCTCAGCCTATAGCCGAGTCGTCTCAGCTCGATCTTGCCATCCTCGATGTCAGCGTCAAAGGGCGCCTCATTCTACCCATCGTCCACGTCCTTGAGAGACGGAAGCTGCCGTTTCTGTTTGCGCTGGCTACGTATCTCCCGCGTTGCCCGAGGCTTTCCGCTTCTACCCGGTGCTGCGAAAGCCGTTCTTGATCGAACAGCTCGACAAAGCGATCGAAGCAATTCTTGTTCACCGGTATGGCGAAAGCGGATCGACGTCCCTGCGCTCTTCGGTTGGAGAACAGCATTGAAAAGAAAGATGAGCGATCCTATCGCGGACTCACGTTACGTGATCAGAGCGGCTGAAGGTCGCTTTGTGCTGTGGGACAACACGCGTATCGAGCCGCTATCCAGCCATCGCTCGCTGGCCGCAGCCGAACGCACGAAGGACATCCATGCCCGCATCGACCGCCTTGTCAGCGCGGGACGAAAACGGCGCGAGTCGTGATGATGGCGGACCACCCAACCGGGGCGTCCCGAACCGGAGTTTTACGGTCGGTCGATCCGCGCCATGGCGCTTTCGAGGATTGCGAATTGAAGCGCTCTGCGGTGCTCGACGTACTCACGGTGTAAGCGCTTCTTCTCGCTCTGCAACTCACGACTTTTCGTGATGGCTGCCAATGCACGGATGTGCAGCGTGTCCAGGAATTCTGGCAACGTTCCACTCCTCACGTAACTGCGCTTTTTCCATCGGTGCATCGTTTTCCCAAGGAAACGGTTCATAGGTTTTGCGGCCAAGGAATATATCAGGCTGCGGACACCGATTCAGGATGTCAATCGTCTCTTGGACGAGTTTTTGCAGGCGCTCGATTTCAATTTGATCGTAAGCCGATGGTCGGCAGATTCCATCTCGGGACAGCATGGTCTCGCTCCCAATGCCTATGCAGGCGGGAGCGCTATCCGTCTCTCAGCCACCGACGCCTACGGCAAAGCCTCAGCCGGTGATAAGAGCAAGCTATACCCAATCTGATTTGTCAGCACGACGTGGGGCCGAAGGCGCAGCGCAGACAGCTTCTCGCGATCATCCATCCTTCGCCTCCATCCGGTGCTATCATTTCACTGTGCGCGCGATGACGCTCGGTAAGGCTTACCTTGCGACCGCCGAATTGTCTTAAGGAAGAGGTGCGGCCGAATTAGAGGCGCTACCCGCCTCGGGCAAGGCGACATCTAAACAGACGGCCAAAACTGAGGCGGCTTTACTCGGTCGTCTTGTTCTGATGCCAATGCAGGGTAGCCCTCTCTGTATCAAGTTCTTTGACGACTTCAGCCATCAGGGCCAGCGCTAGCTGATCGTCTATCAGGGACTGGACACGTTTAAGGGCGGCAAGCTCTTGGTCGATGCTGATGCACCTATCGCACATCAGGAGGCCGATCCGCCTCAGACAATTGCCGCTCCAGCCGATCGGCAGTGGCTTTGTATTCCCTTTGCATTTTCTTTAACTCCTCTCTCGTTTCTTGGTGCTGGGTGAAGGCAGCCTGCACCTGGCACTCCCGCTCTAGCGCACGGTACAAACGATGAGGCATTGTGACCTCCCCGTCACGAAGGATGCCGCAAACAAACACCTTGTTCCTGATTCGGGAATTTACATGAGTGAATCATTCGCAATTTTAGGGGTGGTCATTTGGGTATCTCGCGGGCAAGGCTCCTGTGTTTTCCTCCACAGGAAATCGCATCAGGGATGTCTCGGCTCTGACGTATCTCGGGCTGCGCTCGCTCGTTGTGCACGCGGGAGCGCAATTGGTCTCGGCGTCCCCAAAAGCCTCCTGAAGTCAGAGCTGACCCCAACGGCCTCAGCCAGAGCCCGTCCTTAGGCGGTTCTCCGAGCGGCGGAGCCGCGCGTCATGAAGGGGCGTCCTCGGGCCTCTGGTGACGGCGCGGCCCCGGGCGATCGTCCCAAGTCACATACCCGCACATCGACACCGGTACATCGTCACCGTCCCATCGATGCGAGCGTTGACCAGTTCGCTCACGGCTACGTCGCTGCTGCCGCGGCATCGCCCGCAGCTCGGCAGGGATGCAGGCGTCTTATTGAAGTCCGCCGCCCTTGCCACGAGGATAGCTCCAGAGCATGCCGTCACCGCACGCTTCGCTGTGAACGGCCCGGTGTACCAAAGTTCGTACCCAGCGGGGTGGCCGGTGAGGGAGGCCGCCAACTGAGGCGGCCTTACTTCTCGGGCGGGCTCGGGAGCGGAAGCCCGTATTGCATCGCTCTGTCGGCAGCTAATTTGCGATAAGCGGCGGCCTGTTTTTCGAATTGGGCCTTGGTCTCCGGATTTGTTTCCCCAGCGGCTAGGCGCTCGAATGTCAGAGCGTGGTCCAGATATTCGGTCAGCAATTTCATCTGGGTTCCCTCAACCGGCCTAAACGCAGGTGGGGGAAGATAGTTCCACATTCAAAAACTGGTCACGGCCGGGTTTCGTATTCTGCTGCCGAAGGCAGGTGTCGGCTGTAAGCCGCACATCTGTTGTGGCCGCTGCCCTGCGCTTTTTTTGCCAATTTGAAACCCGAGCAGGGATCGCGAGTTCATTGGACGTGTCTAAGGGCTTAACAACCCGGGTACACTAAGTAAGAGGCTCCAGCCGTCAGCCCCGGCTGGGGCCTTTTGCGTAATTCCCGCCACGGCCGGCGGCCGCATCCGTGGCATGCGCCCCCGTCGGATTCGGTCGCCGCCAAGAAGAACCGACCATCGCTCTCAGCTCGGTTTCCATTTCTGCTAAAAATCGCTGCCGGATCAAAGCGGCCTGTCTTTCCCGGTCAACAAAATTACCCAACGAGAACAAAGAAGTGCGCGCATCTGGGAGACTAGGGGTCGGAGGTTCAAATCCTCTCGCTCCGACCATTTAACCTCTTGATTTCGGGCCGAAATCCGTTCGTCTTTCCAAGTTGGTTGTTCGCCCTGTTTGGCAGAGTCGCCACCGGATCGCCACCGCTCAGTAGAAAAGATCTTCATCTGATCAACCGCGTCTCAAGACTAAGAGTCGAATTGCTGTTCGGATGCGGTAAGCATGCGCGCAGTTTAAACCGCACTTCGCCGACCATTCCTGCGACGCGATCCGATCGGAGCGGCAACTCCCAAAAAAACTTGCCGTCTTAGCCACGTGGAGAAAAATTAGGCCGAGTGTTGGTGATAGGCATTCGCCTGAAACCTCAGAACCTTAACCTGAATGGCTCAGGTCCATTTCGGGTTGATGAACGATGCTGAGCGCGCCCAGTGCACGCAAGCTAAGTTTGTCCTGATGAGAATGAGTTGGTCTCTTGCGTCTGGATGCGCCACATCGATCTGATGCGCCACATCGATCTAAGGTGGAGCTGCTAACAGTATTGACCTCGACCTTCGGTTTACAAAGCTTCAGTACAGTGGGCGCACCTGAGTCCGTTCAATGGCTTAGCAGTTTCGCTGGATGCGTCAGAAGGCACTAAAGGGCACTCCGGGGCATGGCGTCCGAGCCAGTTGCGAGCCACCCCTGACGAATTGGAGAATTCTATTCTCCTCGGCCTTCTGAGCCTTTGACCAGTTTCGGCGCCAGTGCAGAATCTAGCACCGCTCTCTCCGCAAGCCCGTGTCTGTAGCCGCACCCCTCTTTAGCCCTCGGGCGGGGGGTGGGTATAGCGCCAAAGGCGGGGCTTCATTTAATCAAGTTCTCGATGAATTCACGGCCTTCATTGCTCAGTGCAAAGCCGCTTTCATTGTGGAATAGCGATACTTCCCGCACCAAACCCCATCGAACCAATTCTTGAATATCTGGCGTTATCTCAGCTCCCCAAAGAACCTTGGATTTGACGTGCAGTAGGCTTTCCAGGAACTTCCGTTGCTCAATATTGGGTAGAGGCATGTTTTGACCTCTTGGCTGAAAGTCCAAGCTTAAACCAAGTGCCAGCATCGGCAAAGGCTACGCCGCTTGCTCCCCTTGCTGGTCGTTCGCGGGTTGGGATTGGGCGAGGGCACGAATCCGGGCGGCTAGCCTACCGTATCGCGTGTGCTGGTGAGTACCTTCCGCGCAAAGCTGTTGAGCTAAGTCCAACTCGACCGCAGCTTGCTCGAACGCCCCATCTATGGCGCGCTGGACAATGGGGGGGCACCTCGCAAGAACTCGCCGCACCAAACACCACCAACTTTCACTTTGGCTGCCGGGTCTTCGAAGAGCTTCCAAATCTCGCGCGCCACCGCTTCTGCCGTTGAAGAGCGAATTGGAATTCATTCGGCCTTCCCAACATCCGCTCATTTTTGGCAGCTCGTTGTGATCCCAGACTATATCGCCTGTCGACACGAGGAGACGGCTCGCAATATATTTCACGCTGCAGCTTCCATTTGGCATTTGCAAGAATGGATTTTTGCCGAACACCCCGACGGGCATCACTCTCTGCGCTCATTCACTCAAGCTCTCGAACAGAGATGTCCGGCGCTGGGTTTGTTGCGGGACGTAGCAGATGCCGGCAAGCATCGGTATCTCGACCGTCCTTCAGTCCAGGTTCAGAGCGCCGCATCTCGGACAGATGGCCTCATCGCCCGTAGTGGTCTCGCGGCTTCAACAACGATCGTCGCCACTATCAAACGCAAGGATGGCACAGCGGTATTTGTCTCAGACACGTTGACGACCTGTACGGACTTCCTACACCGCGAGTTTTTCCCCGAGGAGCCTTCGGCCGAGTTGCAATATCAGGAATGCGAGGCTGCGTTCCGTGTGGTCTATAGTCCGACTGTCATCGAAAAGCTGATTCTGTAGATTAACCCATTTGCCGGCAACAGCCGAATCGTAGAGCGCGGCGCTTATTACGATGTGCTAAAATTCAGGCCGCCGCAAAACGTTTTGCTAGCGACCAACCTCACTCACCTGATTGCTGCGATCCGTGCCATTCGCCCCAAACGCCTCAGAATAAGACCCGAATGTAGCGATTTACGCGACGCGAAGGTACCGAGCATAACGAGTGCGCTTCGGGTCAAAGCCCGCCTTGGCGAGCTTGCATGGCCGTGTTCAGGTTATCCTCACGAAGCAGACCTCGCGACGCTACGAGCTCGGGGTAGCCATGGGCCAGGAGCCGACCTCCGACTTGAGAGTGATGGACGGATTTTGCTCGGATTTTTAATCTGATGGACGAAGATTTGTGCACCAATCTTCTCTATCGATGGAAGCCGATTGGAGGATGTTGTCTCTCTATGCTTTCACTTGGCATCCTATGGACGGTCCTTGCCTCCACGGCCGCATGGGGATCATTTCACTTCGCCCGGCGTGATCCACGCTCAACATCTTGGATGAAAATCGCCGTTGCCGGGTCTCTGTTGCTCCTGACCGCAGCGGCACCTCTTTGGTTACGAGGTGACGTCATAGGAGAAGGTTTGGCAGCTCACCTCCTGCTACTCGCATTCTGGGGAATGATCGGCGTTGGTGCGCCTCTGTGCCTTGGGTCGGTAGCTGGTACACTGGGTGCAATGTACAGAAACCGGCGACAATAATCGTTGGGTGGGGTCCTCCGTAGTCCGGCGCGCCGCTATGGTCCGCAATGGGTCAATCTGGGAAGAACTCAGGCCAAGCAAATGTAGTCCGGTTCGCCGCGATGAGCAGACCTCCGTCAGACGCGGGCAACTTCGCAGATGAGCCATGTGACAAGCCTTGGTCGCGGCCGGCTGTTGGAGCCACGAAGAGAACAGTTGACTGTAGCAATAGGCATCACCGGGGACTGCCCGGCGGTTTCAGATTAGGATCGTCCCTCTAAGTGATGGCACTTATGCCACGCGCGATTTGCGAGGGTGCCTGCCTCGCAGATCGGTCCAGGCTTCCACATGACCCGCCGCTGCAACGGGACGCGCAGCGGATGTACGGCGAGTTGCGGCGAACTATGAGGGTTGCTTCTCGGTAGGCTCTGCTGCTTCGCCGAAAACCGATAGCCATTTCTATTGAAGCTTATGAAGCATTAAATGATTTCCGTAATACTACCTATATTTCAAGAATTTGGAGGACATCGGTGTCCAAGGTGCTCGATTTCCCGCGCGGTCGAAGACGTCCTACATCTCATCCCGCTGTTCGTCGGATCCAAGCACTTACAAGCGTCCTGTCTGAGCTGCATGAAGCAGATCTCAGAGCCAAGACGACATGCGACGTACTCTCTGGTTACTCGATCTTACTAACAGGTGCATTCAATTACACTGTCTGACTTCAAAGACGATCCGAGTATCCGTCAGATCACTCTGCAAGCGGAGGAAGTAATTAATAGCGTCGAGAGAGCCCGTCACATGGTTGATCAACTGGGCTCCGCTTTGCATGGCGCTACTCTAAGCAGGTTTCAGTCATGAAGCTTATTGCTACGCACCAGTATCCGCATTCGACGTTCACACCTTAACCGAGCGCCGAGCGCACGACCCGTTATTCCGATATGGCGAGAATTGTTTCGTGTTGCACTACTCGCGGCGAAGGGGAGGAAGACCAACTTTTGTGGTTGGATAGCCGGGCGGCGCTGCTTTGGATCAATCAGAGCGTTGAGGAATACGGATCGATCTAGGGACTGCAATCGCAGTTGAACTCATGGTAGAGACGCGTAACGCCCCACGCTTTCGCGCGGCTATGCCAGCGCAAATAGAGAGAGCCGGAGATAAGATCTCCTGCACGATCCGCGATATCTCAACATTGGGCGCGGCGCTGCAATTCTTGGATACAACAGACCGAATTCCCGCCAGGTTCACTCTGATCATCACAGAGCACGGTCTAAAGTTGCCCTGCCGAGTGGCTTGGCGGGCACCCTTCCGGATAGGTGTGGCGTTTCTCTCAGAGTGATGCCGTCCTCGAAGTTCGCGTCCTGCCAGCATGTGTGTCGTCGATCAGATCACCCCCACTTGTTGATATTCCTCGCGTATCGGCCCCCGTCATTGCAGGTCGGACTACAAAAGGGACTTTGCGTAGATCACGAGTAAACTGACATAGTCCGCAAAATGCAACGCCGATACAATAACGTATAGCGCTAAAAGTCCAAGAACCACCAACACTCGCCAAAGAGCAGCCCAGATCAGTTCACCGGAACTCATTTTTTTCCAAGTATCGTCAGGCATCTTTTTCGGCTTGCTTGCCAAGAGGCGCAAGGAGAGCGCCCCTAGGAAAACAAAAAGGCAATCAACGAACGTCTGATAGTCATATTTCGAGAAGGGCCACAACGCTCCGTACGCTAGCGCGATGAAGTAGAACGTCCAAAGAGCATCACTGATAGGGCCGCGCAGCGGATAGAAACCCAGGTCGCTCGTTGAAGGATAGAAGTCTTGTTTATACTGCCGGAAGGTGAGAGCGTCCCAAAACAGGTAGAGAGCGAAAATCAGAATAAGGAAGCCGAACCAATGTGCTGGATCCTTTGCGGAATAGAGGAAGACGATAGTGGTGATAACTACCGCCACGTCTACAAAGAACCGTCCGGCATCATCTAATGGATGCCATCTCAGGTCTCGATGATACCACTCCCACCCACTTACCGCGACGAAGACCCCAGTGAAAAGCCGAGCTAATTGCTCTAACTCGTCATAGGTAATTGGCGTGCCTTTTTTAATCCAATCGATGTCGACGAGACGGGCCGCAAATCCCACGCTGAGGGCAATAGGAACAAATCGCTTTATTAGGTCGTGGCGATCCTTAGCGTCGTCAGTCCCATCGCGCTTTAGCTCGCGCGGGGCAATCTTCTGAATTGCTTTAAGGATGCGGTGGCGATAACCGACTGCGACACCGATCTCCTTCAGGTCCTCCCAGGTTAGGCCAACCTTCGGCAGATCTCGCTCGTCGTCTTGTATTCCTGCATCAATCAATTTATTCGCGTAGAGTTGACTAAAGGTGATGTTGGGCATCGCACCCGGAACGGGGATATCTGGAACATCCGCGTTGGTTTCAAGCCATTGCTTAAGCTGCATTGCGAGCCCCCAGCTAGCGATCAGGCTTTGAAGAGAAGCGCAGTAAGCATCAACAAGCTTTAAATCAGCAACCTATTCAACCACCTCGTCCGCCCACAGAAGCAACGATGACGGCAGCGTCCGGATGCCCCTCGGCCAAAAATCAGGGTAGCATACCTGAGGGAGCGGGCTAATGGCTCTTTAGGGTCCGGTCAACCTCGCAAGCGCATTCAACTTAGAGAACGAACTGAAGAATGTAATTCTAGCCGTCTCTCGATCTTTCGCGGTTTTACACAGCCAGGGTCAAAACGCGAAGAACTCGGGTTGAGCAAATCTGGTCCGCTTTGGCTCAAGGAGCGGACTACCGACCGCCGAGGCGCAACTTCGCCGATGGGCCATGTGTGGACGGCTCCGGGTTGGCAAGGAGAATCCTCACGTCGCAGATTGGTCGGA